>JBGPBL010000173.1:0-2508 GCA_041481225.1 Sulfurifustaceae bacterium | reverse complement strand
TGGCAATTCGTGTTAGTACTAGCCATCGCTGGCTTGTTCGGCATACTGTTTAAAGGACTAAAGGGTCAGCTTCGAAAAATATTTACCAAGGAGCCTACGCAATGAAAGAGTACAACAAAAACAATCCGAAGCTCGCCCCCTTTGATTCTGCAGGGTAGAGCGGCGCGGCTCCGGAAGGCAGCGTAAAAATGGGTCAGAGTAAAAATGGGTCAGAGAAGAGAAAGAATGTCGGCAAGGTCTGGTAAAATGAATCTATCTCCTTTATTGTTCGCCGGGGCGTGGCGGGAACATCGGCAGGCATGTACTAGACTCAAAACCGGCTACGTTGAGCCGATGCGATCCGTATTTTGCATGCCGCCCCGTAGGCTTCTCGGGCGGAAACAGGGCATTTTTTGACAGTGAGGCTGGGCAATGGACGAAAAAACGCTCGACGAACCCGTCGTTGAAGACGCGCGGCCCGATCCCTCGCGCGCGCCCGCCGCGCGCCATTCTGCGCGCAGCCATTCATACCGATCGAGTTCGGCCCTTCACAAGGTAAGTCGCAGACTGGCGCTGACGGTCGCCCTTTCCGTTTCCCTGTTGGTGCTGTTGATCGTGATTATATTCTCCGTCGTGAGCATCAGCGGCCTTGTCAGGGAAAACGACGCGCTGCAAGCCGAACTCGCCAAGGCCCGGCAGGAGCTGAACCAAACAGGACCTGAACTGGAGCGGACCAGGAAAATAGTGTCGGAGATGACGAAAGGGCGGCTTCCGCACCTGCTCGACTTGGTGCCGGACAAGGTGCTCAATATCAATAGCCCCTACCTCAAGAACATCGTCTTTACGGTACTGAATCAAAACGGTACGAAGAGCTACGAATACAAGCTGGTGATGGAAAACAGCACGGCCAAAACGATCCACCCCGCAGCCAGAATGTTAGTGTTCGATCGCTACGGCGTCCAGATTGGCAGCGCCGAGATGGCCGGTCGGGCGGAAATTGCTCCCGGAGAAAGCCGTTCCCAGTCCTCCGTGATCGATCTCTTCATCGACGAAGAGCCGCGCTACTTTTACGTCTCCACATTGCCTGCCGACAAGCCAACCGGGCTCATTCAGTAGCTCTTGGCTTTCGGAAACAATAGGGGTCAAACCAAATGCACACCTAACCCTGCATTCAAGCTGGGTGCTAACCTTCCCCTAAATTAGTTGACACCTCCCCCTAACGGAACGGAGGTGTTTCATGGGCAAATCAAGTCTGCCAAAAGTGCATCGTTACAGCATGCACTTCAAGGCAACCGCAGTACGTTTAAGTGAGCTTCCCGATGTCCTGATTCAGGATGTCGCCGAGGCACTGGACATCCATCCCTTCATGCTGTCACGATGGCGCAAACAAGCCAGGGAGGGATTGATCGTGACCAAAGGTATCAAGCTGGATGACGAGACCGTTGCGGAACTCAAGCGGCTGCGCGATCTGGAGAAGAAGTACAAGCTGTTGCAGCAGGAGCATGAACTCCTAAAAAAAGCCATCCGGTTTACTTCCGAACGAAATCGGAAATCTTCGAGTTCATCGAAGTAAACCGGCAAAATATGTCCATCGCATTAATGTGCCGGGTGTATGGCGTTACCCGTGCCGGATACTATGCCTGGCGCTCTCGCGGCCCCAGTGCACGTACGCAGGAGAATGAATCTTTGACCGGCAAGATCAGACAAGTGCATCAGGCCAGCCGCGGCACATACGGCAGCCCCAGGGTATATCAACGTTTGCGGGAGTTGGGCGTGTCTGTAGGTGAAAACCGTGTGGCCAGATTGATGCGTCGGCTATGCATCAAGGGTCGATGGGCTACCCTGCGCTATACCTCGCCCAATCTGAAGAAGTTCTTCGGCAGCTTACCCAATCAACAGTATGAACATCCGGCAGCAGCGTTGAATCAGGTGTGGGTGGCTGACATCACGTATCTCAAGGTGGGTTCGATCTACCGTTATCTGGCGGTGGTGATGGACAGGTGCTCACGGCGCATCATTGGTTGGGCTTTAGGGCAGCAGCGAAATGTTGTGCTGACCTTGCGCGCACTCAATCATGCGGTAGCCAAGCGCCACCCGCCACCCGGGCTCATCTTCCACACGGATCGCGGCATCGAATATTATGCCAATGCTTTCCGGGAGCGCTTGGCGCAGTTACAGATTACCCAGAGCATGAATCGTCCCGGCAAGGTGACAGATAATGCGTTCATGGAGTCTTTCTTCCATTCAATGAAAGCGGATGTGATTCACGGCAACACCTTTCGCGAAGACAATCAACTGCTCTCGGTATTGCGCAGCTATATTCCTTTCTATAACCACAGTAGAATGCACTCGTCTTTAAACTACGTATCGCCAGCAATGTATGAAAATCAGTTGGCTTAATCAGGTGTCAATTTTATTGGGGGAAGATTCTGCCGCAAAAGCGCGGCGCCCCTTAACTTCACGTTGAACGTCCGCTTGTATGGTTGGGGTGGTGGTATCGGCTTTCTTCTGCAATAGTGTAGAAGCCGG
>JBGPBL010000172.1:0-2511 GCA_041481225.1 Sulfurifustaceae bacterium | reverse complement strand
TATTCAGAAACGAATACAGCTGGGCATTGCGCAACATCATCGAGTCATTGACCGGGATCAACAGGCTGCTGCAGGAGAATTAAACGGCGTTGGCGAGACGCGGGGGCAGGCCGTTACGGCCTGCGGCTATATCGTATCGCCGAGTTGAGCCGTTTGCACCGCAAGTTCGTTGGCCTGGCTGCAGATCTCTTCGACGTCCGACAGGGCTATGCCCAATTCCAGCCACTCGTATTCCTGGATATCACCGCCGGGGTGTTCGGTGATGCCGAAGTCGGGCAGGATCTTTTCGGCCACGTTGACCAGGCGCACCAGAGGCTGGTCTTCCGCGATCTCTTCGACATAGGGCGGATGGTGATAGCCCAGCACGGTGACGATCTCCTCGGGCAGGTTCCAGTGTCTGCCTAATTGCGCTCCGATATAACAATGGGTGATACCCAGCGTTTCGAGTTCGATTTCCAGTATTGAGCGTTTGGGTTGCAAGTGGATCTGATGGTGCAATTCGTCACTCAAGGTGGCATCAATGTGGTGCAGTGCCATGAACCCGATATCGTGCAGCAATCCCGCCAGAAAGATATGGTCTTCTTTCGGACGGATGCGGGCTGGCATCCATTTCGCGATGGTACGCATCGCGATGGCGATGGTCATGCAGTGCAACCACAGATCCTGAGGCTTGAAATGCCTGCCCGGCGGGAGTTTCGAGAGATTGGACATCGAGGCGATACCGATCGCCACCGATTTGATCCGGGTCAGGCCGAGCAACATGGCCGCATCCGCCACCACGCCTACCTTGCGCGAAACGCCCATGATGGGCGAGTTGGCCAGGCTGATGATCTTTGCCGAGATTTGCGGATCCTGGCCGATCAGCTTGAGCAGTTTCGCCTCGCCTTCTTCCGTATCCAGCGGCAGCGCCAGTAACTTCTGGGCGATGACCGGCATCGCGGGCAAAGAATCGAGGTTTGCAACAGCGTGCTTGAGCCTGGAGCGCGTACTTTCGTCAGTCATTGGTAATCTCTTCGGTTCAATTGATGGTGGTTTGCGGCAAACTTGCCGCCCATTCTAAACCATTATTGGCGATTCAAAGAATCCGTACGCGTGGCCGGTTCGGCATCAGCCTACTCGTTACGCAATGGAGGCTTGGTCAGTTTGCGCTGCAGCGTGCGGCGGTGCATGTTGAGGGCGCGTGCGGTGGCCGAAATGTTGTCGTCATGCTCGCGCAGCACACGCTGGATATGCTCCCACTCCAGATTCTCGATCTTTGTGGGTTGTGTTTTGAGCGGGGCATTGCCGTCAGGCACATGGTTGAAGGACGCAACGATCTCATCCGCATTGGCAGGTTTGGCAAGGTATTGGGTCGCGCCCAGTTTGATCGCCTCGACGGCGGTGGCGATGCTGGCATAACCGGTCAGCACCACGATGCGCGTGTTCGGATCGAGGCCGTGCAATACCTTGACCAGAGCCAGCCCCGGTGCGCCGCTCATTTTCAGGTCCACCACCGCGAATTCCGGCGGATTGCCCTCCGCCAGCGGAACCGCCTGTTCCACGCTGTGCGCCACCGTGACGGCAAAGCCGCGTTTTTCCAGCGCGGCACTCAGCACCTTGCAGAAGGTGAGGTCGTCATCCACCAGCAACAGCGAGGCGGATTCTTCGTGCGGGCTAGTCATGCGTTTCCTCCGTTCATGCGCGCGTTCGGGGTCATGTGTTCGTGCCGGCTACCGGCAACGTCAACTCGGTGGTCGCGCCGCCTTCCTCGCGGTTGAACAGGCGCACCGTGCCGCCCATGCGCTCGATGGTGGCGTTGGCGAGGAATAGTCCCAGTCCGCGCCCTTCTTTCTTGGTGGTAAAGAACGCCGAACCGGCTTTGAGCGCGGCCTCATCGTTCAGTCCGTTGCCATGATCGCGAATCTCCAGTGTGAAATTGGCGGCATCCCAGCGGGTGCGTATCTCGATGGTTTTCGGGCTGGCATCTGCGGCGTTGTTGAGCAGATTCATCAATGCGGCGCGCAGCGTGACATCCACGCTGATGCGCGGAGCAGGCTGAGCACTGCCGCTGTCGTAACGATATTGTGCGGTGGGGCGCAACAGTTGCCATTCGTCCAGCACTTCCGCCATCAACTCATCCACGGGACGCGACACTGCCGCGCCGCTGTCCTGCGCATTCGCCATGATCTTGTCGAGTATGCGTTTGCAACCGCGTACCTGCTCGTCGAGTATGGCCAGGCTGTCGCGCAACGCGGGCTGATTGGCCGCGGCATCGTGTTGCAGTTCGCCGATCACCACCGCCATCGTGGACAGCGGCGTCCCCATCTCATGCGCCGCGCCGGCCGCCTGTGTGCCGAGCGCCACGATACGTTCGTTGCGCAGGATCTCCTCGCGCACACGCACCAGCATCTCGTCGCGCTGCCGCACCGCCTGCGCCATCTGCACCACGAAATAGGCCACCACCATTGCGCTGATGACGAAGCCCAGCCACATGCCTATCACGTGGATGTTGAAGGCATCGTCCTCATTGTG
>JBGPBL010000171.1:0-2511 GCA_041481225.1 Sulfurifustaceae bacterium | reverse complement strand
CTCGGAAATGTCGCGCATGACGCTGGAGAGATACAGCGGTCGGTCCTGAGTGTCCTTGTGCGTCAGGATGAGCTGCGAGACAGCGATTGTTTGACCGGCTGGGTTGTGCAACTCTGACTCACCGTGCCAAAAGCCGTCGCGGATCGCGTATGGTATCCCTTCGTGCATTGCTTGCGACAGCGCCCAGGCCGTATGGAAGTCTGAAATACGAAGATTTGTGACGATGTCGGATTTGCCCAGGCCCATGAAACGGCGACCTGCCAGATTGAGATAAAGAATATTCCCGTGAGGATCCGCCGTACCGATGATATCAGTGCTGCTCTCAATAATCGCGATTAACCGTGCTTGGAGTTCTTCTGCCTTCCGACGCTCGGAAATATCCTCAATGACTGCCACATAGACTGGCACCGTCTCATTCTTTGAATACTGCAAACGCACCTCGACGGGATACAGCGAGCCATCCTTGCGTCGGTGCACAGTCTCAAAGACAGCCCGCTGATCCGTGCTTGCGCGCAGTTTTTCAAGCAGCTCGTCAAACGCCACACGCGTGTACAGCGGTTTGAGATCGAGCGGCGTCATGTGCCGCAATTTGTCCATGGTAAACCCTAGATTCCGCTGCGCTCCCTGGTTCACGAAAACGAAAGACAGTGTGCGCGCATCGAATATATATATCTCACTAACCGCGTCATCGAGAACCCGCCCCAAACGTTGAAGTTGATTCTCCGCCGCTTTCCGTTCGGAGATATCGCGCAGAATCACGGTAAACATGAGTCTGCCATCCACCCGCATCTTGGCAATGCTCGCCTCGGCCGGGAACAGGCTGCCGTCCCGGCGTCGTCCATGAAGGTGGCCACGCTCCCGCATGATGCGCGCGTCGGAGGCCTCTTCAGCAAACCCTTGCACGTGCCCGTGGTGCCGGCCGCGCACCTCTTCCGGGATCAGGATGTCAATCGGCTGGCCCAGCGCCTCGTCAGCCCGGTATCCGAAGATGCGTTCGGCTGCCTTGTTGAACAGAAGAATCGACTGGTGTTCGTCGATGCTGATGATGGCATCGCCGGCCATATCGAGGATATGGTGCAGGCGCAATTCCTGCTCACGCACGACCGCCTCGGCGGCGCGAATCGTCTGCATGTCGTGTTGCAATGCCTGGCGCATGTCGTCGAAGGCCAGCGCCAACACGCCGATCTCGTCGTGGCGCAGCGGCCGCACGGGTTCCGCCAGATCACCGCGCGCGATGCTGCGCGATGTCTCGACCAGCGCATCGAGCGGCTGCAAGACCCGGCGCCGCACACCCACCACGGTCAGCGCGACAAACCCGAGCATAAGAATGCCCGCTGCGACCATAAGGTTGTGTGTGATCCCAACCGTGCGCGCCACTCTATCAAGGTGCGCGAGGCTGTCCTCGCTAATCGTGTGTGAGAGCATCGCGATCTCGTCGATCACCTGCGTGGCCTCGGCGTACCACGCCTCGCTCGACAACGGATACGGCCTCCCTTCGCGGCTGGCGCGGTACACCCCCTCGCGCACGCGTTCTAAGCGACCGAAGAATGCATCGTGGATGTGGCGCACTTGGCGGTGCAGGACCTCGGCGCCGGGACGGTTGGTCAGATCACCGAGGATCGAGAGACTCTCCTCGACGTAGGCGCGATAATCCCGCAGTTCTGCCAGTTCACCGGAACGCAGCGGTTGCCCGGCGGTAATCACTGCCGCGATGAGCGCACGTTCCCGCCCGGTATATTCGCTCGCCCGATGGGTGTTCTCCAGAAGGAAAAACAACTTGCCCAGCGAGACGCCATCCGCGCCCGACACCATGAAATTGTCGCGCTGCGCGTGCGTCAGCGCATCGATGTACTGCGTTACCGTGCTCCGCCAGGCCACCACTTCCATCTGGCGTCCGTTCCCGGACAGCGTATCGTCGACCTTCTGCCGCGCCTGTACCAGATCTGTGTACCGCTGCCGGAGCGCAGCCATGTTCTCCGTCATGGGATGGTCCGGTACTTCTCCCGCCACCGTGTCTGCCAGCGCGCCGAGCTCGCGGTGGAACTCATCGAACTGGTGTCGCAATACCGTTAGTTCTTCTCGAGCGGCCCGCGTCCCCCGCTGCGGCCGGCTAAGAAGACTGGCAGTGCGGCCGCGCTCACGCGCCGCTGCCGTGCTGGCGCGAATGGTGAGTTCAGCCACACGCATCGCCAGGCTGTTCCAGCGGACCGCCTGTGCCTCATGTTCCGCCTGTGCCGCCACCCAAAGGATGAGTCCGGACGCGAGGAAAGCCATCAGGCACACCACAGCCACGAAAAATATGCGCAGGCTTGTTGTCTTGTTGATCACACACGCTCCCTGTCCACGAACCGATGTCTATTGGTTCTCGCTCGTCTGCCCCACCGGCACCCACACCCGGAAGGTGGTGCCCCGACCGGGGGTGCTGGTCACGTCGATACGGCCGTGGTGTTTCAGCACGATGCTATAAGATAGAGATAGACCAAGTCCGGTGCCTTTGCCGACGGGTTTGGT
>JBGPBL010000170.1:0-2512 GCA_041481225.1 Sulfurifustaceae bacterium | reverse complement strand
CAAGCTGACAGTAGCAGATGACGTGTGGGGCAAGAAGACGACTTTAACATTCAGCGCGCCGTTTGAGATTCCAGGCGGGCAGGTCCTGCCCGCTGGTACATACGTGTTCAAGCTGCTGGATTCGCCGTCCGACCGCGACATCGTCCAGATCTTCAATGAAGACCAAACACACGTTTACGCGACAATTCTGGCAATTCCAAATTACCGCTTGGAGGCGCCCGAAAACACGGTCATGAGGTTCGAGGAACGAGCCACTGGCTCACCGGGAGCCATCAAAGCATGGTTCCATCCTGGCACCACCCGGGGGCATGAATTCGTATACCCAAAGGCAAGGGCCATCGAGTTGGCAAAGTTAACTGGTGAGCCGATACCATCGATGCCAACTGCGCTGGCACCGGAGATTACCACGTCGCCCGCGGGTCAGCCTGCTGTGGAGTTGGAGAAGGCGCCCCTCATGGCTGAAGAACCAAGCGGCGAGGAGTTGCCCATAAGTAGAGTATTCGAGTCCGCACCTCCACAGGTGGCAAGCTTGCCGAAGACGGCCAGCTCAATGCCGCTCGTGGGGTTGATTGGGTTGCTGTCGTTGGCCGCAGCTTTCGGTCTTCTAATCGTGACCAGGCGAGCCAGCTAAGTGAGCAAATGATATAGACACAAAGGGCCTGCCCATCAAGACTGCTGACGGCATAGACCTTCCGGCTTTGGCAAGCTGGGCGGGCCCTCGGGATCGAGTGCTGAGATTGCGGAAAATGGTGAGAACATGGGAGGACACCTTGGACGTTCACAATCACGTAAACCAGTTGCCGGTCTGTTTCTTTGTGTGTTCTCGCTCGCCCTAATAACGGTTATCCCAAACATCATCTGCGCTCACGAATATCCATACAATTGGTTGGGTCAAGCAAACCAATTCGAGATCAGATCCAATGTGAACTTAGTCGTTTTGCATATGACAGTGCGAAGCCGTGAAGGAACTCTTGTTGGAGGCCTCGATAAAGATAACTTCCAGATTTTCGAAAACGGGGTTCTCCAAGAAGTTGAATCGTTTATCCACGAAGACATTCCTGTCACACTAGGTTTGGTTGTCGATAACAGCGGAAGCATGAAAGCAAAACGTCCTGAAGTCATCACCGCTGCCCTGGCATTTGCCCGCGCCAGCAATTCGCAAGATGAAATGTTCGTAGTCAACTTCAACGATACCGTGTCATTTGGCCTGCCGCAAAGCACACCCTTCACGGATCAACCGGCGCAATTGGAGCAGGCACTATCCAATATCAACGCATCTGGCAGGACGGCGCTTTACGACGCCATTTCATACGCGCTGGAACACCTCAAAGCTGGAAGCCACGACAAGAAAGCGCTGATTGTTGTCAGCGATGGTGGCGATAACGCCAGCAAGCACACCTTGTCTGAACTCGTGGTTCAGGCTGTGAAATCGGATGCAATAATTTACACCATAGGCCTCTTCGATCCAGACGATCCAGACCGGAATCCGCATGCGTTGATGGAACTTGCCAAGGCTACCGGTGGCGAGGCCTTCATGCCGGAATCAACAAAGGATGTTGTCACGATCTGTGAGCGAATCGCGCTTGAGATTCGCAACCAATATGCGGTGTCTTATGTCTCTTCGAATAGAAAACAAGATGGGACTTATCGAAGTATCAAAGTGAAAACAAATGCGCTGCGTGATGGACGCTTAGTCGTCCGCACGCGCGCCGGCTATTACGCGCCTTCGAATATCGAATCCTTACCCGCAGCCAAAGGCAATCAGCCATGAAACCATGCATTCGACTGCGGTCAGCGGGTTCGAAAGGCGCCCATCGGTTGCCGCGTTGGAGCCGAAATATTCTATTCGTCATTGGCATCATTGCGCTAGGCGCCTATGGATACGCGATGCTTGACGCAAGAATCTACCAGGGCTATCAGACTCAACGATTTCAACGGGCGGTGAACGAAGCGACGTCATCAGCGGCGAGTATCAATCCCCTCGCGAACGTTCCATCACCCGTGCACGTGACAGCTCCCGGCGCTGGAAGCTTGGCGATGACTGGCGAAGCAGATTCTCCACTTGGCCAACTCGCCATACCAAGAATTGGTATTTCTGTAATGATTGTCGAAGGAACGGGCAATCGCGCCTTGCGGCGCGGAGTCGGGCACATTCTGGAAACCGCGCTACCTGGGCAACTGGGTAATGTCGGGATCGCAGGCCATCGCGACACGTTCTTCAGAAATCTAAACAAGATCGAAAAGAATGACGAGATCACTCTAACCACGCTAGATAGTTCCCATCGCTATCTAGTGGATTTCTCCGAGGTGGTCGGCCCTAACCAAACCGAAGTCTTGGAGCCAACCGATACCGCAGTTCTAACACTGGTGACTTGCTATCCCCCCGCGTACATAGGACCTGCGCCAAAACGACTTATCGTGCATGCACACATGGTATCCAAATAGCCAACCGAGTGGCACCTCGAAATCCGCAGCAAACCAAATGAGGTTCTGGAAACAATTACAACTGGCT
>JBGPBL010000169.1:0-2548 GCA_041481225.1 Sulfurifustaceae bacterium | reverse complement strand
TGCTGTCCTGACCGACGCGCAGCGCGAGCAGATGCAGCAATGGCGCGAGAAGCACGGCCGTCCTTTTTCTTCGGAGAAGGAAAGCGCGGTGCATAATCTGTCCGGCGCAGCATTGCTGAATGCTCCGGAAACAGCTGCGACAAAGGTCACAACGTAACTGCAATCTTATTATTGTCCGCTAGGAGCCAATAATGATAGGTCTTGACGGTAAGAAAAAACTCATCGCAATCGTTGCCGCGTCCGCGCTCACGGTAGGCGCGGTTGCTGCCACAATCGTGACCGAGGCAATCTCGCGTGCACCTACTGTGTCGCCGGTTGAGCCGCCGGAAACACCCGCGGTATCCGAGGCGCCACCCGCTGCCGCGACGGCGCCCATTCATAAGCGGATAGCAGCTAAAGTGCGCGCACCCGTCACGCCGGTCGCGAGTGCCGAAGCGACAGCGCCGCCCCCACTGCCTTCCGTATTGTCATGCACCAACTGCGGCGTGGTGGAATCTATTGAAGGCCTCACGGAAAAAGGTTCCGCCTCGGGCGGCGGTGCCTTATCTGGCGGCCTGCTTGGCGGCATCCTCGGTCATCAGATCGGCCAGGGCCGAGGCAAGGAACTCGCCACCGTGGCCGGGGTTGTGGGCGGCGCCCTCGCTGGCAACGAGATTGAGAAAAACGCCCACAAGGTAATGCGCTACCACGTCGCTGTTCGCATGAACGACAGCACCCAACAACTCTTTACCCTCAACGCCGCCCCCAGTCTGACTGGTGGGTGATCGCGTGGTGATCGTCAACGGTGCGCCGGTGCAGCAGTGAGGCGATGAGCCCTTTACAAAAAATTTACCAAGTGGAATCATTACCGAGGTCAACGGACCGGCATCCACGGCGTTGTTTTTCCATACGGTAACGGAACATCGTAACATTGTGAGGAAACCCACCATGAAAATGACCAAGTCGATAACCTGGGCGCTCGCTTTCTCTATCCTGACCGTGTCACTGTCCGCCGTCGCCGATCGCGACGACCGCCGCGATCGGGATCGGCATGACAATCGGGGTGCATGGCATGGCGATATCCGGCATTTCCACGAGCGCGATCTCGATCATTGGCGCGGCGGTCATTGGGAGCACGAGTACCACGACGGTCGTCTGGGCTGGTGGTGGGTTATCGCCGGTCTGTGGTACTTCTACCCACAGCGGGTCTATCCCTATCCCGATCCATACACGCCACCACCGGTCGTAGTCGTGCAACCAAGCGCGCCGGCGCCGAGCGTACCGCCACCGGCGCAATACTGGTATTACTGCGACGCCGCCAAGGGCTATTATCCCTATGTGCCGTCGTGCCCAGGCGGGTGGAGAATGGTGCCCGCGACGCCCGCGGCGGGTGTGCCGAGCCAATAGCTTCGAACAGGGAGCACGGCGATGAACCTGAATAATACGATTCTGGGCGTGACGCTGGGTGTGATGCTGGCTGGATGTACCTCGATCCCGACCGGGCCGAGCGTGGCGGTCATGCCCGGCCCCGGAAAACCGTTCGATCAGTTTCGGGCGGACAACGCGATCTGCCGGGATTTCGCGCAGCAACAACTCGGCGTTAATCCGAACCAGGTGGCGCGGGAACAGGTGCTGACGGGTGCGGCCACCGGGGCCGCGATCGGGGCCGCCTCTGGCGCGCTCATGGGGCATGGTCATGAGGGCTCTGCCGAGTCCATGGCCGGGGCGGGCCTGATCGTTGGCTCGGCCACCGGCGCCAATGCCGCGAACGCCAGCACCATGAGCCTGCAGCGCCGCTACGATATCGCCTACCAGCAGTGCATGTATGCCAAGGGCAACCTGATTCCGGGCTACCCGGCGCCACGCTACGCGCCACTCCCACCGCCACTCCCACCGCCACCCCCGCCTCCACGTCCGTGAGTTTTTTTCTCTGCTTATCCTCTATCTTAGCCGGTGGATTGGCGGAGCGTCCTATTCTCAAATTGGCCAATACATAATGATTGAAACTCTTGGGGAGCTTCCTGCTCCTCAAGAAACCGGCGGATGTCCGCCGGGTTTTTGTCGAAATTCTTTGCAATACGGACGGTGCGGCGGCTCATCCGGTGCTCGCGGCGAATCAGCGGGATTTGGATTTTTTGTACTTGGCCCGCGTTTCGGCGGCGCTCAGGAGCCGACCGGCCTGAACATCATCCCAGCCCCGGCTCGCCTCCTCCAGCAAGGTGAGGTGGATGTGTTCGCGTTCCAGCTGGTGGTAATGGTCGAGACGCCGGGCGTCGATCAGGGCCACATAACTCTCCCCGTTGCGGGTAACGATCTTCTCGTTGCCTTCCCGTACCTCTTCCGCCAATTCCGTAAATTTGGCGCGAACCTGGTTCAACGGGACGATATCTTCGGATGAAATAGACATGGGTGAATCCTTTAGTGAATACGCTAAGGAAGCTCTGAACAAGTGACCAAATTATGGTAACCGCCATTCAATATAGCGCCGTCTCGGTGAATCGACACCCCGGCGGTGGCGTTTCTCGCGTTTGCTTGTCTTCGTTTCATTCTTTTCACCGTTCTGGCTGTG
>JBGPBL010000168.1:0-2604 GCA_041481225.1 Sulfurifustaceae bacterium | reverse complement strand
CACAGCTCGCCGGTGGCGCTGTCGTATCCTTCCAGGGGGCGGTCGAAGATCTGCGGCGAACATGACCCCACCGCGATGCCCACCACGGTCTTTTCCCCCAGATGCACAATGGCCCGGTGCAGACTGGCAATGACATTTCCCCGGGCGAAAGCCGCTGAATTGGCGACCTTCAATACCCTGGCGGTCAGGACGGCGTCGTTTTCCACTACCGCGACGACCTCTTGCACGGAGCGGTTTTCTTTGCCCATCAGCGACAACAGGCGATGAACCACGGACGGCAGAAGCGGTAATTCGTTAATCCGGCGGGTAATCATTTCCACCGGCGAAATGGCGTATGTAGGGCTCATATTTCCCAATCTCCTCGCCCGGGTGAAGATATCACGACCTTTCCGGTGCCCGGATCCACACTCACAGTGCGGCTGATGCTCGCACCGATATCTTCGGCGATGGCGCCCAGGTGAAACGCCCACAGGATTTTGCGCACCGCGAGGATATTTCGCTTGCCGATATTAAACGTGTTGTTCGGATCCATGATACTGGCGCCACCGGCAAGCTTGACGATCAAGCGGCCTTTGCCGTCATACCCTTTGCATTTCATTTCATGCAAAAGCTGCGGGATGCCGGTGTCGGCGAACATGCCGGGACGCTGTTGTGACATTTTCAGGTTAATGGCGGACTCCGGCAACGCCACGTGCAGCAGACCGGCGGTTTTGCGTTCCGGCCAGTATACAATCACGCCCACACACGACCCCAGAGCCATGGTCTTGATCATCTCATTGGGATTATTGCTGACAGCACATTCGCCCACACCGACGTAAATAGTGTTCATCGCACGGCCTCCGCCAGGAGATGATGCAAAGATCCGGCGATGGCCGGCAGCGGCACCAACCTCTCCGCGCCGCCCCGTTCCCAGGCCACTTTTGGCATTCCGAAAACCACACTGGTGGCTTCGTCCTGCGCCAGCGTGCGTGCGCCCGCCTGGCGCATGGCCAGCATACCTCCGGCGCCGTCGTGCCCCATGCCCGTCAGCATAACCCCGATGGAATTCGCACCGACGCTCCGTGCTACCGATTGCATCAACACCTCCACCGAGGGGCGATGCCCGCAGACTTTGTCTCCAGACTGCACTTTGACGAGGTACGTCCCCCCGGATCGGTGCACGGTCATATGGTAATCTCCCGGCGCGATTAACACACGACCCCTTAAGATTCGATCGCCACCCTCCGCCTCCTTGACCGTCATAGCGCACTGTTCGTTCAGTCTCTCGGCAAACATCTTGGTGAATCCAGCGGGCATGTGTTGTACGATTACCACCCCCGGAGTATCTGGCGGCAACTGCATCAGCACATGTCGGATGGCTTCAGTGCCGCCCGTGGAGGCGCCTATGGCAATCACTTTATCGGTGGATTCTTCCAGGGCTTTAGCTTCCAGGAGAGGTTTGGGCTTAACCTGAAAATCATTTTTCTTCCAGGCGCTGACATTCACAGTGGCGGCCATTTTCACTTTGGTCCGGAGTTCGTCCAACATCCCATTCAGGCCGTGAGCCACGTCGCTGGCCGGCTTGGAGACAAAATCCACGGCCCCGGCTTCTAAAGCGTCCAGAGTGATGCGCTTCCCTCGTTGTGTCAGAGCGCTGACCATGAGCACCGGCAGGGGATGCTGCGGCATCAGCCGGCGCAAGAATTCTACACCGTCCATCCGGGGCATTTCCACGTCAAGGGTTAATACGTCCGGATTCAATTCGACTATTTTATCGCGCGCGATATAGGGATCAGCGGCGGAGCCAACCACCTCAATTTCCGGATCCAAGGCCAGACCTTTGGCCAGAATTTCGCGGACTAAAGCGGAATCGTCAACGACCAGCACCCGGACGCGCTTTTTCTGGTTCATAAAGATTAGACCTTTTGATATACTGCCGGCCGGACGTACCGAAAATAAGAATCCTCCCGTCCCAAAGTTTCCGAATGACCGATGAACAAATACCCTCCGGGTTCCATGTAACGGTGAAACCGCTGCACCAGAGCAGCGCGTGTGGGTTGGTCGAAGTAAATCATCACGTTGCGGCAGAAGATGACGCTGAATTTCCCTTTGAAGGGATAATCCTGACGCATCAAGTTCAAGCGCCGGTACGTTACCAGCTTTTTCACCGCATCATTAGCGCTGAAGCGACCGTCGGGTAGACGGTGAAAGTATTTTTTACTCCAGGAGGAGGGGAGTCGTTCGACGCTTTCGGCTTCATAGATTCCTGCCGCAGCTTTCTCTAAAACGCGGGAGGAAATGTCGGTGGCCAATACACCCACATCCCAGGCGTTAATGTCCCGCCCGAAGAATTCCATCAGAAGCCACGCCAAGGTGTAAGGTTCCTCTCCCGAGGAGCAGCCCGGGCACCACACTCGCAAATTTTTCCGCGCTTGCTGCTGGTTTTTCATCGCGGGTAATACGGTCTTGAGGAAGAACTCGAAATGATCATGCTCGCGATAGAAGAAGGTGTGATTGGTGGATATCCTGTCAATAAGTATTTCCAGGGCTTTTCCGGTAGGATCCGCCACGACGTAGTCATAGTATTCTCGGAAAGTGGCTAAGCCCTTCTCTTTCAACACCTTG
>JBGPBL010000167.1:0-2609 GCA_041481225.1 Sulfurifustaceae bacterium | reverse complement strand
CTTGCGCATCGGGTCATAGGTGTGGTCGACGCGCGGTCCGTCGAACATGACGCTGAGGGCGCCCTTCTGCGCGTCGCCGCCCATGGAGGTCCAGTGGTGCGGTTCGCCCTTGGCGATCGCGGTCACGAATCGCCAGGTGATGCTCGGCAGGTTCGCGCAGAGTTTGGACCCATCCGCGTTGACGCACCCGACCAGGTTATTCTCCTGGTCGGTCATGATCCACGGGCCGGGATCGGGCCCGCGATACCAGGCGGTGGCGTTGCCGTAGTAGGTGGTCTCCATGGTGCCGTTGCCGTCGTCGCGGCTGTCGGTTTCGGCGTTGCCGTAGTCGTAGCAGCAGCCGGAGTTGTAGTGATGGCCGTTAATGACCCAGTACTGCCCCTCCGCCTGGTCGTCGACTGCGGTGCCCTTCGCGTCATTCCAGCGGAGGCCCATGCCCGGTGCGATGAAGACGCCGTAGGCCTTGTGGCCCATGATCGTAATCGGCGCCCAGTCGGCAACCGGGATGTTGTTAAACCCACCCATGGCCGGGCCGCTGAATCCGCCGCGGGGCGCCTGGATGAGGTGGTTGCCCTTGCCGGATTGGTCGTAGAGCGTGGTGATCCAGCAGTACGTGTTGGCGCAGAACGCGTCCTGCGCGGCCGCGTTGGCGTATCCGCCCGCATCCGGGACCGGCGACGCGACGGGCTGGACGACGCCGATGTCCAGGGTCTTGCCGTCCGACTGGCGCATGACCTGGTAGAGCGGGCCGTTGTAGGAGGCGTACAGCGCGCGCGTGGAGCTGTGCGCGGCCACGCAGGGGGCGCCCGCAGCGGCGTAGATGTCACATGGGCCTTGCGGCCTGGGCGGAGGAGCATTGCGTCCCGCCCCGGCCTGTGTGGCCATCATCAACGTGGCGCCAATGAGCGTGAGCGCAAGTCCGAGCATTAGCATAAGATGAATTCTCGTTTTCATGTTTATCCTGTTTTCCTTGCCGGGTTTATTCCGGCATCTAGAGTTGTCACGGTTTAAGGATGTAATGCAAGTAAATCAAAGCGGAAAGGCCATGTCGAAGCCAAGACCGTAGATGCTGCTTCCTATTCCTTCCCGGAGGCAGACGTCCCTGCGTATGCAACGGCTCGAACCCTGTAAGGCGATGAACCATTTTAAGCTTCTCGGCAGAGTTCAGTATACATTCATTCGCTACTTTTCGATTCGCAAATCCGCAACTCCTCATCGCTCGCAGTGACTTTGCCCCGCGAGCCGTGAGTTTTGGCCTGCACCACACTCCAAGACCCGCAGATCTCATAGCTGCTGTGAAGCCCATGCGCGCCCCTTCGCCGTTTCTCGCCTAATGAACAATTCTACCCAGGATCGCAGGCACCGTGTTCGTGCTGATGGATGTGGTATCGGCAATCCCGCAATCATGGGAGGCGAAATCTCCCCGGCTAACGTTGGCCAGTCCCCGCCGACGCGGGGTGATCAATGCACTTGCCAATGCGGCACGAACCGCGTATTTTGGTCCCCGCGAATATAGATATGTTCTCATTTTGCGTACAAAAATCGGAAATCCTATGAAGGGCCTCCCATGACCACGCTCCGCAACATCGTAATATTGTTATTTGGCGTCCTGCTTTTATTGGCGTTCCAAGGTTGCACTGCTGCGGTTGGCAGCGATGCTCAAACCGCCGCGTCTGGCGGTGCTGCTCGCGGCCAAACGACCGGCGGTGCCGCTCGGGGCCAAACAACCAGCGATGCTGCTCGCAGCATCGCGCCCTACTTCACGCCGGCTACGCCGGGCTCCAAGGCACCGGATCCCGACGGCTTCCTCCAGCGCTGGCTGCTTCTCGAGCCGATCAACAAGCCGAACCGCACCAACACCGTGTTTACCGATACCTACGTCCGGAACGCCTTCAATACCGAGTACTTCCCCAACCAGTTCACCGTCATTCCGCGCCACGGCGACAAGGTGAAGGTTGGCGACCAGGAACTCGCATGGCATGCCCTGGACTCGGCCAATTGGAACGTCAAGCTTTATCGCTTGGCCTATGGCCTGAACAAACCGACTTACGGTGTGATCATCTGGGCCGTTACCATCGTCAACAGCCCGCGCCAGATTATAAACGCTCGCATGGCGGTTGGCTCCAATTCGGCGTCCATGTGGTGGCTCAACGGCAAGGAAGCCGTCATCCTCTCCGGCGATCGGCGCATGGTTATGGATGACTGCGTCTCCAAACGGCTCACGCTCAATAAGGGCCGGAACGTAATTCGCGGTGCCGTCATCAACGGCCCCGGCTTAAGTGATTTCTGCGTCCGCTTTGTCGATGAGAGCGGTAAACCGATCAAGGATCTCACCCTGAGCCTTGAAAACGCTGGAAATGAATGAGTCGTCCTATTTTGGTCTCTATCGTTTTGTTCTCGGAGCTTCTATGAAACCCCATATTCTGGCCGCAGCGGTTTTTCTGGGAGCAGCGGTTCCCACCCTGCTCTCTTTTCAGTCTCGTCCGGCACCGGCGCTTGACGGCGAACCCTACATCCACGATCCCTCGACCATCATGCAGTGCGATGGCAAGTTCTACTCCTTCGGCACCGGCGGCGGAGGCTTGATCTCCGACGACGGCTGGACCTGG
>JBGPBL010000166.1:0-2622 GCA_041481225.1 Sulfurifustaceae bacterium | reverse complement strand
AGCCCGGACGCAATGGTTTTCTTTTGCTGTATCAATGCCTTTGTCAGGCCGCTTATTTGTGATGCGGCTAAGTAGCTGTTCGTTGTAACACTTCCAGATCAAATTCTCTAGTTCAGGCGATTTGCGGCGGCGGCTGCATTTAACATGTACAGAGGGCCGAGCCGCTGCCGCAATCGCAACGTCGAAGCGAATTTCATGCACATCATCAATCTTGAAATCAAGGCTCGCTGTGGCGATCCGGAACGGGTGCGGAACGTATTGCGGTCGCACCAGGCGCGGTTTGCCGGCACCGATCACCAGGTGGACACGTATTTTCGAGTGCCGGCAGGGCGGCTCAAGCTCCGCGAAGGCAACATTGAAAACGCGCTCATCTACTATGACCGGCAGAATGAGAGCGGACCCAAGAAAAGTGACGTGCTGCTGCACGTTGTCACACCGAATTCGGGGCTGAAGGAAATTTTGACAAAGGTTTTGGGCGTGCTGGCGGTGGTGGACAAGCAGCGCGAGATCTACTACGTCGCGAATGTCAAATTTCATATCGACACGGTGCAGGGACTGGGAAGTTTTGTCGAGATCGAAGCGGCGGGCGATGAGCGCTCCGATCACGGAATGCTACTCGGACAATGCCGCGACTACGTCGAGCAGTTCGCCATTCGGGAAACCGACCTGGTTGCCGAGTCGTACAGCGATATGGTCATAAGGCCCAAGCCGGACCAACGCTAAGAGCGCCACTGCCCAAGAGAGCAATTTTTTCACCACGCATGGTGACGGCGGTCACCGTCGCGGCCACGCCACCCGCGTACTCTCAACCCGCCGCACTTTTTCTGAGGAGGCCGCGATCATGAACCACGGACTCAGCCTTCGGGACCTCGTGCTAAGGAGGAGGTCGATGCGAACCGCGGTTTTGACCCTGATGGCGTGTCTGGCGGCGGTGTCTGCGCTGGTTGCCCAGACGGTGAAGAAGCCGGCGTCTCCTGTGGTCGCCGTGGTCAGCGACTCGTCCGGTCACGCCACTACCGTGACCAATCTCAGGGCGATCTATGCGCCAGACGATGGGAGCGGTGACCGGGACGGGTTGGTGACCTATCTGCCTGCCCTGCGCATTCGGCTCACCAATCGCGAAGGCCGCGTCCGGACATTCGACACCCTGAATGTCCCCTTTACTGCCATTCGGCGAGTGAGCTTCCCGGGCTACTACAAACTCGAGGTAGAACGTCGCGACGGCACCGCCTTGGTGCTGGAACAGTTGACTGGGCGCAACCGGGGTCCTGACGCCAACTATGTGCTGGAGGAACGAGACGCCACAGGAGGTGTGACCAAGAGCGAAAAGCTGGACGACTACAAGTTCGCCACGGAAAAGCAAGCTGGCACGGTCCTGGGGGCTCGGGTCATGCGCGTGCTTTTGCTAAGCGGGTTTGCTGGAGTTGCCAAGACGTCAAGCGGTCGAGAAGGTAAGTTCTCCATCAACAGCGAAGAAGTTCGCAGCATCGAGTTCAAGTAGGGATATAGCCGGGTGCCGCGTCCTGGCCCGCTTTGGGCTGGAGCGGGAGCAATGCTCACGAAGCGGAGTTAATACCTTCTTGTTGACCTGGAACCTGCGGCCTATCCGCTTTTCGCCGTAATCGTCTCCAGCCCATGTGAGTTCGGGCCCATCTCGTTGCGCCGCAGCAGCCAGGAGAAGAACACGGCGAAGAAGCCCAAGGCGGAGAAGATCCACATGCCGAGCGCGTAGCCATGAGGATGCTGGGCGCTCGCGCCCGCATGGTCGTTGGCCCAGCCGATTAAGAGATTGAAGCCGGCCAGCCCGATGTTCTGGATCATGGTCATCAGGCCGTACGCGGTTCCGAGTTTGGCCTGCGGCACGATGTAGGCCACCGACGGCCACAGGATCGCCGGAACCAGCGAGAAGGCCACGCCCATCATCGCCATGGGCACGTAGAGCGAGACGTGGGTGTAGGCCATGATCAGGTACACCGGAATCAGCAGGAACGAGCCCGCCATCATGAGCAGCGTGCGCCGCCCGATCTTGTCGGCCACCAGCCCGAAGGCCGGGGTGCCGAACATGGTGAACAGCGTCAGGATGCTGACCAGGAATCCGCCGAGTTCACGCGAGGTGCCGTGCGCTTCAATGAAAAACTTGATGGCGAAGGTCTCGAAGGGAAAAATCGCGGAATAAAAGGTGATGCAGAGAAGCACGATATACAGGTAGGAGATGCCGAACATCCGGCGGCTGGTGATCAAGAGGCGCACTCCGACCACGCTCACCACCGCCCAGAAAAAGTACGTCCAGTCGTGCCCGGGATAGAGCGCGACCGCGATCAGCGCGATGGCGAGCACGATCCACACCGGATCGCGCAGCTTCCAGTCTCTGGAAAATTCCTCCAGGTCAACTTTGTCGGCCTCGCCGGCGTGTCCGAGGGAATAATTTTTCTCGGCATAAACTTCCATCACCCAGTAAGCGATGGGCGCGATGATGCACAGCGCGCCGAAGCCGACCGCGATCAGCAGCGGCGAGCGCCAGTTCTCGTATGCGCCCTTGGCCCAGGTCGGCGAATTCTGCGCCAGCCACGAGCCGAAGCGCGCGATCATCAGGTTGATGCCGAAGGCGAAGCTCAGCTCTCT
>JBGPBL010000165.1:0-2635 GCA_041481225.1 Sulfurifustaceae bacterium | reverse complement strand
GATCTTGTTGGCGGTATCACCATTAGCCGCGATGCGGTCGGCCCCGACAATCACCCATTTCACCTTGCCCTGCTTCATCAGATAGGTCGCGGCGCTGTCAGCGATCAGCGTGACAGGAATACCCTCTTGCACTAGCTCCCAGGCCGTCAGCCGAGCCCCTTGTAGCCAGGGCCGGGTTTCGTCGGCAAATACTTTATCAATACGGCCCGCCGCATAACCCGCGCGCACCACGCCCAGCGCCGTGCCATACCCACCCGTGGCCAGCGCGCCGGTGTTGCAATGGGTCAACACGCCGCTGCCCTTCTCGATCAGGGCTGCGCCCAACTCACCCATCCGCCGATTGGCGGCGATGTCCTCGACATGGATGCGGTTCGCCTCCTCCAGCAACCGGGGAACGGGATCGCCCGCAATACCCGCGTCGATCACGCACCGCATCCGTTCCACCGCCCAGCGCAGGTTCACCGCCGTCGGCCGCGCATCAGCAAGCAACTTCAGGTCCGGCTGGATGGTCTTCTGCCAGCCGCTGGAGTTTTCCTTATAACGATGCCGCGCCGCCAGCACCACGGCATAGGCCGCGGTCACGCCAATCGCCGGCGCACCACGCACAACCATGTCCTTGATCGCCTGCGCACTGGCGGGCAGGTCATCAAGATAGAGGTGTTCGTGTCGGACCGGGAGATAACGCTGGTCGATAAGTTTCAGCCGGCCGTTTTCCCATTCCACGGCACGGATATGGTCGTAAATGATTTCTTTGGGGGCGGTTGGGGGCATGGAGCGAAGTATAATCGAAAATGTACTACTTTTCTGATGCGCTTTGTCCAAATGTGGTGCTGTCGGGAAGCGAAGAACGGTTATTTCATCGTCTCGATGATATCGATTTCCTTCTTGAGCAGATCATTGACAAGGTCGGAGAGTTCCATCCCCTTGGCATCGGCTTTAGCGGCGAGATAGGTTTCTACTTTCTTATCGAGATAGACTGGCTGTCGGAAGACCGCATCAGGGTTGTGGGATTTTCCCCGGACACCCTTACTGAAATCGTATCGCTGTTTCATGGCATCACCTTAAGGCGGGGAGTATATCGTAAGTTGAATGCCTTCTCTCCTTGCGGGAGAAGGTCAGCATGTCGCTACGCCGTAGCGTTCTATTTCATCATGGATGGGTAATACGGAATATCGGCCTTCCAACCACTCATGATTGGCGACAACCAAGGTGCTGATCACCACGCCATGGGCAAGCTGGATGTCACAAAGTGTGTCGGTGATGGCATTGCGCTCGCGCCACGTAAGTTCCCGCGTCGTGAGCACAAGCAAATCGATGTCGGACTCGGCGTCGTCGGTGCCCCTGGCTTCCGATCCATACAAAATAATCAACTCGACAGGATATTTCTGCACAAGCAAATCTTTGGCGGCTTCTATCGCCTTTCGGTCATTGGCTTTGAGCGGAATATAGGCGAGCGTTTTCACATGCTGAACTCAGCCTTCTTCTTTAACTGGTAACCGACGCAGGCGGTAGCGCGAATCCTCGACCATGATAATAGCTCCTTCTTCCAACTCTTTCCGGCGCTCTTGAATTACCGACAGCATTCTCGGAATTACCGAGGCCGGCGTTTCATTGCTGAGCCGGAAGATCATCACGCTCGGCGATTGGGCCATGCCCAAAGCCAACAGATCCGCGAAATCGAGATCAAATGTCAGAACGATTCTGCTTTCCTGCCTAGCCTTTTCCAGAATTTCATCGTCGGGCAGTCGTTGCAGTCCCTGTTCCCGTAAGTGCACCGCATCATGCCCCTCCTGCCGCAGCGCCTTGACAGTGGTCAGCGAGACACCGACATCCGCGAGGAACCGCATCAATGCGCTGCGGACAGCGGATAGGTTTCATCTCGCGTCATGAACGCGGCGTATTGCAAGGCCTGCTGGATATCTTCCGGTTGCAGGTCCGGATACTCTTCGAGAATGTCCTTGGCGGTCATGCCGTTCGCAACCATGTTCACCACATGCGCGACCGTGATGCGCATGCCGCGCAGGCAGGCCCGTCCACTCATGATTTTAGGATTAAAGGTTACGCGATCAAACATGGCTAGTGCTCCTCAAACTTATATAGATAGTCTACACCCCAAGCGCCCGCTTTGCTTCTCTCCTCCCGCTGCCGTCTTGGTTGGGCGGGTTACGGCAAAAACCGCCTAACCTGCCCTACATTTAATCCCTGGCCCCCGCTTTCGCAAGAGCGACGGTTAGGTATACTGCCTCCGCCCAATGCCAAAAAATGGACCCATGAAAACCATTGCTACACTGATTAACGCCCGCTGGGTCATTCCCGTTGAACCCGACCGCGTGGTGCTGGAGCACCACAGCGTCGCCATTCAGGGCGGTAAGATCATGGAGATTCTGCCGACGGCCGAGGCGGCCAAGAAGTTTCGCGCCAAGGAAACCGTTGACCTGCCGCACCATGCCCTGATCCCCGGTTTCATCAACGCGCACACGCATTCGGCGATGAGCCTCTTTCGCGGGCTGGCGGACGACTTGCCGTTGATGGACTGGCTCAACAACCACATCTGGCCGGCGGAGGCCAAGTGGGTCAGCCCCGATTTTGTGCGCGACGGCACCGAGCTCGCCATCGCCGAGATGCTGAAAAGCGG
>JBGPBL010000164.1:0-2636 GCA_041481225.1 Sulfurifustaceae bacterium | reverse complement strand
CGATTATTTCCACATGATCAAGCCGGCGAGTGATGCCGCATTCCCGTGGACGGGGATATTCTTCGGCGCCCCCATCCTCGGCATCTGGTACTGGTGCACGGACCAAGTCATCGTGCAACGCGTGCTTTCGGCGAAGGACGAGGGCCATGCCAAAGCGGCCACCATATTCGCCGGGTTCCTGAAGATCCTGCCGGTATTCATGCTGGTGCTGCCGGGCCTGATCGCTTTCGCGCTGTATCGCGACATGTTCAAGATCGGCGCCGATGGCCAGGTGCTGAATGGCGACATCGCTTACCCGACGCTCATCATCAACCTGCTGCCGACCGGGCTGGTCGGGCTGATGATTGCGGCTCTCCTGGCCGCCCTGATGGGCGCCATGAGCTCGGTTTTCAACTCCGCCTCGACCCTGGTGACCCTCGATTTCTATAAGAAGATCCGTCCGCAGGCGACGGAGCGCCAATTGGTGAATTTTGGGCGGTTCGCCACGGGCATCATGGTAGTGCTCGGGTTGCTCTGGGTGCCGTTTATTCACCTGATCAACAGCCAGCTCTACATCTACCTGCAGAGCGTGCAGGCATACATCAGCCCGCCGATTGCGGCGTGTTTCATCCTGGGGATCCTGTGGCCGCGTCTGAACGGCACGGGAGCGATCTCCTCGTTGCTGACTGGCTTCGTTCTCGGGGCCGTGCGCTTCGTGCTGGAAATCATGGACCGCGCCGGCGGCGGGTCACGGTTCACTTCACCGGTCGTGCGCTGGCTTGTGGACATGAACTTCCTGCATTACGCGATCGTGATGTTCGCGATCTGCTCATCTGTCCTGATCGTAGTCAGCCTGCTTACTCCTGCAACCGAGCGCAGGAAGCTGGCGGGACTGACCTTTGCGACCGTGGACGAAAAGATCGATGTCGTGAATGTCGCAACGCAACGTCAGCCGCGCTTCAAACCCGCGGCTGAGACAGCGCTCGAACACCGAATCAATGTCGGCTTCAGCGTGTTGCTGGTCGCAACCGTGGTCGGTCTGTGGGTCTATTTCCGATGAGCGACACCATCACCATCCTGAAACCGAATGTGACCCGGGAAGAAGCTTCTCGCGCCTTGCGGCCGGGAATCGCGCGAAGCCTGGCGACGGGCCCACTGCGTTCATTGGCCGACGTGTATGTGCCGTTTCGCGTGAACCGGGTCGAGATCACGTCCGGTGGGACCACCCGGACCAGGTTCCTGGCATTCGACGCCGTTTTCGGTTTGCTCGATACGTATGAGTTCGGAAACGTCCCTGATGCTGCACAGACCAGGAGCGTGAATACGCGCAATGCCGCCCCCATCCTGGTTGATGAGGCGCTCGCAGTGCGGCTACTCGAAGACAAGGTGCGTCGTATGGTGTTCTCGGAGGGATTCTTTCGACTCCGCAACATGGAGATCCGCATTGAGCCGTTGCCGGCCATCGTCCACGTTCCCTACTGGGTCGGCTTCTACGGATGGGGAGAGTGCGCGTCCATTCAGGTGATCGATGCGGTGCGCCGTACGCGTGAAGGATCGAAGATGCGGCACGCGCTCACACGCTGGCTCACAGCCTAGCGGCACTCGGCGCCCCTCTGCGCTCCATTCTCGCTGCAAGGATCAACACCAGTCCCATGAGCAGCACCGCTGCGAGAGGAACAGCCAGTCCGGTGCGCAGGCCTCCTCCGTGTTGGGAGGCAATGCCGACCAGCCAGGGCACGGTTGCTCCGCCCAGGCCGCCGAATGCGAATATTGGTCCGGCGATGTACGGCCCCGCTTCCCCAAACGAATGAGAGATTTTCGCGACCAAAAGCGGGAACACCGAAGAAAGTCCCAGCCCTGCGGCACCGATTCCGATCACAACCGAAGCCATGCTGTTGGCGCCGATCAGGACGATAACTCCGAGGCCGGCCATCAGCAGGCCGGCTAAGAGCAGCCTCGCCTCAGAGACGCGGCGAAGCACGGGCACGGCGACCGCCCGCCCGACCAACAAGGCGCCCCAGAAGATTGCTGGTGTTGCCGCCCAAAGTGTGCCGGCGACTACATGTAACCGCGCCGTGTACATGGCGATCCATCCCGCGACCGCGTTCTCGGCGCCGACGTACAGATAGAAAAGGATCGCCAGCGATACCCGGATACCCCAAAGAGCCGGGGCTATGTCGATACGCGGAGTATCGGGTATCGCCTCGCCGCGTGCCACAGCGAGCAACGCGATCGCGATTATGAGCGATGCGGTTGCGATAACGAGAAATAAGGAGCGAAGAAGATTAGCGCGAACCGCGATTGCGACCACGGCTGGGAGCGAAACGGCGCCGATACCCCAGGCCAGATTCACCACATTGAGGGCAGCAGCGCGTTTAGGTCCGCTCGTCTGCGAGACCCAGAGATTCGTGGCGGGAATGCTAATTCCCAATCCGAAGCCGTACGTGGCAGCGGCGGCGAGACCGAGTGCCCAAGGGCCTACGCCAATCGCCCCGACACCCATTGCCAGCAGCACATACGAAAGCGCCAGCGAGTGCATAAAGCCGAAGCGAGGAACGATCAGGCTAGAGAGACCCACTCCAACCATCGAGCCAAGAAACTGGGTAGTGAAGAGGTAGCCGGCGTGCGCATCGTCCAGCGACCAGCGCGAAGCCAGG
>JBGPBL010000163.1:0-2702 GCA_041481225.1 Sulfurifustaceae bacterium | reverse complement strand
CGTTCGTGCCGATGCTGCTGATGCGGGCGGTGATGCGGCCGTTGTCCACCGTGACCGCCAGGGCCGCGATGTTGCGGCTGATGCTGGCGCGCCGGACGGCTTTCCTGGACCGGCGGTTTCTTTTCCTCTTCCTTCTTGCCGAACAGGCCGGTAATGATCTTCTTGAGGATGCCGCCACCGCCGTGCGCGGGCTTCGGCGGCATCGACTTGGGCGCCACCCCGGCATGGGTGAGCGGTCCAATCACCGGCTTTTCCGCCTCCGCGGCGGCGGAAGCGGATTGGGTGGGTTTCCTGTCATCGTCTTCTTCCTTCTCGACGATGTCGATCTCGTAGCTCGGCACATCTGCCTCGGCTTCGTATTCGTCGATACGCAGGCGGCGAATGTGATAGTGCGGCGTTTCCAGTTCCGAGGTCGGGATGATCATGATCGGCGTGCCGACGCGCGACTCCACCGCGGTGATCTCCATGCGCTTCTCGTTGAGCAGGTACGTGGCCGTCTCCACCGGCAGGTGCACGTGCACCGCCGCGGTGTTTTCCTTCATGGCCTCTTCCTGGATCATGCGCA
Organism: Sulfurifustaceae bacterium; assembly: GCA_041481225.1. GTDB lineage: Bacteria > Pseudomonadota > Gammaproteobacteria > Acidiferrobacterales > Sulfurifustaceae > Sulfuricaulis. The sequence continues at coordinate 2,137 of JBGPBL010000163.1, read as the reverse complement.
GGATCGAAAGCCCCGAGGATTGCACGCCGCGGATATGACCGGTGCCGAGGCAACGCGGGCAGATGAGGCTGGAGGACTCACCGAGCGACGGACGCAGGCGCTGGCGCGACATCTCCAACAGGCCGAAACGCGAGATGCGGCCGACCTGAGTGCGGGCGCGGTCCACCTTGAGCGATTCGAACATGCGGTTCTCCACATCGCGCCGGCTGCGCTCGGGTGTCATGTCGATGAAGTCGATGACGATCAGGCCGCCGAGGTCGCGCAGGCGCAATTGGCGGGCGATTTCTTCCGCGGCTTCCAGGTTGGTGTTGAGCGCGGTCTCCTCGATGTCGGCGCCCTTGGTGGCGCGCGCCGAGTTCACGTCGATGGTGACCAGGGCTTCGGTCTTGTCGAACACGATTGCGCCGCCCGATTCCAGGCGCACTTCGCGCGAGAACGCCGACTCAATCTGGTGCTCGATCTGGTAACGCGAGAACAGGGAGGTTTCATCCGTGTACAGCTTGAGCTTGTCCAGGTTCTGCGGCGCGACCTGTTGCATGAATTTCTGCATGCGCTCGTAGACTTCCGGGTTGTCCACCATGATGTCGCCGATGTCGGCCTTGAGGTAGTCGAGGGTGGCGCGCACCACGAGGTTGCTTTCCTGGTAGATCAGGAAAGCCGCAGCGCGCTCCTGTGAGGCCTTGTAGATGGCGTCCCACAGGTTGATCAGGTAATCGAGATCCCACTGCAGTTCCTCGGCCGAGCAGCCGATACCGGCGGTGCGGGCGATGACGGAGTAATCGTCCGGGAGCTTGAGTTGGGACATGGCTTCGCGCAGTTCGGCGCGTTCCTCGCCCTCGATGCGGCGGGAGATGCCGCCGCCCCTGGGGTTGTTCGGCATGAGCACGAGGTAACGGCCGGCGAGGCTGACAAAGGTTGTGAGCGCCGCGCCCTTGGTGCCGCGCTCTTCCTTGTCTACTTGCACGGTCATTTCCTGGCCTTCCTTGACCACGTCCTTGATGCGCACCTGGCTCATGGGGGTGCGCTCGTCGTAGCCCTGGAAGTAAATGCGGGAAATTTCCTTGAGCGGCAGGAAGCCCTGGCGTTCGGAGCCGTAATCCACGAAGGCGGCTTCCAGGCTGGGTTCTACGCGGGTGATCTTCGCCTTGTAGATGTTGCCTTTCTTCTGCTGATAGGTGGAGGACTCAATGTCGAGGTCGATCAGTTTCTGACCGTCGACAACGGCCAGCCGCAACTCCTCAGGGTGAGTTGCGTTGAATAGAATACGTTTCATCGGTGGTTGTTCCCCGACGCACGGTTTGGCGCGCTACGCCGCCTCGCGCTGTGGTAACAGCGCGGCAAGACGGAACGTCGTCCTCCCGACAGGGCGGCAGAAGCCGTCATGGTTTGACGGCCTTCTGCTATGGTTCCACGCTTCGTTCTAGATAGCGCAGATGTACAATTCAGACTTTATTACACCGCGGACAGGTTTTGGCTGTCACACGTGTCGTCTGCCATGTGCTGATGTCGGCAGGTGCTCGCAAAACTGGAGCGTCTACATACGCCTCTACAGGAGTAGGGGAGAGGCGTGTCACCCTGTTTGGGCTCTAGTCGCGTTTTTGCATTTAGCTGACCGGCGCTTCGCCGGGGGCAACGGTGCGGTAGAGCCCGCGCCGGCTTTTACCTGGCGCGAAAATCCGTTGCGTTCCGCGCACTTGTATCAAAATCAGAGATTTCACCAAAAGTGCGCACTCGCACTATAGCAAACGAATCGGTTCCCCAGCAATCTGTTATGATGGTTTTTAGCATGGAAAAGGCCGTGAAATCCGGGTCCCCCGCCGTCCGTTACCTCGAAATCGATGAATCCCGCGCCGGCCAGCGGCTCGACAATTTCCTGATCGCCACCCTGAAAGGCGTTCCCCGAAGCCATATTTACCGCATTCTGCGCAAAGGCGAGGTGCGGATTAACAAGGGCCGGGCACGCCCGGACTACCGCCTGGAACCGGGGGACGTGGTGCGGATTCCACCCCTGCGCCTGTCGCCGGCCAAGGACCTTGACCGTGAGAAGGCCACGGACGGGTTTGGCTGGCTGCTGCCGCGCATCCTGTACGAGGACGACGATCTCATGGTGGTGAACAAGCCGGCCGGGCTGGCGGTG
>JBGPBL010000162.1:0-2738 GCA_041481225.1 Sulfurifustaceae bacterium | reverse complement strand
GGTGCAACGCATCAGCGACAGCGTTGGCGCTGAACCACAGGGAGGTGCCAAACAGTTCCGCGAGGACGATGACGGCGAGGGTGGAACGGGTGGACATGCAATCAGGGCTTTTGGAAAGTCGGTTTCACAGCATGTCCTGTATGAAGGTTGCGACGCATATTACGCCCGTCGACGACGGAAAATAAACCACTCCGGTCCCTTTAACTACGTGAGACACCGGCAGGCCCGGCGTTTGGTTTATCATACGAACCCACGATTTCACGCGCTGCACACAGGACTGCCATGATCCCCTGGAAATTGCTCGATCGCGCCCCGGTGCCTGGAGGCGAAGGCGTGCTGATGTTGTATCAGCGCGGGGAAGAGTTCTCGATCCGCGTCACGGGTCACGGCGAACTGATGAACAGCCGCGCCCACGGCTCCGAGGATGCGCTCGCGGCGCTGGCCTGCGCCCGGCTAGTCGGGCGCAAACGGCCGCGGCTCCTAATTGGCGGGCTCGGCATGGGATTTACCCTGGCGGCCGCGCTGCGCGAACTCGGCCCCGATGCCGAAGTGGTGGTGGCAGAGCTGGTCCCCGCCGTGGTGACATGGAACCGTGGGGCACTCGGTGCGCAGGCCGGCAATCCCCTGCTGGACGCGCGCACCACCGTGCAGGAAATTGACGTCGCCCGCCTCCTGCGGGCTGAACGCAATGCGTTCGATGCCATCTTGCTGGATGTCGACAACGGTCCCGAGGGGCTGACGCGCAACGCGAACGACTGGCTTTACAGCAGCGGTGGGCTCGCGGCGGCATTCGCCGCCCTGCGCACCGATGGCATTCTCGCGGTCTGGTCCGCCGGCAGCGACAGAAATTTCACCGACCGCCTGCGCTGCACCGGTTTCGACGCGGAGGAAGTGCGCGTGCGGGCGCGGAAATCAAAAGGCGCACGGCACACCATCTGGCTCGCACAGCGCCAGGGCGTAGCACGCTAAGCGCGCAGGCCGGCATTGAGCGCGTGGTTTTGCGTGTTTTACCGCTCCGCGCTTTATTGTATAAAGACATCACGCATGCAAACCGTGCCTGCCCCTGTTTAGCCCTTCCTCTAGCACACAAGGAGTGAACACCATTATGAAAAACCGCGCCCGTCCATCGAGGATCGCGGCCATCGCCTCGATTCCATCGGCGAGGCCGCGCTGCCAATGGTGCGGCACCGACCCGCTCTATGTGCGCTACCACGATGAGGAATGGGGTGTGCCGGTGCACGACGACCACAAGCACTTTGAATTCCTGATCCTCGAAGGCGCGCAGGCCGGGCTATCGTGGATCACGATCCTGCGCAAGCGCGAGCATTACCGTGAAGCGTTTGCGAATTTTGACGCCGAGCGCGTCGCGCGTTACGGCAGACGGGAATTCGCGCGGCTGCTGAAAAACCCCGGCATCGTGCGCAACCGCCTGAAGATTGAATCCGCCGCGAAAAATGCGCGCGCGTTTCTCGCCGTGCAGGACGAGTTCGGGAGTTTCGATAAATACGTCTGGCGCTTCGTCGGCGGCCGGCCGATCCAGAATCGCTGGAAGCACATGAAGCAATTGCCGGCGTGCACGGCGGAATCGGATGCGTTGAGCCAGGACCTGAAGAAACGCGGCTTCTCGTTCGTGGGTTCGACCATCATCTATGCCCACATGCAGGCCATCGGCATGGTGAACGACCACACCATCGACTGCTTCCGCTACAAGCCGCTGGCGCGGCGGGCCTAGCGGCCGGAGAAAACCTTAAGTCGCGTATTCCGGAAAAACCGGAAGGTCGTCACCGCTGCAGGACCAACTCGCGCGCGAGTCCCAGAAGATGCGGGCTTGCGGTTGAATCGTCGGCTCGCTGTCCAGCGAACCGGCGGGGACCACGATGAAATCTGTTTCCTTCACATAGCGCGGCACCTGGCCGCCGCAGGCCGGGCAGAAGTGGCGGGCGAAGCGCTTGGCCTCGGGAACCTTATATGCCTTGATCAGTTCCTCGCCCTTGAGCCACTTCAACGTTCCGGGCTTGAAGAGCAGGTTCGATGCATGCCCCGTGCCCGTTTACTTGCGGCAGCGTGCGCAATGACAGTGATAAAACCGTTGTGGACCGCCGCTGATTTCGTATTGCACGGCACCGCACAGGCAGCTTCCGCGAAAGGTGGGTGGTGTCATGGTATGTCCACGGAAAGATTGGGGATGGGAAAGCGTATTATTCCTTGCGGTAAATTTCCACGCCAGCCTTTTTGAACTCAACAGCCTTTTCTTCCAGCCCCTTCTTGAGCGCCTCTTCTTCCGAAAGGTGCTGCGCGGCGGCGTAATCTCGCACTTCCTGGGTAATCTTCATGGAGCAGAAGTGGGGGCCACACATGGAACAGAAATGCGCGAGTTTGGCACCTTCCTGCGGGAGCGTCTCGTCGTGGAATTCCTGCGCCTTGCTGGGGTCGAGGCTCAGGTTGAACTGATCCGCCCAGCGGAATTCAAAGCGCGCCTTGGATAAGGCGTTGTCTCTAAGCTGCGCGCCGGGATGGCCCTTGGCGAGGTCGGCGGCGTGCGCGGCGATCTTGTAGGTGATGATGCCGTCACGTACGTCCTGTTTGTCAGGTAACCCTAGGTGTTCCTTGGGCGTGACATAACAGAGCATCGCGGTGCCGTACCAGCCGATCTGGGCCGCGCCGATGGCGGACGTTATATGGTCGTAGCCGGGTGCGATGTCGGTGGTCAGCGGGCCGAGTGTATAGAACGGCGCTTC
>JBGPBL010000161.1:0-2755 GCA_041481225.1 Sulfurifustaceae bacterium | reverse complement strand
CGCCGCGATATTGTGGATTGCCGCGGTCCAGCGTACGCAAGCCATACGGAGTCAGAAGCTCGCGTTGCACCACGTCCACAATCGCTTGCGCTTTTTCATCCGGCAGCAACGGATGCGGCAGGCTGACAGCGAAAATCTGGTTGGGTCGGATCGAGGGATCGCGCTCCGTTCCGTTGACCACGTCGAACAGACAATTCCGCTCGGGGTTCCAAAACTTGTCCGCAAAGCTGGCGCGAACCATGGCCGCGCCTGCGGCGTAGCGTTGCGAGTCAGCCGCGTGGCCGAAGCGCGCTGAGATGTCGCGCATGAACATAAGAGCGTTGTGCCAGAGCGCCTGGATTTCAACCGGCTTGCCATGGCGTGGTGTCACCACCCAATCGCCAATCTTGGCGTCCATCCAGGTCAACTGCACACCGGGCTCGCCGCACGCCAGAAGACCATCGCTATCCACCCGGATACCGTGCCGTGTACCCCGGAAATGCCACTGCATGATGTCGGACAGCACGGCATACAGGGTGGCGCGAACCAATTCGATATCGCCCGTGGATTCCAGGTATTTCCGAATCGCTTCTATGAACCATAACGTTGCGTCCACGGTGTTGTACTCGGGTTGCTCGCCGGCGTCCGGAAAACGGTTGGGAAGCATTCCGTGATCGATGTGTTGAGCGAATTCGAGCAGGATGCTGCGCGCCACATTGAAGCGGCCGGTGGCCAGGGTAAGGCCGGGCAGCGCAATCATGGTGTCGCGGCCCCAGTCGGCGAACCAGTGGTAGCCGGCAATCACCGTTTTCTGTTCGCCGCGCGCAACGATGAACTGATCGGCAGCCGCAGTCAGAGAGCTGGCAAATCCGTCGGCGCCGGTTTCTTGAATAATTCCCGCTCGGCGATGACGCTCCTGGTTTTCGTATTCCAGAGCCTTTCCGGCTTCCCGCCGCTCGGTCGAGGCGATAACAATCGTGTCACCGGCGCCGATGTCGAAGGCCAGCACCAGGGGGTTATACAGGTCCTCGCTTAAATCGAGGCCGCGCTCGCGCTCCACCTGGTACTCGAAATTGCGGTACCAGTCGCCGCCGGGCTGCACTACACCGTTGTGTGCCAGCCACAACGGCGGCAGGTCAGCGTAGGGCCGAACCATGGCGGCGCCGGTTTGGGCCGTGACTTGGGGATTCAGCCCGGAATTTTGGTGGGTGGTGCTGTGATAATCGCGAAACGCGATCAGCGGCCGCAACTCCAGCCGGATGGAATGCCGGCTTCCGGCAGGCACATTCACTCGGTAACGGATGACCGTGCTGTTCTCTCCCTGCACCATGAACAGCGACTTGATCAGCTCAACTCCTCCGGCTTCGTAGGTAAAGACCGGGAATGGATCGAGACGGAATTCCCTTAAGTATCGCTGGCCATCCGGGTGCACGGCGCCGGGATATTGGTTGGCGGACAGTTCGAATCTGTTCCCATCGACCACCAGTGTCTCTTCCAGTTTCGACAGCAGGACGAAGCGTCCCACGGGCGGCTTGGTCGCGGCCACCAGCAGGCCGTGGTATCGGCGCGTATTCAGGCCGACGATGGTGGACCCGGCGAATCCGCCCAGGCCATTGGTTTCCAGCCACTCGCGCCGAAGCGCCTGTTGGAGGTCTCCGCAGATGGCACGATCGAAGCGAATTTCCATGAAGTCCCTCTCAATCCGCCGTGACGGGGCTTGTCTTTACCACGACTCACGCCACGCTGGCTTTTGTGCCTGCCTGCTTCGATGACTGCTGCTTCATGAGGACCAAGGAGATGACAAACTCGGCCAGAAACGCGGCCCACATGCCGGCTGGCCCTGGGACGGTTGCGACGTAGTTAACGCTTGCGTCGCAAACGAAGTCCCCCAAGAATACCAGAGGTGGCAAACACCTTGAGTCGCCCTCCGCACGGTGAGATTCCGGAGACAGCGAATTGCGACAATTTTCTGAGACTTCTGTATAGCCTTTCGACTCTACACCGCCACGCCGGAGCAATGTGGTGGCAGCGGTCTTCATGGAAGTTGTCAACAACCTGGCAGGAAGCGCAAACGTGACAATTCTCGTTCTTCTGTTGTACGCGGCATCCTTGGCGGCCGGCTGGCATGTCCCCGGCGCATACAGTAATGCCCAAACGCATGCTTCGGCCGATGTCCCGGCGCAGTCGCGGAAAACCAGTCCGCCATACACCGGCGATCTGTCCAGATTTGAAGGCAAGGACCGCGCCCGGAATCTCCAGGTAGAGCGCGTCATGGACTTGCTTGCCATCAAGCACGGCGTCGCCGTGGCCGATATCGGCGCGGGTTCGGGGTGGTTTACCGTACGGGCCGCCCGCCGAACCGGGAGCACGGGGAAGGTTTACGCGGTGGATATCAATCCGGATTTTCTGCGGCACATCCGCGAACGCGCGCAACGGGATGGCTTGCACAACATCGAGACGATTCTGGACGAGGAAGATGACCCACGTTTACCCGCCAATAGCGTGGATTCCGTGCTGCTGCTGAAGACATATCATGAGATCGCCAAGCCGGTGCCGTTTCTCAAGAACCTGCGCAAGGCGCTCAGGCCGGGCGCCAGGGTGGGCATCATTGATCGCAGTGGGAACGGCACCGATCATGGGATCGACGCCGCGGTGGTCATCGATGAGGCTCGGCAGGCCGGACTTGAACTGCACGGACAGTATGACTTTGTGAAAGGCGATGAAGGTGTGGAGTACTTCCTGGTCTTGACCGTTCGTCCTAACTAGCGCTTCGGGG
>JBGPBL010000160.1:0-2783 GCA_041481225.1 Sulfurifustaceae bacterium | reverse complement strand
GGCGATAACCTGGTCTGGGTCGAGGCTGGTTCCCGGAATATCAATGGCGTACGGACTGGCACCCACGGAACAACCAGCCTGACACTCGAGGATGCGGAAGCGATTCGACATCAGATCCCGCTCATCAAGAGCGTGTCCGAAAACGTTGATGGCAGTCTGCAAGTCATCCACGGTAACCGAAATTGGAGAACTCAATATCGAGGCGTATCCCCCGAGTATCTGGAAATCAAGGCCTGGCAGTTAGCTGAAGGCTCTTTTTTCTCGCACGATCAGATGGAGCACAGCGAAAGCGTCGTAGTGATTGGAGAGACCGTGCGCAGGGAGCTGTTTGGTGCATCTAACCCCACCGGACAGATCATCCGCTTGGAGCGCACCTTGTTTAAGGTAATCGGTGTGCTGGCGCCGAAGGGCCAGTCCGGTACGGGTCAGGATCAAGATGACACCATCATCATGCCTTGGACCACTGCACAAAAGAAGATCCGTGGCCAAGGCTTCACCTGGCTCGACGATATCCTCTGCTCGGCAGTGTCTCGGGAGGCTGTCAACCCGGCGGTCGAGGCAGTGACCTCATTGATGCACCAACGCCACCACATTCGCACCGGTGCGGATGATGATTTTAATGTTCGCCGGCCGGATGAAGTTATAAAAGCACAGATCAAGGAAAGCAATACACTAGAGCTGTTGCTGATCAGCGTGGCCTCAATTTCGCTCTTGGGGGGTGGTATTGGAATCATGAACGTTATGCTGGCATCTGTGGCCCAGCGGACCAAAGAGATCGGCCTGCGCCTCGCTGTGGGGGCGACCCCATGGGCTATTCAACTGCAGTTTCTGGGAGAATCCGTCATGTTGAGCCTCTTTGGCGGAGTTTTGGGTATTTTCCTTAGCATATTCGGCGGTTTTTTTATCGAGAAGATACTCGGATGGTCATTGTCCACCTCTCCGCAAGCGACTCTTCTCGCCATGTTGTTCTCTGTTGTCGTGGGTGTCTTTTTTGGCTTCTACCCGGCATGGAAGGCCTCTCAACTCGACCCGATCACGGCGTTACGAAATGAGTAACTATGCGTCATGCGCCGCCGAATCCTTCCTCAGAGTGTGCTTTTTTTCTTACGCTTCTTTAATATCGTGGGGTGGTTCATAAAAGTTTTTTGAGAATTTCAAATTCCTGCGTGAAAGAAGAAACTGTGGAAGCCTTTTTTCATCCCTATTTATTCTCCTTTTCTCTTGAGAATGACTCCCTTTTTATCCTAAGGTTGTGCCAATGTCAAAAAACCAGGACATAGGGCAGCCTCTGCCCCAATTAATGGCTTCTCTCGGCACCGGGATGGATGGTCTAACCGACGCGGAAGCGGCGTTACGTCTGCGCATGTACGGTCCCAATCGGTTACGGCCAAAACGGCGCCGCGCGTTCGTCGTCGAGTTTCTGTCTCGATTCCGCAACCCGTTGGTGATTGTGCTGCTTGTGGCAAGTGGCGTTTCCGCCTTGACGGGCGATACGGCGAGCTTCTTTATCATCAGTGGAATCATCCTCATGAGCGTCACGCTCGATTTCGTGCAGGAGCACCGGGCCGGCCGCGCGGCAGAACGGCTGATGGAATCGGTGGCGGTGCGTGCCACCGTGATACGGCAAGGTATCCCGAAAGAGATTCCAATTACGGAACTGGTAGAGGGCGATGTGTTGGTGCTCAGTGCGGGTGATCTCGTGCCCGCGGACGGCCGACTCATTGAAGCCAAAGATTTGTTCGTCAATCAGGCGCTGCTGACGGGGGAGCCGTTTCCCGTGGAAAAGCATGGCGGCGATCTTCCGTCTCCCGATGCCGGCGTTGAGTCTGCCTCCAATGTGGTGTTAATGGGCACCTCCGTGATCAGCGGCAATGCCCGGGTGGTGATATGTCGCACCGGTACCGCCACCGCACTGGGCCAAATCGCGGAAACCCTGCTGATCAAACCGCCGCTTACCGCCTTCGACCGCGGAACTCGACAGTTCGGTATGCTGATCATGCAGCTGACCATATTCCTGGTGCTGTTCGTTCTGTTCATTAATACGCTGTTCCATCGGTCACTGCTGGAGGCCTTCCTGTTCGCTGTGGCCCTTGCTGTAGGCCTCACTCCGGAGCTACTTCCCATGGTGGTTTCCGTTACCCTAGCCCGAGGCGCATTGCGCATGGCCGGCAAACAGGTGATCGTCAAGCGATTGGCAGCAATCCAGGACCTGGGTTCAATGGATGTGTTGTGTACGGACAAGACCGGCACGCTCACGGAGGCGCGCATCCGGCTGGAACGGCACGTTGATGCGCTCGGACAAAACAGCAATCGGGTGCTGGAGCTGGCCTACCTCAACAGCTATTTCGAAACAGGAGTCAAGAACCCGCTCGATGAAGCCATCCTGCAACACCAGGAAGTCGATGTCAGCAGGTGGCAGAAAATCGACGAGGTCCCTTTCGACTTCGAGCGACGGCGGATCTCGGTTTTAGTGGAGCGCGACGGCACGCGCATGCTGGCGGTGAAAGGCGCGCCGGAAGACATCCTTCGCCTGTGCGTTTCGTATGAGGCCGACAAGGGTGCCCTGGTAGCGCTGGATGACGGGGCCCGAGAGAAGATCGGAGCCCTGTTCGAAGGCTTGGGCAGGGAGGGGTTCCGAGTGCTGGGCATCGCCTGGCGCGTAGTGTCCCCTGATCATCCCCATGCGGTAGTCAGCGACGAAAGCGAGCTGGTCTTCGCAGGCTTCGCGGCCTTTCTAGATCCGCCCAAGACGAGCGCTATGCAAGCCGTCGCCGACCTGGTCC
>JBGPBL010000159.1:0-2795 GCA_041481225.1 Sulfurifustaceae bacterium | reverse complement strand
GCCATCCAGTCCGGCCGGCGCCAGAACTCAAGGCGGGAAGTTACGCTGGCGGATCGGCTATCGGCCTGAACACGGTTACCTTCCATTCCTTTGCCAAGGCGAAAATGCCGTGCGCTAGCTCAAGCTTCCTGACTTTCAAATCAGTTTTGCAGATGCACTGAAAAACAGTCGGCTGCCAGCAGTTTCAGGGATGGTGCGCACCCGAATGCATCCAGGCGCCAAAATGGATAGAGAGGCAATGTCCTATTGCGAAAGGTGGCGGTGCCGCATTACACTTGACGGAAACTCTTAAGAAAAATGAGGTCTCGTATGCGCTTGACAAATCCCATTCGCAATCTCTGTGTTGTTATGACTTCTTTATTCCTGCTTTTAGCGATGGCCGGCAGTATCTGCTCAAGCCAGGGAGTTGCGTTCAATCCCATTCGCATCAATGCCGGGGCCTTCGCGCCGTACACCGATCCCCGCGGCAATGTCTGGGCGCCTGAGACGGGTTTCGAAGACGGCAACACCATCGAACGCGGCGACATTGCCATCGCCAATACCGACATGGCCCCCATCTATCGCACCGAACACTACAGCATGACCAAATTTACCCAAGCCGTCCCCAACGGCAACTATACGGTCAAGCTCCACTTCGCTGAAACCTTCGAGGGCATCTCGGGGAAGGGCGAGCGCGTCTTTTCCGTCAAGGTTCAGGACAAGGAACTGAAGGATTTGGATATCTTCTCCGAGGTGGGCCCTTGTAAAGCCCTGGTCAAGACCCTCGACGTCAGCGTCACGAACGGCAAGCTTACAATTATCTTTATCCCGAACATCGAGAATCCGGAAATCAACGGGATTGAGATCTTACCGCGTTAGTCCATGCGATGGGCATAGTGTGACCAGGTAAGCTGCAGAAATATCCGCTCCGCGGCACCGCAAAATGCTGTAGTAGGGGCTCCTGAAGCGGACCGATCCAAAAAGGCGCGCAGCCGACTCTGCCATCGGTACCCATACTGCTCGCTCCTTGCCCGGCGTGCAGCATGGGTACGCTGGCGATCATTGTGTCGTTTGGATTGTGCCTAGCTCGACAGGATCCTGCGCAGTTCTCCTTCGGGATCGTCTACCATTCGACAGGTATTATCAAAAACCATCGTCTGGCAGCGAACCGGATCGAACGGCATCCAGGTCAAGCCTGGCTGACTGGGGTTCCCCGTTCTGGCGAAATTGGCCCAGGCGTTGGCCATCTTCTTCGCCAGTGCCTGGGCCTGCGGTGTATTGCCCGTGCCCTGTTCACAGCGCCTCGTGTTGTCGAAGCAGAATGCGAGTTCGGCCGTGTGCCAGGCGCCCGCATCCTCGAGCATCGGCGATTGCCACGTAAAGTAATAGGCAAAAACCGGCGCCCCCTTCTGATCGTACTTCAGCTTGGCCATGCGCGTGACGTTGTTGCGATTGTTCAGGCCGCTCACGCCGTAGGACAGCGTCCGGATGCTTTTCTCCGGATGGGCCTTCTTCATCGCCGCAATCAGAGCGGTCGCCTTGGCCTCACCATAGGTGCGGGTGAGGGTGGCCAGCCACTCCGCCTCGGTGGGCCGGGAGTTCATCCGATTGCCTTCCTCGCTGACCGAACCGATCAGTATCGGTATGTTTTTCGAAATCTCAGGGGCAACGTCAAAGAAGGATCGCAACGTTACGATTCGCCCGTCGACGGTTGGCCCGGAACCCACGCGCGGAGTGGCACCGGCGCCCGGTCCTGCGCCCGGCCCGCCGGGTCCCGGTGCGGACGGGTTCATCTTCGCCGCAACGGCATTGGCGGCCTGATTCAACCTGGACCATTCCATCTTTTGGAGTGCGGCCATGTCCCTGGGCCCCAAGCCGAGTTCAAGCATCACCCGTTTCGCAAACTCCCGGGACTGCTCTCCGCTGGGAGGATTGCCACCGCCGCCCGATTGAATCGATGCACGATGGAACAGTCCCGCCGCCGAGGGCATGCCCATCAGGCAAGTCACTTTGGATCCGCCGCCCGATTGGCCATAAATCATGACAGTGTTGGGGTCACCGCCGAAATTGGCGATGTTGTCATGGACCCAGCGAAGCGCCGCCACCAGGTCGGTCATTCCGATGTTGACAGAATCGGCATATGCTGGGCCGCCAATCTCGGACAGGTCGAAGAATCCGAGTATATTGAGGCGGTGATTGACCGATACCTGCACGACGTCATGGTGGCGCGCCATCTGCGCGCCTTCGTGTGAGGGCAGCTCATAGGACGAGCCGAAGGTGAAACCGCCGCCGTGAAGATAGATCATCACGGCGCGCTTGCCGGTCAGGCTGGGGGTCCAGATGTTCAGCTTGAGCATGTCTTCGCTCATGTAGCCGTCGTCCCAATCCTGAATAAACGACTGCTCGATCGCTGTGTAGTCGTGCAGACGTTGTGGGCAGTTGGCCCCATAAATCAGGGCGGGATATTCGCCTTGCCACGGCTTTGGGGATCTGGCTGGAAGCCAGCGATTCTCGCCGCTGGTATCCTGGCCGTACGGTATTCCCTTGAAGGTAAAAACGCCGCCGTCGACAAATCCGCGGACCTTGCCGTATTGGGTGCTCGCGACAGCCGAGCGCGGCGTGGAGCAGTTTCCGGGCTCTTGATGCGCGGCAGTCTTGGTACTGTCGGCTGCCCGAGCTGTGCCAGTCAGCGCGGCACCCATGCCCGCCGTGAAAGGTAGCAGCAGCGCCTGACGGCGACTGAGCCTACTGCGATTCTCAGCATCTGAACTTGACATTGCGACTCCTTTTTCTGAAAGGCAACCCGATGATTCCTC
>JBGPBL010000158.1:0-2801 GCA_041481225.1 Sulfurifustaceae bacterium | reverse complement strand
GCTGTGTTTCCTGAGCGTAGCGCTCCCCGCACAAGCTGCCTATTCCTCGACTGATGCCGGGTTAACGGAGATTCAGGCTTTGGGCCGCATCAACGGCCAGGCGCTTGCCTGCGGCTACGCAGAAACCGTTTCCCGCATCAAGACCGTGATGATTCAGCACGCACCCAAGTCGCGGCGCTACGGGGAGGCTTTCGAGGAGTCCACCAACAAGGCCTTCCTCGACCAGACCAGGAAGGAGCCGACTGCCTGCCCTGACGGCCCCACCCTCACTGGGCAGGCCGATGAAGCGACCCAACGCTTGCAGGCTGCCTTGCCGGCCCCTGAGACGAAGTAACCCCCATGAATCGATTGTATCTTGCCCTTCTAGCCGCAGTCCTGCTGTGCGCGGCTCCTGCCCGGGCCGAAACGCCTTCGCCTGCTGGGGATGATCAGCCGGAGATCGGGATCGTTTCCCGTTATCTGCTGATGGACTCCAATGGGCGGGCGATTTCCGAACAGGATTTTCGTGGCAGCTTTCAGCTCATCGCCTTTGGTTACACTTTCTGCCCGGATATCTGCCCGACCACCTTGGCGGAAATGTCGCTGATCATGGAAAAACTGGGCGACCGGGCCGAGCTGCTGCAACCCCTGTTCGTGACCGTGGATCCGGAGCGGGATACTCCCGAAGTGTTGCGCCGCTATACCGCGTATTTTCACCCGCGCATCATCGGCCTCACCGGCTCGCCGGAACTGGTGCGACGCGTAGCCGACCACTTCAAGGTGCGGTATGAAAAACACTGGGAACCCGGCGCGGAAAAAAACCAGTATTCGGTGGACCACTCGGCAGGCATGTACCTGCTGGGGCCGGATGGCGGCTTTCTCGGCAAATTCGCCTATGCCACCCCGCCCCAGGAAGTAGCCGACCGAATTCTGACGCTGATGGAAGACGCCAATTTACCACCACCAGTGAAACGGCCACCAGTCCGGAAGGTACATTAACCTCACCGAGTTACCCATTTGGGCAATGGCTAAAAGCGAACAGCTTGTTTAAACTATTATTTTTTTCTTCATACAAACTATTCAAGATGATGAATCTCTCTTACGACGTAGAAGAAGCCGATTTTGACGAACTGGTGGTTGCCCGTTCGCACCAGGTACCGGTGTTGCTGGATATCGGCGCCGAATGGTGCAGCCCGTGTCGTGTACTGGGGCCGATGCTGGAAAGGCTGGTCAAGGAATACGATGGCAAATTTGTGCTGGCGAAAGTCGATGCCGACGAGAACATGCGTATCGCCGGCCGGCACCAGGCAAGAGGCTTCCCGACAGTCATCGCGTACAGCCGCGGGCAGGAAATCGACCGTTTTCACAGCGCGCAGACCGAAGGCTTTCTGCGCCGCTTTATCGACAGCTTTATCGAGCGCCATACCGCCGGAAACGACACAACCGAGCCCGCGCTTCAACTCGGCTGACGGCTACACCGCCAGTCTACCGTCACAAAGCCGAATTACAGACCCACGACGACAATCCGCACCCCAAGACAGTCGACAACCTGACCGGCGCGGATTTTCGCCGTTTTGCGGCTCTCGGGTTGACCGTCCACGGTAACCCGACCCTCGGCGACCAGGGTTTTCCCGCGCCCGCCACTCTCCGCCACGCCGGCAAGCTTGAGCAGGTTGCAGAGTTCGATGTATTCGCCGTTAAGCGTGAATTCGATGGATTGCATAGTGATTTCCGAAAATAGATGCGCCACGGTACGACGCCGCAATTTCAGTGTCAACCAGGCCTTGGCAGATAAGAGACATCGCTTCGCGGACGCAACCAAATCGGTTATCCTTCGCATCCCTGATGCGGCACATCAAAACGGCACCCACGACAACCGAAAAAATCAAACTATGGCCATTAAATCCACCATCTTCAAAGCCGAGCTGCAAATCGCCGACATGGACCGCAACTACTACCATGACCATGCGCTCACCATCGCCCAGCATCCATCGGAAACCGACGAACGCATGATGGTGCGAGTACTGGCCTTCGCGCTGCACGCCCATGAGGCATTGTCGTTCGGCAAGGGGCTGAGCGCCGATGACGAGCCCGATCTGTGGCAAAAGGACTTGACCGGCACCATTGAACTCTGGATAGACGTGGGTTTGCCCGATGAAAAACTCATACGCAAAGCCTGTGGCCGCGCCAGGCAGGTAGTCGTCTATACCTATGGCAGCCGTGGCGCCGATATCTGGTGGAACCAGAACGGCAGCAAGCTCGAACGGCTCAACAACCTGACCGTGATCAACCTGCCGGAGACCACCAGCCAGGCCCTGGCAACGCTGGTACAACGCACCATGCAGTTGCAATGCACCATTCAGGATGGGGAGATTTGGATAGCCGACAATAACGTCAGAATACAGGTTGAACTGACGAAGCTAAAAGCTCCGTCGGAGTCCTATCGCTGAAACGGCACGAGTGCAGGCTTCGCAAACAGAATTAAAAGTGGTGCCCGGAACCGGAATCGAACCGGTACAGCCTTGCGGCCGAGGGATTTTAAGTCCCTTGTGTCTACCTATTTCACCATCCGGGCATTGATTTATTGATGACGTTTCTGGGAAACGTCGCTGCAATCCACTCAACAGATCGAAGCGCGTGATTTTACCACAGCCACGCACAGGCTCATTGTTTTAAACAAAGCGAGGTTGCCGGAACGCCGTAATGAAGGCCAAGCGGGTGAAATCACTGAATGGCAAAAGCACTTCGCTAAAATGTTAGCGGAAGCTTGTCACGGAAGCGGTTTGATGGAGGCGGGGGTCGGAATCGAACCGGCGTAGACG
>JBGPBL010000157.1:0-2803 GCA_041481225.1 Sulfurifustaceae bacterium | reverse complement strand
TCCATCGCAATAGCCAAGCGCTGTATGGGGTCGCTAAGTTCCTGATGCAAATTGGAATTGGCGCGCAGACGCGGTGATTGGCGGGCTTGCTGGCTCAGGGTAACCAGGTTGGTGGCGGTCAGTTTCTTCAAGACGATTCTCCTTTGAGGAAACTGCATTTTACAGAAACCGGCGCAGCTTGTTTCTCTCGCTTTTATCCATGGGCTACAGCGTATAGAATCCCGCCCCATGCTCCCCTTCCAGAATAATTATTGCCTGGCCTGTATCGCAACCGTGCTTCTCGCATTCCCCTGGCTTGCACAAGCCGAAGAAACGCTCAGCAAAGTGACGCATCCTGAAGAGGTTCATTCCGGCGAGGCGGTAAAATCCGAACTGGTGTTCGAGCTTGACCCCTACTACACCAACGTTGACTACAACGTACCGCTCAGCAGCAAACCCATCCCCACCATCACCTCCGACAACGAAGCGGTGATCTACAGCGACCTCATCGAAGGTTCGCTCATTCCGCGTTTCATGGTGCTGGAGGCCAGCGTGTATCCGCTGGCCTCACTGACTACAGCGATCAAATCGCACTCGCCTACCCTCTACCGGCAGGGCGAAATCGGCCACACCGGCATCAACCTGTTCGAGTCTGCCACTGTCGGCTTTCAGGAACCGTGGGCGGTGTCGGCGTTCTTCGGCAACGTGGCGAAACTGAACCGCCCGAAAGAACAGCGCCAAGGGAACAATTACGGCTACACCGGTTATCTGTTCAGCGCGGGCAGCAAGCACATCAAAGACAACATGCTCGTTTCCGACGATTGGTATGAGTTCGAGTGGAAGATCAAAGGCAAGATCGACTATCCGGATGAAAAACTCTCCTGGAGTTTTCGTATCGGCGGGCACTTCAATTCCAACAAGGACGTCAACGACGTGACTTATGTCAGCCTGCACCGCAGCAACCTCGATCTGCGCTACTCGTTCCTCGAATGGCTGGAGAACGCCAATTACGATCTGCGCATGCATTTCCTGCAAAAAGGGGGGCAGATGGTGCGGCTGGAACTGATCGCCGGAAAGAAGATTCCGATGCCGCAATGGGGCTACGCGCCGACACTGGACATCGGCTTCGTCTGGAGCAGCCCGAACGAATACTCCGGCGCACTAAAGGACGTGCGCGCCAACACGACGACGCTGGTGTTCCGGCCCTCCATCGAGTTTTGACCTGCCGCTCCACCACGATCCGGCGGAAAAATATAAGCGACATTACAACATGCAGACCAAGACCGACCTCATTGCAGCCGATGTCGCCGTCACGCTGGACGGCTTGTTCCATGAGCGTGCACGCCGTGCGCCGGACAAGATCGCCTACCGCCATTTCGACGAGCATCGCTGCGAATGGCGCGAGCTGACCTGGCGGGAGATGGAACACGAGATCGCGCGCTGGCAAGTAGCAGTCATAACGTGCCTGTGCTGGCGATTTTTAAGTTTATGGTTTATGCCACCCGGAGCCGGATGGACTTTGCTCCCTGATTTAAATATAGCACCGAAGAAATCACAAAAAAGCCGGCTCTCAACGCAAATACTCATGCTTGAACGAAAGCTTTATAGCGTGCAGGCATCAATGATTTAGGCGCCACGATATGGGGCAGTTGGCCCCCCCACGCATGAACTGCAACAGCCAGGCGGATGGAAAACAGGTGCGATGGTGGAGCGCTATGTATCCCCTTGCATCCGATCGTCTGGCAAAAGAGTGCCCGATTGGATCCCGATGAAATTGGCTACGATTTTGATTCCAGGCAAAAAATGTATTCTGTTGCTCGAACAGAAGCACCATGCTCTAATATTCGAGCTCATTGTATAAGCACTCGCGCAGTTCAATGGTTTTCTCCAAGGAAGCAACACATGAGCGAACTGCGGTGGAAAGAAGGCATCGGTGAAAACGACTGAGTCCATTGCACCTCCAAACAAATGGGAAAGGGTTGGGCATTCTCAAGCGTTGCGGCGTTTGTTCATTCTCTTCACCGTCCTCATGCTGGGAGCGTATTTTGCCGCCGTGGTGCAGACTTGGCGAGATGCAATCAACGATACACACGCAAGCCTGACTCATATCAACAGCATGCTGGTTCAGGGTGTGCGCTCGACCATGAAAACCCATGAGTTGGTTCTACTCAACTTTGGTGACGAGCTGATTGCTCAGGGCACCCTACTGCATCCCGAAAATGGCCGTAATCTCATCGAACGCATGAAAACAATTGATCCGGAGTTTGCCGGGTTCGGGTTGGCCAGGCCAGACGGTCAACTGGTCTTGGTCAGTAATGTGACGAATAGTGCTTTCCTGCCCAATCTGGCCAAAATGCCTGAATCCCGCGATAGTTTCCTTCAATGCATTGCCAAAAATCGCATCCAACTCGGCAGGCCTTATTTCATGGATGCACTGAAGCAGTGGGTCAGCCCGATTCGCGTTCCGGTTCACAACGCAAAAGGGGAAATCGTAGCCGTCATGACTGCGGGCTATCCACTCGATCATGGAACCACCGCATGGGCCAACATGATCTTGCCGCCGAACGTGGAAACCGCTCTCTTGCGTGAGGATGGTTATCTGCAACACCTTTATCCCAGACAGCAATGGACAATGGAACAGACCTACGGCATGCCGATAGCATCTGAGACTATAAGTCAGGTCAAGGCACTTCCAAACAACAGTGGCTTTACCTTGATATACTTTCCACGACGCCAGGAAAGTTTTTATGTGGCCTATGAGCGACTGGAAGAATACGGTCTCTACACCAACTCCTTTGTACCTCGTAGTGCGGTTGTTGGCCTT
>JBGPBL010000156.1:0-2814 GCA_041481225.1 Sulfurifustaceae bacterium | reverse complement strand
GGTATTCCTTTGCCCGATGACGCTATCCTGACCGCCTAACGTTCCCTCGGTCCGTGAATAGGCGTAATTCCAGGAGGCAAAGAGTCGTAAGGAGTTGACCACGCCGTAGTCCACCCGGCTGTAACTGTTGTGCTGGGTGTATCTCTGGTTTAAGGTCCGGGGTCCCGGATTTGAACCCGTAAAAGTTGTCGTGCGGCGAGTCGTCCGTAACTCCGGGATATAGCTGCTGAACAGCCACAGCTTGTCTTTGTATAATGGGCCACCGATCTCATAGCCGGGTTCGACGATGTTCTGATAGTCTTTCTTCGCCATGAAGGCCTCGGGAACGGCATCGAGTCGAGTGGTCTGGTTGAGAGATGGCAGGAGCGGGTTGGTGCGCAAACCGCGGTCGCCATTGTTGGCGTTGAGGCTGTTGTTGCGCCAGTAACTCACGAGGCTGCCGTGCCAGGTATTGGAGCCGCGCTTCGGTACAGCGTTGATCACACCGCCCAACGCGCCACCGTACTCGGCCTCGAAGCTGCTTGATTTGATATTGACTTCTTCAATGAAATCCATCTGGAAGCCCTTACCCGAGCCACCATTCACGATATTCGTGGTGTTCACGCCGTCGATCATGAACACGTTTTCCCCGTCGCTGGCCCCATCAATCTGGTAGCCAGCCGATCCCTGCAGCGGTTCCTGGCGCGCGCCGGGAGCAAAGGGGATCAGCGATTCGAAGGAGCGTCCCTTCGGAACCAGGTCCAAAATGGTGCTCGGCAGCGTTACCGCCACCTTGCTCTGGGTTGTGTCCAGGATGACCGCGTCGGCGCTGACGGTAACCGTCTCCGACAACTGGCCTACCTCCAACTGCACATCGAGAATGGGGAGGCGGCCGGCGCTCAAGGCGATGCCTGTCTGTTTGCTCGTCCTAAACCCAGCGGAAGATATCGTCAAGGTATATTGGCCGGGGGGAAGGGCCGCAAAACGATATTGGCCCGCCGAATCGGTCGCCGTTTTCCTGCTTCCGATCAGCGCAGGGCCGGATAACTCCACGGTCGCGTTGACGATGATCCCGCCGGAAGCATCCTTGACGACTCCCTGTAATCCTGCCGTCGTTTCCTGTGCGAACGCATACGGCAAGGTCAATAGCATGACCAGTATCACAGGCAGCAATAAATACCTTCCTGTGTTAGGCTGCTTCATGTCTACCTCCTATGTGAAAAACTGTTTTGACAAATAGAGCTGCCTCGGTCCCTTCATCCAAGACGGCAATCTGACGCCTGGCAATGGCAGTACGATATATCCGCTGGCGTGGGGGAAGCAAGTCAATTCTTAGGGCAATAAATAGATCTGTGTCGGGGGCGCACCCAGGTGCATGAAGATTAATGGCCTTTTTAAGGCAGCCACGAATGACACGAATGGGTGCGAAGCGTCGTTCTTCCGGGCCAGCAAAAGTTTGTACTATTCGTGTCATTCGTGGCTGCTTTTGCAGTTTTAAGGCAAGTTATTTTCGGAACATAGGCTGGCCTAAAACGCGCCAAGAAAAAAGCCGTGACCGCGTGACGGCTGGAGCCGAAGGTGATATGGTTTTCGGGTGAACGTGGGAAATGGCCAGAGACCCAATCTGATCGGCGCCTCACTGCAGGATATCGAGGCTCTGGTCGCTGAATTCGAAGAGCCGCGCTTCCGTGCCCGGCAGATTTACGCCAATCTCTATCGCCGCCGCCTGGGAGACTGGGCGCTTTTCACGGATCTCGCCAAACCGCTGCGTGAAGAGCTCAGGCGGCGCTTCGCTATCGATTATCCTGAAGCGATCCAAGTGTTTCAGTCGTCGGACGGCACGCGCCGCTATCTTTTCGAAGTAGCCGGCGGGCACAGGATCGAGTCCGTTTTCATTCCAGAGGAGAAGCGCGACACCTTCTGCATCTCCACCCAGGTAGGTTGCGCTGTGGAGTGCCTCTTCTGCGTGACGGGCAAGCTGCCGATGCGCCGAAACCTCTCGGCGGCGGAAATCGTCGGCCAGGTACTCGCCCTGCAGCAAGACCGCGGTACGGACTCGAAGCGCCTGAACATCGTGATCATGGGAATGGGGGAGCCGCTGCTCAACTATGACCACGTCATGAAGGCGCTGCGGCTCATGACCGATCCGCTCGGGATGTCGATCTCATCGCGGCGCATCACCCTTTCGACCTCCGGAATCGCACCGGGCCTGGAACGCCTGGCCCATGAGGATTTGATCCCGAACCTAGCCATATCCCTCAATGCCACCACCGACGAGGTGCGCGATAAGCTGATCCCCATCAATCGCAAGTGGAATATTGCCACGCTGCTCGAAGCCTGCCGCAAGTTCTCCCTGGAACCTCGACGGCGCATCACCTTCGAATATGTCCTGATTCAAGAGGTGAACGATACGCCCGAAGATGCTTTGCGCCTGGTGCAGCTGCTTAAGGGCTTGAAGAAGAAGGTGAATCTGATCCCGCTGAACGCCGATCCCTGGATCGCGCTAAAGACCCCAGGCGAAGAGCGCGTGCTGGCATTCCAGAAGATTCTGCTCGAACATCACCTCACCGCCTACATCCGGCGCCCGAGGGGGACCGATGTCTCCGCCGCCTGCGGCATGCTGGCCGGCCGCAACCAACCCACCGGCAACAACGCGCCCCCGCCCCATCCCACCCCATGATACCCGCTTACCAAGTCTAGAACTCCTGACATGCCCCAAAAAGTCAGGAAAATCGCTGAGTTTCGGAACATGGGTGCGGACCATAACCTGTCCGTTTTTCCGCGCCGAAGGCGCTTTAGAGTGCGGCGGCATGACCTGCACCTTACACGCATTTC
>JBGPBL010000155.1:0-2830 GCA_041481225.1 Sulfurifustaceae bacterium | reverse complement strand
CGAAGGGCATCTCTCAATTTGCAGCTTGGGGCGCCGGGCCATCACTCGAACATGGTGCGAACCGTCACCTATTTTGGAAGTGGGATGGTCTTTACGTCCGGTGGATGCGGCCGCGCCTGCAGAAAAGCATATATGTCGGCCAGTTCCTGATCCGAGACGACCTTGGCGGTATACGGCGGCATCTCTCCCAGAGGTTTACGGATGTAGGGGGCAAACACGTCGAACGGAACTGGGTCCGGGCCGATCCGCGGTCCGGTCATCAACGAGCCTTGCCCTTCGTGGCCATGGCATTGGTAACAGCCATACTTGGTGAAAATCCGCTTCCCATTTTCAGCATTGCCGGCTGGCGCGGTGGAAGGCTTCGAAACTTGGGCCGCATTCTGGCCGCTCACGCCGATGACGCTGAAAATCAGCGCCATCGCAAGTGCCACAAGGATAGAGGAACTGCATCCACGAAAGGTTTTCATGTTCGCTCCTTAGCGCGGTTGAGTGACCACGTCGAGAAGTGCCGGTTCACCACGCTTGACTACCGCAATCGCGCGCCGCAGAGCCGGGGCGAGATCTTTGGGATCCGTGATCGGGCCCTCGGCGTAGACCCCCAAGCCCTGCGCTAGTTTCGCGAAATCCATATTGGGGTCTTCGAACGTAGTTCCGATCTTGGCACGGTCAATGCCGCGGTTGTGCCGATCGGCCATGCGTTGCACGTGCATCAGCTCTTCATGATAGGCACGGTTGTTATGCATGACGCTCAGCAGCGGGATGCGATGATGTGCTGCTGTCCACAGGACGGCCGGGGCAAACAGAAGATCGCCATCATCCTGAATGCTGACCGACAGGCGGCCGTGCTTCCGGTTGGCCAGGGCAGCGCCCACCGAGGCGGGTGCGTTGTATCCGACACCGCCGCCGCCCTGAGCACCGATATACTGGTATTGTTTATCGAAAGGCCACAGGCGCAGCGGCCACCAGCTGAAGTGCCTGAGGACCGACACCAACGACCAGTCCTCGTCCTTGATCTGGTCCCAAAGCTCGGCGCACAAGCGGGCAGTGCTGACCGGGCTGGCGTCCCACGCGTACGTCGCGTCGATTCGTGCCTGTTCCAAAGCTTGCTGGTGTGCCGCCGCCAGCTTGACCCCGCGAGCTTGGAACACCTGCTTACGATCCGCTGTGATCTGGCGCTTGATTTCCTCAATGAGCGACGGCAGGGTCGTTTCCGCATCGGCCGCTATGGCTACATCGACTCCGGTATAACGGTAGAAATCCTGGTAATTAGCTTTAATATAGAGGTCGCCGGCAGTGACGGAGATCAGTTTCGCGCTACTTTTCATAATAGGGCGCGAGGTGCGATGCACTTGATCGTGGAAGGAGTTCACGGCGCTCCAGAAGTCGGTGACTTCAAGACCCATGATCACGTCCGCGCCGGCGATCGCTGCGGCGCGGCGGGAGGATTGGTTTAGGGGATGCCGCGTGGGAAAGTTCATCCGTCCGGCTTGATCGATTACCGCCGCCTGGAGCAACTCGGCAAGCTCGACAAGATGCTCGATGCCGGCCTGCGTCCGCGCGGTGCGGTCCACCACGATCACCGGATTCTGGGCCTGCACCAGGAGCCGGGCCGCCTCGGCGACTGCGCCGGAATCTCCCTGCGGAGGCGAGGGCAGCGCCAGCTTCGGTATGCTCGGGTTGGCCCCCTCGCGAATCGGATTTTCCTGGAGTTCGCTATCCGCCACCAGCAGCACCGGCCCCATCGGCGGCGTCATCGCAATCTTATAGGCGCGCACCGCGGATTCGGCGAAGTGCTGCAGCGAGATGGGCATGTCATCCCACTTCATATAATCGCGGACCATCGCCGCGGCATCCTGGACGCTATGGGCCCATTCCCCATAAGCTGGGTCTCGCATAGTGGCGTCCAGGTTGTTGCCGATCATGATGTAAACCGGCACACGGTCACAATAGGCGTTGTAAATCGCCATGGCGGCATGCTGGAGCCCGACGGTGCCGTGCGCAAATATGCACAGCGGCTTGCCCTCGATCTTGGCGTAGCCGTGGGCCATGGCGACCGAGGACTCTTCATGACAGCAGGTGATGAATTCGGGATTCCGGTTTCCTCCATAGTTGATCACGGATTCATGGAGTCCTCGGAAACTGGAACCCGCAACCGAGCAAACGTAATCGAAGCCGAGAAATTTCATGACGTCGACCATGAAGTCGGACCCGGTGCGGTCCACGGTAAGCATTGGGGACTCCGCGGGCGGATCGGTTTCGATCACGGGCGGCATCACGGGCATGGCATGGGTCGGCTGCGGTGTGGCCGGCTGCGCAGGCTGAGCCGCTGCCGGTGCGGCCAGCGGTGTAGCCAGCGTTGCCGCTCCGGCAGCTACACTCTTCAGGAAATCTCGACGATCAACCGATGGTTTCTTGGATCTCGCCATGAGTTTTGCCTCGGCCCTCGTATTTAGCTGGAATTCCTCTTTGGCCTTCGACTCCAAACCGATTCATTGTACATTGAGACTACCTCGGTAGGAAGACAGTGGCGCTCGCCACAGCTCGTTGTGACCTACTCCGGAATGTTTGGCCTTACGGGTTGCGAATAAAGCCCTTCAATCTGTCAAACGGAATGACACGTAAAGTGAGCATCGCGATCCTCCGCAGCATCTCTTGAACGCGCGCAGACAACCCGTTGCGGGTCACGCTTCGTCTGGAGATCAATAAGTCAAAATTGTTTTCATCCCGAGACGAATACTTTCCTGTTGCAGCCCTTGACGGATTGCGACCACATTTGCAGCCAGGAAATACTTGCGCGCATCCAGAGGTCTGGCTGCGAACTTGACAAGAT
>JBGPBL010000154.1:0-2924 GCA_041481225.1 Sulfurifustaceae bacterium | reverse complement strand
TACGACGCCAACCAGCTTCCGTTCCAGTCAATCGAGCTATCGGCGGACCGGCAAACCGTGTCATTCGATGTCGGGACGCGGCGCTGGTCATGTGACGTCTCGGGCTCCAAGTGCACGGCTGCGGGTGAAGCCGCAGGCACGCGCGGAACAGCAGGCGGCGGACGAGGCGCCGGTGGGCGGGGCGGTGGCGGCGGCCGTGGCGGCGGCGCCGGCAACATGGTACCCTCCCCGGACGGGAAACGGGCCGCCTTCATTCGCGACTGGAACCTCTGGGTGCGCGACACTGCGACGGGCCAGGAAAAACAGCTGACCACCGATGGCGTCAAGGACTTTGGCTATGCCACCGACAACGCCGGGTGGGCCGGCAGCGACCGCGCCATTGTTCTTTGGTCCCCCGATTCGAAAAAGATAGCCACCTGCCAACAGGATGAACGCAAGGTTGGGGATATGTACCTGGTGGAGACCAAGGTCGGCCACCCGGTTCTCAAATCCTGGAAATATCCGCTGCCGGAAGACAGCGAAGTCGCCATGCTTCAGCGGGTCATCATTGACGTTGATACCGCGCGCATCATCCGGATGCAGATGCCTCCTGACTACCACCGCGCAACTCTCGGTGATAACTTCAGTCTGCGCGATATGCAGTGGAGCCCGGACGCCTCTCAGCTCGCGTTTGCCTCGACGTCGCGCGACCACAAACAGGCGGTGTTGCGCGTCACCGACGCCACGACCGGCGCCGTGCGCACGGTTTTCGACGAGACGGCGCCGACCCATTTCGAGTCCCGCACGGGATGGCAGGTTCTCTGGCCCACGAACGAGGTCATTTGGTACTCCCAGCGCGACAACTGGGGCCAGCTCTACCTCTATGATCTGACCACCGGCAAGTTCAAGAACAAGATCACGAACGGCGAGGGCCCCGTTTCCCAGATCGCGCGGGTTGACGAAAAAAGCCGCACCATCTGGTTCGTAGCGCTGGGACGCGAGCAGGGACAGGACCCGTACTTCCGGCACTTGTACAAGATCAGCATGGAAGGAACCCGCAACCTGAGCCTCACACCCAACGATGGCGATCACACCGTCCAAATCTCGCCATCCGGGCGTTACCTCGTCGACACATGCTCGAAGCCGGACGTCGCGCCTGTTGTGGAGTTGCGCGATGGCGACGGCAAGCTGGTCATGCCCATCGAAAAGACGGATATCTCCAAGCTGCTGGCAACAGGCTGGAAGCCGCCGATCCCGATCACCCTAAAGGCGCGCGACGGTAAGACAGACCTCTACGGACTCATGTTCCGGCCGACAAATTTCGATCCCGCGAAGAAATACCCGATCATCAACAATCCCTATCCGGGCCCTCAGTCAGGAAGCACGGGGGCCAGGACTTTTACGGCGGCTCGGAGCGACCGCCAGGCACTGGCGGAATTGGGTTTCGTCGTCGTCACCATCGACGGCATGGGGACGCCGGACCGCTCGAAGGCGTTCCATGATGCATACTACGGCGCCATGGGCCGCGATAACACTCTGCCCGACCAGGTGGCAGGGATGAAGGAACTCGCTCAAAAGTATCCTTGGATCGATATCAACCGGGTTGGGATTTACGGGCATTCCGGCGGCGGTTTCATCACGGCCGACGCCATGTTCCGCTACCCGGACTTCTTCAAGGTCGGGATTGCCGAATCAGGCAACCATGACCAGCGTGAGTATGAGGACGATTGGGGCGAGCGCTACCAGGGCCTGCTCATCAAGAATCCGGATGGCACCGACAACTACGATATCGAGGCAAACCAGAATCTCGCCAAGAATCTCAAGGGCCACCTGCTGCTCGCCCATGGGACGATGGACAACAACGTGCCTCCGTACAACACGCTGCTCGTGGTGGACGCGTTAATCAAGGCGAACAAGGACTTCGATCTCCTGCTGCTGCCTAACCAGGCGCACGGCTACGGCACCATGTCCTCGTACATGATGCGGCGCCGTTGGGATTATTTTGTGAAGTGGCTCCTCGGGGTTGAACCGCCCAAGGAGTATCAGATGCAGCCGGCCGGCAGGTAGCTCCGGACGCACTGGAGCGGCCGAGCCGCACCGGCAGGGGACAATTCCCCATGCTTTCCAGCTCGGCCGATGGTATTCTTTCGAATATAGGAAAATTCAACCAACAGCAAAAGGAGGAATCCCCCATGAAGCAGCTTCTTGTATTCTTTGCGTGTGTCCTGGTGCTGGCAGTAGCAGTTGTTGCCAAGCCGCAGGCACCCGCCCAGCAACAGGCACCCGCGCTTGTCACAGAAGTTCAAAATACCTTCAACGCAATAAAGGGAAACATCACGAAATCCGCCGAACAGTTCCCGGAAGACAAGTACACCTGGCAGCCGACGCCCCAGGTGCGGTCGTGGGCGCGGCTCATCGCCCACATCTCGGACGACAACAACGGCGCGTGTTCAGCCCTGATCGGCGAGCAGCGGCCAGCCCGCCTGGATACCGAAGACACGCCCAATTCCGCTGCCAACAAGATGACGAAGGCCGATCTCCAGAAGGCGCTGGGGGATTCGTTCGCGCGCTGCGACAAGGCTTTCACTGCAGTGACAGACGCGAACATGATGGAAAGGAATGGCAACCGTTCGAAGATCGGCACGCTCATATACGACACGAGCCACATCAACGAGCATTACGGCAATCTCGTGACCTATATGCGTCTGAACAACATGGTCCCGCCCTCGTCGGCCGGTCGCGGCGGAAAATAGAGGCTTCAGACGGAAAACGAACCACGAAATGCACAAAGCGGCATATCCGCATCCTAACCCGACTTCCGCGGGCTTCGGGGCAGAATCCGCCGACTTCAGGTTTTCAGCGGGGATAACCTCTTTGTTTTCAATCACGGCCTTAAGGAATCAGCATAATAGTGACTAACATATTTGATAAATAGCTTGACATAG
>JBGPBL010000153.1:0-2968 GCA_041481225.1 Sulfurifustaceae bacterium | reverse complement strand
TGTCGATGGCAATGGTCGAGCAGCCAGGGCGCTATTCTATTGGTCCCTGCTGGCACAGGGGTATTGGTTATTTGAGTACGTATCAATATCTAGAATACTGAGAGAGGCGCCCGCTCAGTATGGAGAATCCTACCTTCATTCGGAGACGGATGAGAACGATATTACCTATTTCATCATCTATCAGCTTGAGGTGATTACCCGCGCTATAAACGATCTCGAGAAATACCTTCAGAGAAAGATGGAACAGATTCGTGTTGTACAAAAAATCCTAAAAGACTCGCCAGACCTTAATCACCGCCAAATAGCGTTACTGAGTCACGCCATTCGTCATCCGGGTGCTGAGTATTCAATAAGATCACACCAAGTTAGTCACAACATTGCATACGCTACCGCACGAGCGGACCTGTTCCAGCTCGCAGATAACGATTTGTTAATTAGACGCAGGCTTGGAAAGAGGGGATTAACTTTCGTCTCTCCATCGACATTGGAGGCCAGGCTTCGCAAACTTGGTCGAAAAAAATAACATTACTAAAAAATAGGCATAGACCGAATACCTTCCTGGCGGATCAGTCCCTCGCCAATTCCCCTTTTATTATTTGTCGAGATGCCAAGGCACTCACGTATCTTAACTTAATCATATCTTGAATCTGGCCACGGCATATTTAAGCGTGTTCAGTTCACGCACGCCACTCTCTCTGCCGTAGCGTGCATGCAGATAATGCCTGGTGATACTATCAATGTGGTTTTTGAGATCAGGGCGTCGCGAGACGCAGCGCTCGGCGAAATCGAGCGCGCCTTCGTGGGGTGAGCGTTTAATTCCCGTGCGCGCCAGTTTGCGGCAGAAACGCAGGTATAGCGCCAGCGCCGGGTCGGCGGATTTTTTCGGGCGCCATAAGATCAGGGCATAAACCAGCGTGACCAGCAGCACACCTATGCCGATCAGGTTGATCAAGCGGCTCCAGGAAATATCATCCAATCCCAGCGACGAGAGAAACCGTTCCTGGCGCTCCTTGCCGTAATCCACCACCCAGCGATACCAGGTGATATTGGTCAGGTCCCAATACCAGCGCGCCAGGCGCGCGGCGTGCTCGAACCAACCGAGTTCGATCATGCGGCTCAACGCTTCCGCAGGCAGGCTACCAAATGACAGTCCCTGAAGTTCCATGCGACGTGCGGCATCGAAACCCAATTCGATACGCTCGGGGGCAATGGCCGCGGTCGGGTCCACACGCACCCAGCCGCGTTGCGGCAACCAGATCTCAGCCCAGGCATGGGCATCGGACTGACGCACGATCAAATAATGACCTGCGGGATTGAGTTCACCGCCCAGGTAGCCGATCACCATCCGGCTCGGAATGCCTGCGGCGCGCATGAGGGTCACGAAGGCCGAGGCGTAGTGTTCGCAGAAACCACGGCGGGTGTCGAACAGAAACTCATCCACGGGGTCGTTGTCCAGCAACGGCGGGTTCAGGGTGTACACGAAATTTTCCCGATGGAAATAATCGAGCGCGGCGCGCGCCACGTTAAGCGCATCGGTGTTTGTACCGCGCCACGCCTCGGCCAGTGCCCGCACGCGCGGACTCAAGTTCCGGGGCAGTTGCAGCGCGCGCTTTTGTTCGACGGGCCCCAGGCCACCGGTGCGATAGCGCGTGTAGGAAGTGAGCGTGTAATTTTTGCGTTCGCGAATCGGCTCACGCGATTCGAGCGTGAAGTCGGGTTGCAAGCGGCTGTCCTTGGGGGCCGACGCCGGCAGATCAAGCGCCAAGATCCACGGCTTGTTGCTGGCTTCGAGCGTGACCTGATAACGCACCGGTTCGTTCAGCGGAAAAAAAGAATTGGGAGCCGAGGCGCGCGCCTGTCCGCGATTCCAGCTGTGCCCGTCGGTTTCCCACAACACAAGCCCACGCCAGTAAAGCTCGCGCATGGGCGGCGGGGTGGTTTCGAACGTGACACGGAAAGCGACCTCGGATGATTGGCTCAAGCTGCGAATGCTGCCGGGCTGAACTTTGTCTGGCATGCCAGTGAGCCCGCTGTAGGCATCCGCCGGCAGGCCCCAGAGCGTGCCGCTGATACGTGGAAACAGCAGATAAACGATAACCATCAGTGGCAGTGCCTTGGCCAGCATGGCGCCGGAGAGGCGCAGGCGTTGCAGGGTGTCCAGGCCTGCGGGCTGGACGAGTTGGACCAGGCCGGCGGTGCACACGGTGACGGCCAGCAGCGCCCACGCGCCAAGCCACAGCGATTGTGAGTAAAGAAAACTGCTGAGGATGACGAGATAAAACAGGAACAGACACAGAAAATAATCGCGCAGGGTTTTAAGCTCGAGGAACTTAAGGCCAAGCAGCGTGATGAGCAGCGCGACACCCGGGTCGCGCCCCAGCAAGGTTCCGTACTTTCGGTAAATAGCGGCAACGACAAACAGTAGAAGCACGGTACGCACCAGACGCCCGGGCCGATACCAACCGCGGTGCTCGCACAGGCATCGCCACGACGCGGCCACGGCGAATACCGCGATGACCCACAACGGCAGTTCCAAGGCATGCGGCGCCACAGCCATGGCCCCGGCGGCGAGCAGGCCAAGGAGGGTGCGCCGGTCAATCGATGCCGCGATCATGGCGTACACCCGAACAAGGCGAGCGCCTTGAGGCACTCATGTTGGTGGTCTTCCCCACTCCCCGGATCGAGTGTTTTTTCAGGCAGTCGCAGCCCGTAGCGCAGAGCGGAACGCTGCGCATCTAACACCCAGCGCGCGAGCAAGCTCAGACGGTCTTCGACACCGAGCCCTTCGAGCGTATCCCAGTCGAGCCAGACCGTGGCCTGATAGCCGCCGCCGAATTGTTTGGTGTGCCAGCCCTGGCCGCGCGCGGCGGCTTTCCAGTCCACGTGCCGCGGTGAATCGCCGGCGCGGAATTCGCGCACACCGATAAAATCATCGCCACCGACCCGGAGCCCTTGTGTCGGCTCGAAC
>JBGPBL010000152.1:0-3012 GCA_041481225.1 Sulfurifustaceae bacterium | reverse complement strand
CACGGCCAGCACGGTCGCGGCGATCATGCCGCCCATGACGCCGGTGCCGATGGCGTGACGCCCGTTCGCGCCCGCGCCGGTGGAAATGGCCAGCGGCAGTACGCCGAGAACAAAGGCGATGGAGGTCATCAGGATGGGACGGAACCTCAGGCGGCATGCTTCCAGCGTGGCATCGATCAGATCGTGCCCCTTACCCTGCAAATCACGGGCGAACTGAATAATCAAAATCGCATTCTTTGCCGCAAGTCCGATGATAACGATCAGCCCGACCTTGAAATAAACATCGTTGGGCAAGCCGCGTAGCGTGACAGCGGTCAGCGCGCCCAGAATGCCGATGGGCACCACCAGGATCACGGCGACCGGGATGGACCAACTCTCATACAGTGCAGCCAGACACAGAAATACGGCCACCACCGAAAGGCCAAACAGGAATGGCGCCTGGCTGCCGGAAAGCCGCTCCTCGCTTGACGTTCCGGACCATTCGAAACCGAAACCCGGCGGCAATTTCGACGCTACTTCTTCCATCGCCGCCAATGCCTCGCCGCTGCTGCGACCGGGCGCAGGGCTGCCGGAAATCTTCATGGACGGCAGGCCGTTGAAGCGATCCAGCTTCGGCAGATCCACGACCCAGCGCGGCGTGGCGATTTCAGACAGCGGCACCATCCCGCCCTGCGCATTCCGCACCGGTATCCGCATTATCTGCTCCGGCGTGGTGCGGTTGCTGGCCTCCGCCTGCATCTGCACCCGCAGGATGCGGCCAGCGCGCACGAAGTCATTGATGTAGGCCACACCGAGCACCGACTGCAAGGTTTCATTCAGGTCGGCGATGTCTATGCCCAATGCACGCGCTTTCAGGCGATCAATGTCTATCTGTAGTTGCGGCCCCGGCTCCTGCCCTTCCGGTCGCACGCCCATCAACGCGGGGTGTTGGCTTGCGATACCCAGCGCCATGTTGCGCGCTTCGAGCAGCTTGTCCCGCCCCTGACCGGAACGGTCTTGCAAGCGGAAGTCGAACCCACCGATGGCTGCCAGTTCCGGAATCGGCGGCACGTTGACGGCAAAAATCATCGCCTGCTTGATGCGGAACAACCCCATGTTGGCGCGCTTCACCAGCGAAGCTGCCGAATTGTCCGGAGCGGGGCGCTCATCCCATTCCTTGAGGCGGACGAAAGCAATCGCGGAATTCTGTCCACGGCCAAAGAAGGAAAATCCGAGCACGCCGATGACGTGCGCCACCTCGGGCTGCTTGAGATAGAACTGTTCCACTTCGGTAAGCACTTCCTGTGAGCGCTCCCGCGTGGCGCCCGGCGGCAACTGGATCACGCTGATGAAATAACCCTGATCCTCTTCCGGCAGGAAACTGGTCGGCAGATGCACGAACAGCCAGCCCAGGACTCCCAGGAGACCCGCGTAGAGCACCAGATAGCGGCCGGTACGCTTCAACACGCCACCTACCCCGGACTTGTAACGCTGCGTGGTCTTGGTGAAAAAACGATTAAACCAGCCGAGCAAACCCCTCGTCGGCACCATTTCATGGCCGGGAGAGTTTTTTAACAGCGTAGCGCACAGCGCCGGTGTCAGGGACAACGCCATCAGTACCGAGAACAGGATGGTCATGATCAGCGTGACCGCGAACTGGCGATAGATCGCACCCACGGAACCACCGAAGAAAGTCATCGGGATGAATACGGAGCACAGCACCAGAGTAATCGCGATGATGGCGCCGAATATCTGCCCCATCGCCTTGCGAGTTGCTTCACGCGGCGCAAGGCCTTCTTCGGTCATGATGCGTTCCACGTTCTCCACCACCACGATGGCATCATCCACCACGATGCCGACGGCCAGCACCATGGCAAACAGCGTCAGGGTGTTGATCGAGTAGCCGACGGCATACAAACCCACCATGCCGCCGATCAGCGCGACCGGCACGACGATCGCGGGAATGAAGGTGGCGCGCAGGTTTCCCAGGAACAGATAGATGACCAGGAATACCAGCAGCATGGCTTGCGCCAGTGTCTTCACCAGTTCGCTTATCGAGATTTCGACGAACTTGGAAGTGTCGTAAGGCACTAACCAGTCCACCCCTTTGGGGAAGAATTTGGCCAGTTCCGTCATCTTGGCCTTGACCGCTTTGGCGGTATCCAGCGCGTTGGCCGAGGGCGTCAGGCGGATCGCGATGGCCGAGGCCGGCTGTCCGTCGATGCGCGCGGCGATGGAATAGTCCTGCGCCCCCAGCTCCACCCGCGCCACGTCCTTGACCCGCACCGAGGAACCATCCGGATTGGCGCGCACGATGATGTTGCCGAATTCTTCCGGCGTGGACAAGCGGCTTTTTGTGACGATAACCGCATTCAACTGCTGGCCGGGCATCGCTGGTAATTGCCCTAGTTCGCCGATGGCGAGCTGTGTATTCTGGGCGCGCACGGCCTTGGTGACATCGCCGGGCGAGAGGTTGTAGGCATGAAGTTTCTCGGGCTTCAGCCACAGCCGCATCGAGTATTCGGTGCCAAACAGTATCGCCTCGCCCACGCCCGGCACGCGGCGGATATTCTCCAGCAGGTTGGCTGCGGCGTAGCTGCCGAGCGCCACATTGTCGCGGCTCTTGTCCGGCGAGATGAGCGCGATGAACATCAAATAATTCCGCGCCGACTTCGCCACGGTTACGCCCACACGGCGCACATCGTCCGGCAGGCGGGCTTCGGCGCGCTTGACGCGGTTTTGTGTTTCGACAGAAGCTACATCCAGATTGGTGCCTGCCTCGAAAGTCAGCGTGATGGTGCCGATGCCCAGTTCGGAGGACGAGTCCATGTAGAGCAAATGCTCGATGCCGTTCAATTCCTGCTCGACCAGGGCGACAGCGGTTTCCTCCACCACCTGCGCCGAAGCGCCGGGGTAGTTGAGCGTAATAGACAAGGCCGGTGGAGCCACCGCCGGATAGGATGCGACCGGCAGGTTGCGCAGGGCCAGCCCGCCGCTCAGCAGGATGATGAGGGCGATGACCCAAGCAAAGAT
>JBGPBL010000151.1:0-3126 GCA_041481225.1 Sulfurifustaceae bacterium | reverse complement strand
TGGTTCGGTATATTGATTTGCGTTACGCTTATGATCGGCGGAATTATTCCGCCCATAGCGATTTATGTTTTTATATTAGGAAACATAACAGGACTTCCCTTCAAAACGATCTATAAGGGAGTTGTCCCTTTCCTTTCGGCCCTTGTCCTGGCTTTAATAATTCTGTTTCTTTTCCCGCAGATTGCACTATGGCTGCCAAATTTAATGATGGGCAAGGGATGATAATAATTAGATAACATTTATCCTTTGGCGTCTTTCAGGTTAACCGAGAATACAAGCATAAAATACAGGTAGTGATATAACCGCAGATCCACATGGAGAGTTTAATTCAGTCTGTGGGACGGAGAAGGTGTACCGCATTATTGATAAGAATATGAGATCCTTCGAAATTCGAACAGCCTTATAGCATAAAGACTCAAGAAAGGGGGTGATTGCTAACGTAGAAATTTTGGCTGAGGGGGTATTGTGTTGGTAAACAAGATAGGGGGATGGAAGATTAGAGGCAGGTCATCCTGTCCAACAAATCCAGAAGGAGGTGTGGTATGAGATCCGGGGGAAAATTAGATGTTATGAAAGCAATTTTTTGCGTAATCTTTGTGGCACTACTTATGACGGTTGCGCCCGCCTCGGCACCGGCCGTCGCTGGAAGCATGCATACGTACACCTGCAGCGACCTCATG
Organism: Sulfurifustaceae bacterium; assembly: GCA_041481225.1. Lineage (GTDB taxonomy): Bacteria > Pseudomonadota > Gammaproteobacteria > Acidiferrobacterales > Sulfurifustaceae > Sulfuricaulis. The sequence goes on along the minus strand of JBGPBL010000151.1, from coordinate 2,446 downwards.
CATGCGCCGATTCCGAACACGACGATCACGCTGGCGCAGGAGAACCCTACGCCCGTCGCGCACTGTGAGATCATCGGCCAGATCAACCAGCGCGTGGGCGTGGACGGCAAGCATTATGCCATTGGCTTCCACCTGCGTCTGCCAGACAATTGGAACGAGCGGTTCTTCTTTCAGGGTGGTGGCGGCAGCGACGGCAACCTCGGTGACGCGCTGGGAAATGGCGTGGTGGCCCAGGGCTACGCTGTGGTTTCCACAGACGCTGGGCATGATAACACCATTGATAACGATCCCAATGCCGGCGGCACAGCCGCATTTGGTGTTGATCCACAAGCCAGAATCGACTACGGCTATAATGCAGTGGACAAGGTGACGCAGGTCGCTAAGTACATTCTCAAGCTGCGCTACGGCAAGAGGCCGCACTACTCGTACTTCGTCGGTTGCTCGAATGGCGGACGGCAAGGCATGGTCGCCTCACAGCGTTTTCCGGACTATTTCGACGGGATCGTTGCTGGCTCCCCAGGATTCGACTTGCCAAAGGCTGCGGTTGCGGAGGCGTGGAACGAACAGGCACTTGCGCCTCTTGCCACAAGCCCTAGCACTAACGGTCAGCCTTATCTGGTCGACACCTTCTCCGACGCTGACCTGGCGCTGGCCGCGAATGCCATTCTGCGTGGGTGCGATGGCCTGGATGGTCTCGTAGACGGGATTGTTGACAATGATTCGGCCTGCACGAATCGGCGAGTTTACCCGGAGCTGGAGGCAATCCAATGTGCCGGCCCGAAGACTGCAAGCTGTCTCTCCGCAGCTCAAATAGAGGCGCTGAAGAAAATCTACGCTGGACCCAGGAATTCCCACGGAAAGCCCCTTTATAGCGATTGGCAATGGGATCCTGGTATTTCAGGATTCACTTCCCTCCGCCTGTGGAGTCTTGGATATCCTGTTGGCCCACCGGTCAATACTGCATTGAACCTCACCCTGGGTGGGGGGGCACTGCCACTGATTTTCGTGACCCCTCCCGTTATCACGCCTGTGTCTGGTCTTGAGGCCTATATATTTAACTTCAACTTCAACATTGACGCGCCGAAGATTTTCAAGACCTATGGGATCTATACAGAATCGTCGATGGAGTTCATGACTGCGCGTTCGACCGACCTGTCGCCGTTTAAGCATCATGGTGGCAAGCTGATTATCTATCATGGCAACTCTGATGGAGTCTTCTCGCCCCACGATACGATCAACTGGTATAAGGCCATGGATGCCAGAATGCACGGTAAGGCGCAGAGCTTCGCCCGGCTATTCCTGGTTCCAGGCATGGGGCATTGCGCCCTTGGACCATCGACCTATGCGTTCGATGCGTTCACCCCGCTCGTCAACTGGGTCGAGCACGGGATTGCGCCCGACAGCATCATAGCCATGGCGCCTCCTGACACGCCCTGGTCAGGCCGTACCCGTCCGCTTTGTCCGTATCCGAAACAGACACGCTACATAGGGAGCGGCGGCATCGAGAACGCAGCCAATTTCGTCTGCGAGCTGCCGCATTTCGGACACGGTTGTGACTTCGACGACTTCGACTTCCACCACTTTGACGATTAACCCAGCGCTTAACCCGTTTCTCGGCCGGCAGGGCACGGTTGCCTTGCCGGCCGCTTGCCTATCATCGAGTACCGATGATGTTCAGAGTTAACCCGTCATGGTTCCCTACATCACCGCCTCAGCTTCTAAGGAGAAGGCCATTTTTAAATATCAGGGAGAGGAATTTATTTTTGTCCTTGAAGGAGAAACGGGAAACGGTCTACTTTGATTCCGAAAACAAGGGTTATGAGAAGAGATGGGAAGATCTGGCGGGGTGGGGTTGTTCAAGAGTCCCGGGCGAATCCAACAACTGGGTGCGGCCTAAAGGAAATCATAAATTGACAAAAGATTCACTTTTTGAAATAGTGAGATTGTTTTTTTACCCGCTTTTTTGACCTGGCGAGACTGTTGTTTTAGGCGGTCCTACTGCAGAATGTCATTGAGTGAGATGGATAGGAGAGACAAATGGACGAGAGGCTCAAAGAAGCTTTCCACAAAATCTATGAGGGCGAGGCCAAGGCCGCACTCCGGCTAAAAATCTTTGCTAAAAAGGCAGACCAGGAAGATCTTCCCCAAATTTCCAAGCTCTTTCGCGTGATCTCTTTGAGCGAGGAGATTCACGGTGAACGTGCGCTTCGGATGCTCAGGGAGATCAAAGATACCGATACCAACCTTAAAGAGAGCTTCCAGTCGGAAACCACTATTGCGGGAGTGGCTTATGACAATTTTATCGAACTTGCCGAGAAGTTAGAGGACACCCCGGCTTCGACGATCTTCTCCCATTCAAGGGATGTAGAGGTGGGTCACGCCAAACTTTACAAGAACGCGATCAATCACCTGATTGGAGAGCGGGAGACCAATTATTATGTGTGCC
>JBGPBL010000150.1:0-3197 GCA_041481225.1 Sulfurifustaceae bacterium | reverse complement strand
CTCTGTTGCAGCGCGGGACTGATGTGCACGTTCAAGGGAATCTAAGCGTGATCCATCCGCAGGCCATCGTTGATCCGGGTGCCAAGATCGGGAACAACGTTCAGATAGGCGCATTCAGCGTCATTGGGGCGGATGTGGAGATTGGTGCTGACACCTGGATCGGACCACATGTGGTCATCAACGGTCCCACGCGGATTGGCACGGGCAACCGGATTTACCAGTTTTGCTCGCTCGGTGATTCCCCGCAGCACACGGGCTACAAGGGAGAACCGACGCGGCTCGAGATTGGCGATCGCAATATCATCCGCGAGTATTGCACCATGAATCGCGGCACCGTCGCGGGGCACGGCGTGACGCGGGTGGGTGATGACAATTTCATCATGGCGTACTGCCACATCGCCCATGACTGTATCGTCGGCAATCACACGATATTCGCGAACGGCACGAGTCTGGCCGGGCATGTGGTGATCGAGGATTATGTTATCTTCGGCGGGTTTACCATGGTCCATCAATTCTGCCGCGTGGGCGCGCACGGTATGACGGGCATCAGCACCGTGACGTTCAAGGATATCCCGCCCTATCTGCTGGTCGCCGGCAATACCGCGGTGCCACACGGCCTCAATCTTCGCGGACTCAAACGCCGGCAATTCTCCGAGGCCTCGATCGAGGCCCTGCGGCGCGCCTACAAGATCCTGTACAAGTCCGAGCTCAAGCTTAAAGAAGCCATTGAGCAGCTTGAACCAATAGCACGGGAATGCCGCGAGGTCGGACACTTTCTCGATTTCATCAAACAGTCAGAACGCGGCGTCATCCGGTAACCCGTGACGGCAAAGCCCGCAGTCCGAATCGGTATGGTAGCGGGCGAGGTATCGGGCGATCTGCTCGGCGCCGGGCTGATGCGCGCCCTTAAAGAAATCTTGCCCGCCGTTTCGTTTGAAGGGATCGGCGGACCGCTCATGCAGGCCGAGGGTTGTCGCAGCCTGTACCCCATGGAGCAGTTGTCCCTCATCGGGTTCGAATCGGTCGGAAAATATCCCGAGATCCTCGGCATGCGCCAGAAGCTGGCCGCGCATTTTCTGGTAAACCGGCCCGACGTGTTTATCGGCATCGATGTACCGGATTTTAATCTTGGTTTGGAGCAGAAGTTAAAATCAGCTTGTATCCTTACTGTGCATTACGTCAGCCCCACGGTGTGGGCCTGGCGCAGCTACCGTATCCGGAAAATCCGCCGGGCGGTGGATCACATGCTGACGCTCTTTCCGTTCGAGGCCAAGTATTATCGCAAGCATCGTGTTCCGGTGACCTTTGTCGGCCATCCCCTGGCCGATCAGATCGCTGACAAGTGCGATGTGCGCGGAATGCGTCGCAAACTCAAAATCCCCTTGGAAGGAACGACGGTGGCGCTGCTTCCCGGCAGTCGCATGAGTGAACTGACACGCCATGCCGAACTGTTTGTGAAAACAGCCATCTGGTTGCATGAGCGCAATAAGGGCATTCAGTTTATCGCACCGTTTGTGGATAAAGAAACAAAGGCCGTTTTTGACCATGCGCTGTACCGGCTTGGAGCGTGGTTTCTGCCGATCAAGACCGTAATCGGGAATTCGCGAGAGGCGATGGCAGCGTCGGATGTTATCCTGCTCGCCTCCGGTACGGCCACACTGGAGGCAGCGCTTCTCAAAAAGCCGATGGTGGTTACCTACAAGGTTTCCTGGCTTTCTTTTCTGCTGATCAAGTTGTTCGTGCACGTTAAACAATTCGCTCTGCCAAATATCTTGGCCGGGCGTAAGCTGGTTCCAGAATTCATGCAGATGGATGCCACGCCAGAGAAGCTTGGCGGCGCGGTTGAAGATTATCTGCTTCATCCACAAAAAACCAAATTCGTGCAGGCGGCGTTGGCCGGTATCCGCAGCTCATTGCGTTGCCATGCCGATGTAAAAGCAGCCGAGGCTGTGCAAAAAATATTGCATATGCAGAATAGGGTGAAGGATTAGGGAACCTCTGCTTAAGTCTCCCTCTCCCCTTACAGGCAAGGGGAGAGGGGACCTTGTCAGCGACTTTTTTAGCAACCTGCTAGAACTTCTCTATCGAGGAGGCCAGACGGCCCACGCACAAATCTGCTGCACCAAGAATAGTTTGACAATTGAATATTCGGGGAGAATACTGCCCACATTGATCCCGCCTCACATGGCATCATCAAAGAAGTCGGGATCGGCAAGGAAATAAGAAAGTATAAAGAAGCAAGAATTAAGAACAACAATAATAAGGAGGAGGTATGGAAGCTTCCACCGCTTTGGCGAGTGCACATGGCGCCTGCCCGATGTGCATGAGTGTTCGTGATCGCACGAACCGATTCGACCGCGCCTCTTCCCTGGAAAAAAGAACCCCCCGAAAAAGCATTTTCCGACTCTTCACCCACCGCACCACAACATTGGCCATATGCACGTGGCTTTTAGCATTTTCAATGAACGTGATGGCGGCAACGGCGCCCGTCGGCGCCACCCCGGGCAATCTCGAAGTCACAACCCGCGGCTCGGCGAGTTACACCATCCCGGTGGTTATCCCTCCCGGTACCCACGGCATCCAGCCCAAGCTCACGCTCACCTACGACAGCCAGGCGGGCAACGGTTTTATCGGTCACGGATGGTCGCTCGGCGGGCTCTCGGTCATTCACCGTTGCGGCGCGACGATCCTGCTCGATACTTTTAAAGGCGGCGTCAAATACGACAGCAACGACCGCTTCTGCCTCGACGGCGAGCGTTTGGTAAACGTCGGCGGCGCTGAATACCGCACCCGGCACGAGACCTGGCAACGCGTCATCGCCTCGGACACCACCGCCAATCCGGCCTCGTTCACCGTGTGGGCCAAAGACGGTTATATCCTCGAATACGGCGTCACGGAGGACTCGCGGATACAGGCGCAGGGCAGCACCAACGTGCGCGTCTGGGCGCTCAACAAAATGACGGACCGCCTCGGCAACTATTATACCATCCAGTATCAAGAGGACAACGCCAACGGCGATTACCGGCCCGACCGGATCGACTACACCGGCAATGCCATACAGGGGCTCGCTCCCTACAACTCGGTTGTCTTCCAGTACGAGGCCCGTACCGACATACCGCTGCGCTACGAGGCCGGTTCGGTAATCAAGGCCATGCAGCGGCTAACCCATGTTGTAAGCTACACCGGCCAGACACCCG
>JBGPBL010000149.1:0-3206 GCA_041481225.1 Sulfurifustaceae bacterium | reverse complement strand
TTCGGCAGCGTTGGCATAACTGGGGCGAAGCCAATCGGCGATGTGTCGCATCACATCGGTTTTATGATCACGCGCGATCTCCACCACTCCGGGAATGGAATCTCCTATTTCGGCGACGGCATTGATAAATGCGCATCCCCGAAACCCGGGTTCCCGGTACCAGAGCAACAGGGCATCGATCAACTGCTCGGGCTTGGGCTGCTTACGGCCCTGGGCCATCTTCAGCCAGCCCGCGAAACTCTTGAGCCATTGTCGGTGGCGGGTCTCCAGGAACACCCGCACCAGATCTTCCTTGGAAGGGAAATGCCGGTAGAAGCTCATCTTGGCGACGCGTGACTCGGCAATGAGACGATCGATTCCGACCGCCCGTATGCCATGGGCGTAGAACAGCCGCTGGGCCGTGCTCAAGATGCGCTCACGCGCCGACAACGTTTCGGTCTGGACCATAACGACAGAACCATGCGTGGACCAGCGCGTATGTTGACAGACAGACCTGTCTATATACAATAGACAGATCTGTCTACCTAGGAACGCATCCACTCATGACCGAATTCTTTGAAAAGCTGCGCGGGGGATCCGCACTGCCGCCGCGGGCCCGTATGATCGATATCGCCCTGGCTTGGCTGGGTGGCCTCCTGGCCATCGGTGCGGTGAGCCTGCTTGCCTCGTTAACGCACGCCACGCTGATACTGGGTTCGTTTGGAGCAAGCTGTGTACTCATCTTCGGGTTTCCGGATTCGCCGTTCTCCCAACCCCGCAATGTGATTGCTGGGCATGTGCTGTCTTCACTGATTGGTCTGGTCTGTCTCAGCCTGTTTGGTGCGGTGTGGTGGAGCATGGCCCTGGCGGTGGCCACCGCGATCGCGCTGATGCTGGCGACTCGCACCGTCCATCCCCCAGCGGGTTCGAATCCTGTCATCGTCATGCTGTCCCAACCGGGCTGGAGTTTCTTGATCACCCCGACGCTGGTGGGTTCGGTGTTGCTGGTGTTGATTGCGGTCGGATTTAACAATCTCCCGGACCAGCGCCGCTATCCGAAATACTGGTTCTAACGGCCCAGAGAATTTCCCGCTGACAGGCAATGACCCCACCATTTCTCAGCGTTGCGACTTAAAAAACTTGTGAAAAATCATAATGGTCGACTGTCAAAATTATTGACGCAATTCCCCACCACTGTCATTTTTATTGTCTTATTTATCCCAGAAGAGTCAATTTGGCAGCCTTACATTTCTACGGTGTTTAAAGGGGGGAAATCAGCTAACCGTTTGGCACTTTGTGCTTCCAACCCATGACCTTCTCCCATTATTCAGGCTACCGGTAGATTCGGATTCCACCTTTATCCCCGAGAGCAGCATCCAAGGTGTTAACGCGGTATCTGTTTTTTCAGGCTAATCATCAACACGCCGGTCAGCACCAGTATCGAACCGGAGATTTGCACCATGGACAACCGTTCGCCCAAAAATACATAAGCCAAATAAATGGTCGAAACAGGTCCGACCGAACCGATCATCGAAGTGTGCATGGAGCCGATACGGCGCATCGCCGCTGCCAGCAAGAATGCAGGCAGTACGGTAGAGAACAACGCCATCGCGATACTCAGTTCATACACTCGCGCTGACAGTCTCAAATCTTCGAAATGGTGTGTCACAGCGAATTGCAGCAGGCAGGCCATGCACGCCACCGTCATCACGTAAGCCGTGAATCGCGTGGCACCGATCCTGGCAATGGAATGCCCCGCGCCGACGAGATACACGGCGTAGGCTAATGCACTGGCGAAAACCAGCATCGCGCCCGTCAGCGCGTTGTTCTGCAACACATGCACATCGTGCAAAAATACTAACGCGATGCCTGCATAGCTGATCAGCAAGGCAAGCATGGCCGTGCGTCCAATTCGATGTCTGAAGAGCAGCGCGGAAATAATCACCACCATCGTGGGATACAGGAACAGGATCAATCTTTCCAGGCCCGCGCTGATGTATTGCAACCCCATAAAGTCAAAAAAGCTGGCGAGGTAATAGCCAATCAACCCCAAGCCCACGACCGCCAACTTATCTTTCGCCGTGAGTGCATGGCTGTATTTGTTGTTGCGTGAAAATACCGCAACCACCAGGAAAAAGGGTGCTGAAAAGGCCATGCGCAACGCCAATAAGGTGATGGCATCCACCGCATCGACATAGGCCAACTTGACCATAATCGCCTTGGCGGAAAATCCTATCGCCGCGACAAATGCAAAAACGACACCCCCAATGTATTGGCGTACAGAGGGGAAACTTTGTGTTACTGAAGACATGATAGACCCCTGACTGGTGACACGGGTCTTACGCAGAGACAAGGCAATTGCGGTCAGACCCGCGCTTGCTGTTTAAAGAAATTCTTTAATTTAAGACAGAGCCGCGGTTGTGGGTGTGCGCCACAGCCACAGTCGTTTGCTGAGGAAGGTATTGCGTTGTGGGGGAAATCTGCTGGATTTCATATATACGCACTGTACTGGGTAATTTTCGGCATGTCGAACTGACCTTTTCTCGGGAACGATCGCGCCACTTGCTGGGTGATCACTCAGTGCATCATCTCTTACGACTCCCGGCACAAGCGGCATCAACCCGATGGTTCATCCAGCGGTTACACGGCGTTAATTAACAATAATTCCCTGGGTACATGGCGACTGCTTGGCGCTACTCGCAAGTTGGCCTCGAATCGCGCTCAATAAGCTCACGAAACGCCGTTTGCAATTGGAGGAAAATGGGGCCCGGACACGTCCCAAGCAACCGGCCATCCACCTCGCGCACTGGGACAAGCTCAGCGCCCGTACCGGTAAGGAAACACTCCCCAGCGGTATAGAGGTCGTATGGGCCGAGACTGCGCTCGGCCCAGGGGATATCGTTTTCATCGGCGAGCTCAAGAACGACTGCGCGCGTGATGCCCTCAAGCGCGCCATCGGAGACCGGTGGCGTGAGCAATGTGCCATCGCGTACCACGAAGACGTTGTCTGCCGTGCCCTCGGCGACATGCCCTTGAGCGTTCAGCAAGATCGCCTCGTCAGCGCCAGCATGGGTCGCCTCGATGCGGGCCAGGATGTGGTTCAGATAGTTGAGCGACTTGATACGCGGGTCAAGCGCGTCGGACGCAATCCGGCGTGTGGCGGCGACTACGACACGTGCGCCCTCACTACGCATGCGCTCGCTGATCATCGAAAGTTCATCGGCGAT
>JBGPBL010000148.1:0-3249 GCA_041481225.1 Sulfurifustaceae bacterium | reverse complement strand
GGCTTCGCCGCCGTGATGGGAGCGGATGAAGACCCTGTAGTATCCGGGCATAAGGACCGCCTCATCGTCAACCTGGGGAACTCCCACACTATCGCCTTCCACCTGCACGGCGACTATCTACTGCACACTTTCAATCTCATCCATGTGGACCGGGGAAGATTACCGCTGTACTATGGTATCGGCGCTCGAGTTCTGTTTTACGGCAACAATGACGGCTACTATGACAACAACGGTAACTTTCACTACCGCCATGACAATCACCACGTCTTTGCCGGTTTGAGGATCCCGGTAGGTCTGGAATACATTTTTGAAGGCAATAACGTGGATATCTTCCTGGAGATCGCGCCGGTGCTGGATTTAATACCGTCCACCGACCTGGACTTTAACGGCGGCATCGGCGTCAGATACTTCTTTTAAAGCCTAATCAGGAGCATTCAGTCATGCGCAACATCCTCGCCCTCTACAAAAAAGAGCTGAGATCCTACTTCAATTCAGCCGTCGCCTACATTGTGATCACCGTGTTCCTGCTGATTGCGGGATGGTTTTTTGCCACGCAGTTTTTCCTGATGGGGCAGGCCACGGTGCGCACCGTCTTCGCCGTGATCCCCTGGATCTTCATCGTGTTCGTGCCGGCCATCACCATGCGCGCCATCGCCGAGGAGAAAAAGTCGGGCACGATCGAACTGCTGGTAACCATGCCGACCCGGGACTGGGATATCGTGCTGGGCAAATTTCTGGCGGCGCTGACTCTGCTGGTCATAGCGCTGGCGTTTACCCTGATATACGCCCTGACCGCCAGCATTTTGGGAAATCTGGATGCGGGCGCCACCTTCGCTGGGTATGTGGGGCTGATCCTGTTGGGCGGGGCTTTTCTGGCCATCGGCCTGTTCGCCTCTTCCACCAGCGAGAACCAAATCGTGGCCTTTATCATCGGCGTAGTGATTATCTTCGCGTTCTATATCCTGGACTGGGTCACAGTGTTCGTCCCCGGCCCGGTGGCTTCGATCCTGGAATTCCTGTCGTTAGATTACCATTTCAACAGCATCGCCCGAGGCGTCATTGACAGCCGGGACGTGATCTACTACCTGTCCATGACCGGTTTCGCGCTGGTGTTGTCGGTGCGGGCGCTGGAAAGCAGAAAATGGTAGGTGGATTCCAGCGTTCGCTGGAATGACACACCGTCAATGGATTCCAGCTTTCGAGTCTGTCCGAGAATAACTCTAATAAAAACAAGGGGGAGCCTTTTAAGGCCTTAGACGTATAAAGGGAAACAGTCAAAGGCTCCGAAATGTTCAAGACTTTCCATCGTCGCCAAGATGATCTGCTGCCCCCTTCGCTGGAAGAATTAATTCCCGCAGGCGATCTGCTCTACACCATCATCGAGACCGTGGACCTGCTGGATTTGCGGACTCTGTATGAGAAATTCTCCAGATTGGGTCAGAATGCTTACCACCCCAAGTTGCTGTTGGGGGTCATCTTTTACGCTTATACGCAAGGGATCTTCTCCTCGCGACGGATCGCCGAGCACTTGTGCTATGACGTCCGCTACATGTACCTGGCGGGCAAGCAGCGCCCGGATTTTCGCACCTTAAGCGACTTCCGCAAAAACCATCGGGAATTGCTGAAGGACTATTTTCGCCAGATCCTGAGCCTGTGCCGCAAAGCGGGTCTTTTACCCTTGCGTCAGGTGGCCATTGACGGCTCGAAAATATCTGCGTCTGCGTCTTCGCGGCGCACCTTAAGTCGGGCGGAATTGGCCCAGCGCCTGGAGGCCACCGAAGCTGAGATAGAGGGACTTCTGCAGGTCGCCGAAAGCGTTGATGCCGCCGAAGACCAGGCGGGTGATCCCGACTCCCCGGCCGACTTGAAATCCATAAGCGAGATTCGCCGTCGCTTGCAGCAAGCTCAGGAAGATTTGAAGGCGAAAAAAGGCCAGGCTAAAATCAATTTGACGGATCCCGATTGTCGGCTGCAAAAGAGCTTGGGCCCCGGATACAACGGCCAGATCGCGGTGGACGCCGACAGCCAGATAATTGTCGGGGCGCAAGTGGTCAGCGACCCCAACGACACTCACCAGCTGGGGCCCATGATTCGGGAGCTGGAATCCAGCAGCGACAGCGTCGCCGAGCCTAAAACCGTGATGGCCGATAGCGGGTATGCGTCGGCGGAGGCGCTGGCGGCGCTGGAAAAAATGCCGCATGTGGAAGCTTATGTCCCCACTCGAGCGCAGGTACATGAGCAACGCAATTCGGTTTCCCCTTTTGACAAACGCCGGTTTCAATACGATTTAAAAAACCGGACGGCCACCTGCCCCCAAGGACAGACGATGCGATTCCTGCGCCAGGGCGTTAACAAAAGCGGCCAGGCTTATGTGAATTTCATCGGCACGGTTTGTCCCTCTTGTCCGGCGCATTCCCAGTGCACCAAAGCCCGGCGCCGCAACCTGGTCGTGCTACTGGCGGAACCGCTGCTGGCGCAGATGGAATCCAAGATGGACAGCGCCGCCGGAGTACAAGCCATGCGAGTGCGCAAAAGCACGGTGGAGCCGGTCTGGGGCATTCTCAAAGAGCAATTAGGCTTCCGGCGTTTTCACCTGCGCGGCTTGGAAAAAGTTAACGGTGAATTTGCCTTGCTATGCACGGCCTTTAACCTGAAGAAGCTGCATCGGTTATTGCACGGTCGCCGGCTCACGGAGGCCTTAGCCGGCCTCGCTGTGGCCGGGCAAAAGGTGAAAACTGAGCTTCTGATTCGCGCTTATCGCGGGTTACAATTCGTCTGGAAACCAGCTTTTGCCAGCATCTTAGTTTGTGACACTTAACTTCCCGGTGAGTCCATGTCCCGGAAAATCATTCTCGGACAGACTCGTACGCTGGAATCCAGAAATAGTTGTGTCAGGTCTTGGGCTTAAGCCTGTGACCTGACACTGTATCCTTTCGTGGCCGTACCTTTGAGCCGCCGGCTCGGGGCCTGGGTAGTTTAGTTTCAGGTGAAGCCGCCGGACCCTCCGCACGATGAGGCGGATGCGCCGCCGACGGAGCTGAAGTGGCTGCCCCAATTAGAGGCGAACAGCGAGAGCTTGCGTTCCGATTTGGCTCCGCCGCAGGAAGGGCATTGGCCTTCGGCGTCGCGGTGGTCCATAGAACGGAACTCGTCGAAGTCCTTCCCGCATTCGGGACAATGGTATTCGTACAGGGGCATGGGGGTTTCCGGGTTAATTTACGTCATTCGATTGATTAGATGCGCCGGGCG
>JBGPBL010000147.1:0-3286 GCA_041481225.1 Sulfurifustaceae bacterium | reverse complement strand
CTGCATGCCGCTTGTGCCAGTAGTACAGCACTCCGGATCCCAGGATCCCGAATGCCCCGGTGATCACCCGCAGTCTGCGCACAGCCGGAATGCCGACCCCGATGGGATCTTTTTCAGCACGGGATGAGGGTATGGGTGAAATGAGCGGCCCTCTGGAATCCAGAGCCAGGAATCTGAATAAGTCCTGAAAGGAGGGAGCAGGTCTTAAAACATTTTTCTCGTGAGGAGGATTTATGGCCCAGTTCCCTCTTTATTTTGCCAGCAGCCAGATGCACATTTCGCCGTCGCCGCGGTTGGACCAGGCGTAGTAGGGGATGGCTATGATCTGTTCGTTGCCGCCGACTGCCTGCCGGGCGCGAATCACGGTCACACCACCCAGCAGGTCTTTGCGGTGTTCGGTGACCAGTTCGACATCGGCTGCGAGCGCCAGGGTGCGCGCGCGTCCGCCATTGTCGACTCCCTCGGCGCAGTATACCAGGGGGCCTCGCTCGAGCGCGATTCGCCCGCGCCCGGCTTCGACGCCTTCGTTGGCCAACACGCGGTGGATCGGCATGGGCAGATTGAGTTCGATCGTATCGCCGGATTTCCAGGTCCGGCGGAGCACCGCATAGCCTTTATCCATCGTGGGCTTCAAGGCCCTGCCATTCAGCTTCAACGTGAATGCCGGCACCTCCTTCTCGGCATAACGATAAAGGTCGCCCGGAACCGGCCTGCCCTGTGCCCAGCCTGGAATGCGCAGGTTTAGCGTGAATTCCGAGGCGGCAGCAGGGGCAATGGTGAGTTTGATGGCGCCGTCCCAGGGATAGCGCGTCTGCTGGGTGAGCCGGAGCGCCCTGGCCTTCGCCCCTTCGCCCAGTTTGAGATCGGCGCTTCCCCCGATGAAAAGATTGACGTAAACCGTGTCGGGTGTCGTGGCATAAATGTAGCCGGGGATGGAGGGCATGAGACGCACGATGTTGGTCGGGCAGCAGGGCCAGGTGAACCAGGGCATGCGAGTCGAGCGGGAGCGTGCGCCGTCGGATTCGAGGGCGTTGGTGTAGAAGAAGCGATCTCCGCTGAGGGATACGCCGCCGAGGAAGCCGTTGTATAGCACTCTCTCGAGCACATCGACATATTTGGCATCGCGGTGCAGCAGGAAGAGCCTCTGGTGCCAGAAGGCGCTGGCAACAGAGGCACAGGTTTCGTTGTAGGCGGTGAGGTTGGGGAGTTCGTAGTCGTTGCCGAATGCTTCACCGTTGCGCTGCGCGCCCAGGCCGCCGGTGATGTACATCCGTTTATCGACGACATTGTGCCAGATGCGGTCCATCGCCTGGGTGTACTGAGGATTTCCCGTGAGGGCGGCGAGGTCGGTGACGCCGGCGTACAGATAGCCCGCGCGGACGGCGTGGCCGACGGCTTCGCTCTGTTCGATCACTGGCTTGTGGTCCTGGGCGTATGTGCCGTAATTGGGTGTGCGCCGGCCGCGCTGGTCGACGAAATATTGGGAGAGGCGCAGATAGCGCTCATCGCCGGTGGCGCGATAAAGTTTGACAAGGGCCAGCTCGATTTCCTCATGGCCCGAGGCGTCGTGCCTCTGATTGGCCGCGGGGCCGAACGTGTCGTTCAGGAAGTTGGCGTTCTTGATCGCCACATCGAGCAAGGTACGCTTGCCGATGGCCTGGAACAGGGCGACGCCGGATTCGTAGAGCAGTCCCATCACGTAGGTTTCGTGACTGGTGCGCTCGCGCGTCCAGCGTTCCGGTCCGGACATCTCAGGCATCTGGTCGGGCGGGGTGATGCGCCGGGCGGTGTAGATGTAGCCGTCGGGTTCTTGGGCGGCGGCGATCTTGGCGACCAGGTCGTCGACGTATCGTTCGAGCTTGGGATCGGGATGCATGGCCAGCATATAGGCCGCGCCTTCGATGGATTTGTAGGCGTCGGAATCGCGCGCGGGGGAAGAGCCGCGGAAGGGCCCCTCCATGAGGCCCGCGGCCTTGGCGAAGTTGTCGAACTCGCCGGCTGCCTCGGCCTGCTTGAAGACATGCCAGATCGTGACCGTGCGATTGGTTTCGAGGCGCGGTCCCCAGAACTCATCCTCGATATGAACGGAGGCCAGCGGCGGGGGACGGACGGCATAATCCTTCACCTGGGCCTGCGCGAGCGCAAGGGACAAGACCATCAACGCCAGGCAGACTCGCCGGCAAACGTTTCGGCTGTACATGTGCGCCTCCTCGGTTTATTTCACCTGCCACTGAATGCCCGTTGCTGAAGTGCCTTGAGCTTTGGCAAGCCGCAGTTGGATGCTGCCTGGATGCGGCTTCGGTTATCGGCCTTCGGCGGCGGATTTCATTTTAGCGAGGCCCTTTTCGAAGTCAGGGCCGGTCATTTTCTCCATGCCCCCCATGAATAGGCAGTAGGCTTTGGACAAGAAGTTGTTTTCGCCGGACATGGTCCAGCTGACTTCGGTGGCGTCGGGTCTGGAGGTAAAGGTGAATGCGTTCTGGGCGGTCGACGCAAATGGCTTGATGAATTCGAGCTGGATGGCGATGTGGGTGGAGGGTTCGCTGGCGGTGACGGTCATCTTGCCCTCGCCCACGGCGTTGTTTCCGGCCCAGGCAAAGATGGCGCCCTTGCCGGAAGGAGATCCCGAGAAAGTTGTCTTCGTGGACGGGTCGAGCTCAAGCCATGGCGACCATTTTTCCCAGTTGTGAAAGTCGTTCACCAGTTCAAACACCTTCTCGGCCGGAGCGCCGATAGTGGTGGTTCGGGTGACGCTGAAAGTCGATGGCTGAAACTGGATAACCACGACCAGCACTGCGAGGAGGCCAACGATGACGAGCAGAATTTTCTTAAACATTCGATGACTCCTGGGATTCGAAGCTGCTAAAACTTCCTATTCTACACGACCTCTCTGAGAGACCGTGATTTGAATTCTATTGGGTTGCCCCGGAATCATCAAGGATGGCGCTGGATGGCAAATGGCAATCACTATGTGGCCGAAGCTCACGTGGGTCGCGGCAATCAGCCGCGATCCACCCTGTGGTTTGCCAAAACCCAATACAACAGAATTGGATCGGTTCCCGCCGGTTTAGAGGCCAGCAACATCGGAAATCTCCAGTATTCGGAATAGGTCAAACGATTCTATCTGAGGCGGCGGACACCTCAGTTGAGCAAAAGACTGAACCGTAAATGGTGATTTCCGCGATCCAAACCGGCAGATTATGCAGCCCGGCGTTCGTAGTGGTGGTGCAGTCCTCCAACCTCAGGTACCTCAATCACCAGCCCAAGGTTGGCATTTTGGATGGCT
>JBGPBL010000146.1:0-3381 GCA_041481225.1 Sulfurifustaceae bacterium | reverse complement strand
ATCCACAAAAGGTCTCAATATATCGGGATGTCAGCAAGGGAATAAGCCCGGCGGGAATCGAATACTACCTGCCGTTGTTTTTCCCGCAGACCGCCACCTTCTTCGATTACTTGCCGCCAGCCACGTTATGCGTCGTCGAGGCGGGGGTGGCGCAGGTGACTGAAACTTTTCAGCGTGAGGCGGAAACCCGATTCAACGAGAGGCGCCATGATCGCGAACGTCCGCTGTTACCACCAGCCGATGTATTTATCGGCGTCATGGATTTCTCCTTGGCCCTGAAAAACTACCCACTGGTCGAGCTTCTTGAATTCGATATGCGAGGACAGACAAGTGTTACACCGGCGCCAGATATCACTCGGCCGGACAGCGCCATCATCGCTTACGAGACCCAGCCACCGTCCAGCTTGCCGGTGGACCACAAATCCGACAGCCCCTATCGATCCTTATTCGACTACCTCAAAACCTATGACGGGCGCGTGCTACTGGTGGCGGAAACGGCGGGACGCAAGGAAACTCTGCGCGCCCTGCTACACGATAACGGTTTCTTGATCGAGGAAACTCCCGGATGGCAGGCGTTCCTGCA
Organism: Sulfurifustaceae bacterium; assembly: GCA_041481225.1. Taxonomy (GTDB): domain Bacteria; phylum Pseudomonadota; class Gammaproteobacteria; order Acidiferrobacterales; family Sulfurifustaceae; genus Sulfuricaulis. The sequence continues at coordinate 2,798 of JBGPBL010000146.1, read as the reverse complement.
GGGCAACATCAAGCTGGGTCTGGTGGTGGCGACCCTTGAGAGGGGTCTGCTTCTCAAAGAGCGTCCTATCGCTGTTATCACCGAGCCACAACTGTATGGAGAACGAGTGGCACAGCGCCGGCGCCGCCTGCACGCGGAACGGGAGCCGGAAGCTATCATCCGGAGTCTGGGGGAACTGCGGGTCAGTGATCCTGTGGTGCATGAAGACCATGGTGTCGGCCGATACCTCGGCCTGCAGACATTGGATACCGGCGACGGCTCCACCGAATTCCTGACACTGGAGTACGCGGGTGGGGACAAACTTTACATTCCCGTGCTTTCGCTGCATCTCATCAGCCGTTACACCGGTACCGATCCGGAACATGCACCGTTGCACAAGCTGGGTGGAGACGCATGGGAAAAGGCCAAGCGCCGCGCCCTGGAAAAAGCACACGATGCCGCCGTCGAGCTTCTAGAAATCTACGCGCTGCGCGCTGCCCGCAAGGGGCACGCCTTTCCGGTGCACGACACCCATTATCAATCGTTCGCTGACGCCTTTCCCTTCGAAGAAACACCAGACCAGCAGCGGGCCATCGATGAAGTTATCAAGGATATGGAATCAGAAAAGCCAATGGACCGTCTGGTGTGCGGCGACGTGGGCTTTGGCAAAACCGAGGTCGCCATGCGCGCCGCTTTCCTGGCTGCCACCGGAAAGACCCAGGTGGCGGTGCTAGTGCCCACCACCTTGCTAGCCCAGCAGCATTACCAGAACTTTCAGGACCGGTTTGCCGGACTGCCGGTACGCATCGAGCTGATTTCGCGTTTTCGCAGTAAAAATGAGCAGAAGGCGATTATCGCGGGCCTGGCGGACGGCACGATCGATATCGTTATCGGCACCCACCGGCTGTTGCAGGAAGATGTGCGCTTCAAGAACCTGGGCCTGGTCATCCTTGACGAGGAACACCGGTTTGGCGTGCGTCAGAAGGAACGCCTGAAAAAACTGCGCAGCGAGGTCGATATCCTGACACTCACCGCCACACCCATTCCACGTACGTTGAACATGGCGCTATCCGGCCTGCGTGAAATTTCGCTCATCGCCACGGCCCCGGAAGGCCGGCTTTCGGTCAACACGTTTATCATCGAATGGAACAAGGCCATGGTGCGCGAGGCCTGTCTGCGCGAGATCCGCCGCGGCGGTCAGGTGTACTACCTGCATAATGAGGTGCGCACGATCGAAAAGGCCGTGCATGAGTTGCAGGAACTCATGCCCGAAGCGGATATTCGTGTGGCCCACGGCCAGATGCCGGAGCGGGAACTGGAGCGCATCATGCTGGATTTCTACCACCAGCGCTTCAACATTCTCGTGTGCTCCACCATTATCGAATCGGGCATCGACGTGCCCACGGCCAATACGATTATCATCGAACGCGCGGACAAATTCGGACTGGCGCAACTGCACCAGCTGCGCGGGCGTGTCGGACGCTCGCACCACCGTGCCTACGCCTATCTGCTGATCCCGGGGTGGAGTGCCATTACGGAAGACGCGCGCAAGCGTCTGGAAGCGCTTGCCTCGCTGGAAGATCTGGGGGCTGGATTCACGCTGGCCTCGCACGACCTTGAGATTCGTGGGGCGGGTGAATTACTGGGAGAAACCCAGAGCGGTGTGATTGACGAAGTGGGGTTTACGCTTTATTCCGAACTGCTGAACCGCGCCGTGCGGTCACTGCAGGCGGGAGAGTTACAGGTCTCGGATATCTCGAGCTCCAGCGGCACGGAAGTCAATTTGCACGCCCCGGCGCTGTTGCCGGAGGATTACCTGCCGGATGTTCACATGCGCCTCATTCTCTACAAGCGCATCACGGCGGCCCAGAACATCGAGGCGCTGCAGGAACTCAAGGAGGAAATCATCGACCGCTTCGGACTCCTGCCCGCGTCTGGCCTGCTGCTCTTCCGCGCGGTGGAACTGAAAATCCAGGCCACTCCGCTCGGCATCAAAAAAATAGACGCCGGGCCCAAGGGCGTGCGCATCGAATTCATCAACAAGCCGGATATCGACCCCGGCACAATACTCAAGCTGCTGCAATCCGCGCCGCGCCTCTACAAGCTCGACGGACCGAACCGCCTGCGAATCCTGGGTGAGCTGCCCGATGCCGAGTCGCGTATCAAGACGATTCGCCAATTCATCGATGCAGTATCCATCGAGGCTAAGATGACAAAGAGCCGGTAAGGCTCTTTGTCTGTGCACCTGAGCCTCCCCATGCCTTAAAGGCAGGGAGTTCTAACGGCAGAGCCATCCTACCCGACTCCTTTCAGGTAGAGCGAAGGTGACATGGCCTCCATTGTACACAGACACGAGTCCTGCGCGCACGACCGGAGCTTGGGACAGCCCCAATCCTCGACGGGCGACGGCGTAGGCCGCGCCCTGATGTCAGGCATCACAACAGAATTCCGGCACAAGTTACTGATATGGTCAATTTTGGGCCCGGCGCCAACACCTCGGAGCCCAATCGGCGTAACCGGGCTTGGCCTCCCTCTGCTATAATTGGACCATGGAACAGAAACCGCTCATTGAGACCAACCCGTATCTGCGCGACCCGGAGAAATTCCGGAAAGCGCTGATTATGAGCGTTGCCAGTTCCACCGCCATCGAAACAGGCACCCCGATCGCATCCATCACCCGCATGCTGGAAGAAGACACAAAGACCGAACCGCTCACGACGACGCAAGACTCCGCTCGATAATCTCGGCGAATAGCCGCTCCATCAGACCGTAGTCCCTATCCAGCCCCGCCTGCACCGCAGCGAAATATTCCTGCTTTT
>JBGPBL010000145.1:0-3408 GCA_041481225.1 Sulfurifustaceae bacterium | reverse complement strand
GGGTTCGAAAGGATCCTGCGCCCGGCAGCGCTCGCTTTCCCGATGGCGCAGGATGCGGTCGATGACCCGCGGGTCGGTAATAAAAGAGACGATCCGCATGCGGGTGCCACAAGCGCAGACCAGGGGGTCCACTTCGAAAATCTTCCTCAGCAGGCGCGCCCACGGGCTCCGCGCTTCCCTCGAGAAGTCGGCATTGTCATGCTGCGCATGGGTGTTTACCTCGGCATCGGCGCTGTCGCCATCGGCGCGCGCAATGGCGACTCTGGCCCGGTTCGAGTAGGCGCCGTAAAAGCGCTTACGTTACGTGTAACATAAGCGCTTTTACGTTACGGATCGATTTATGTGGAGTAAGGCCCGCGAAGACCTATAAACAAAGGCTCGCGGGCCTAATTGCGCCACATAAAAATCATAGCGACTCGAGAAGTACAAGCACTTCATCGGTGGGTTGATATGGCGCTGGGTTCATTTCGATAGTGGCGCATTTTTCAAGCGCTCGACGTTTCATAACTAAATCGGCCTCGACGTATTGGTGTGTTGTATTCACCGAGGCGTGCCCAAGCAAAGATTGGATGGTAACCAGGTCGACCCCTGCCTGCAGCAGATGCATTGCCAGGGTGTGCCGCCTATGTCGCTAGCGACATAGGCGCCACTATCTACCCTTCCTGACTATGTCTCGTCCCGCCAAGCCGGCCTCGTTTTTACAGTAACACGCGTGAGGCCGTATCGACATAGTATTGACTCCTTTGTCATCCCCATGCAGGGGGAAAGGAGTCCAACATGAAATGCGTCATCAATGACCAAGTGGTTCTGTCGCGAGCACCGGAGGGCCCGCTCGCGGCACACATCGGCGCGTTTGCCAAATCGCGATGCGCACAGGGGTATGCCCCAGGTTCGATTCACCGGCAGGTTCTGCTCGCTGCGTGTTTCAGCTACTGGCTCAAAAAAGAGGGAGTCGCACTGCGCCACATCAGCTCCGATCATTCCTCGCGGTATTTGCGTTATCGCGCTCGACGGGTGAGGCCCTGCCCAGGCGATGTTGCCGCGCTCAGGCAGCTCATCGATTTTCTGCACCGTGAGCGCGTGATTGCCGCCGAGAAGATATCGGTACGGCGACTGACCCCGGTGGAGCGTTGTGCGCAAGCGTACGCTCAGTACTTGGGCGAAGCGCGGGCCCTCGCCAGAGCAACGATCGTCAACTACGTACCGTTGATTCGTGGGTTTCTCACGGATCGTTTCGGTGACGGGCCCTCGATGCTCTCACGACTGAGCGCCTGGGATGTCGTGCGATTTGTCCAGCGCCAAGCGCCCCATTTGCATCTGAAGCGCGCGAAGCTCCTCACCACCGCGTTGCGTTCCTTCCTACGTTATGCGCGCTATAGCGGAGAGCTTACGCTGGATTTGGCTGCAGCGGTTCCCGTCGTGGCCAACTGGTCGATGCCATCGATCCCTCGCGCGATCGGGCCGGACCAGATTCGTCAGCTGCTGGCCAGCATCGATCGATCCACCGCAACCGGGCGTCGCGACTACGCCATCTTGCTCCTGCTCGCACGTCTGGGGCTGCGTTCAGGTGAAGTAGCCTCTCTCGAGCTTGACGATATTAACTGGGATGCCGGCCTGTTGAGCGTCCGAGGGAAACGTGGTCAACGAGCCAGCCTTCCCCTCCCAACGGATGTCGGCAAGGCGATTGCGGCGTACCTGCGCCGCGGCCGCCCGCGTAGCACCGGTCGTCGCGTGTTTCTGCGCAGCAAAGCTCCCATCCGCGGATTTCTGAGCCAGTGTGCCATTGGTTCGATCGTTCGGCATGCGCTCCAGCGCGCCGGCATCCAGGCCCCAACGACGGGCGCCCATCAGTTTCGCCACGCGCTGGCGACCCAGATGTTGCGCCACGGCGCCTCGCTAGCGGAAATCGGCGAGGTACTGAGGCACCGCAGTACGCAAACCACAACCATCTACGCAAAGGTAGACCTCAAGGCGTTACGGACTCTCGCGTTGCCGTGGCCGGGAGGTGCGCGATGACCACGCTGCGGCAAGCCGTGCAGGAGTATGTGCGCATGCGGCGCCATCTGGGATTCAAACTGCATGACGCAGGCAAGGGATTGCTCGATTTTGTCATGTTCATGGAGCAACACCGCGCTTCCTACATCACCCAGGCGATGGCGCTTGCCTGGGCTCAACAACCGGCGAACGTTCAACCGGCGTATTGGGCTCGTCGACTGAGCTTCATACGAGTATTTGCACACTATCGTAGCGCGACCGATCCACGCACGCAGATTCCGGCACAGGGCCTATTGCCCTTCCAGCCGAAGCGGGCGCGACCATATCTGTACTCGGATGCCGAGATTCGTGCCCTGCTGCACGCCGCGCTCAACATGCCATGCCGCTATGAACGTGGCGAATTGCGCCCTTGGGTCTACTACTGTCTGTTCGGGCTCCTGAGTGTCTCGGGTCTGCGCCTCGGCGAAGCACGCAATCTCGAGGTTCAAGATGTCGATCTCAAGGCAGCCGTGTTGACCATCCGCTGCAGCAAGTTCGGCAAGACTCGTCTGGTGCCTTTGCATGCCTCGACCTGCGAAGTGCTTGCAGACTACATCGGCAGACGCAAACGCCATTGGTGGCAGCGGCTAGTGTCCTCTTACTTGTTCGTCTCCAGCTGGGGCCATCGGTTGGATGCCGGAGACATTCATCGGACGTTCTATGCGTTGTCCCGGCAAATCGGCTTGCGCGGCCCATCCGACAGTCATGGCCCGCGCCTTCACGACTTCAGACACCGATTCGCAACCCGCACGCTCGTGCACTGGTATCGGTCCAAACAGGACCCCGAGCGCAAATTGCCTCTCTTGTCCGCCTTTCTTGGCCATGTGCACGTGGCTGATACGCAGTGGTATTTAAGCGGCTCACCGGAGCTGATGCGCGAGGCGATGCGCCGGCTCGAGCACCGCTGGGAGGATCGGCCATGACGACCAGAACCAGCCTCGCTCCCCTGTTGGAGCGCTTCTTCACACAGCGCCTGATGCAGCAGCGCCAGGCGAGTCCCCACACCATCAGTTCCTACCGCGATACTTTCCGGCAATTCCTGAAGTTCGTGCAGCAGCGGTTGCACAAACCACCGTCACGTCTGAACTTCGAGGAGATCGAGGCCCCTTTGATTGTGGCGTTTCTGGATGGCCTGGAGAAGAATCACGGCTTGAGCGTTCGCAACCGGAATCTGCGCCTCACCGCGCTCCATTCCTTCTTTCGGTACGCGGCATTCGAGGCCCCAGCCCACTCCGCGCAGATCCAGCGGGTGCTCGCCATTCCCAGCAAACGATTCACACGGACCTTGGTCCCATTCCTCACGCGGGCGGAAGTCGACGCCCTGCTGGTCGCGCCGGATCAGCGCACGTGGTTTGGCCGTCGCGATCACGCGTT
>JBGPBL010000144.1:0-3429 GCA_041481225.1 Sulfurifustaceae bacterium | reverse complement strand
CCGGGTGCGGCGGCGGGCGGTTGCGCGTTTGACGGCGCAAAGATCGCGCTGCAGCCGATCACCGACGTGGCGCATCTCGTGCACGGCCCCATCGCCTGCGAGGGCAACTCGTGGGACAACCGTGGCGCAAAGTCTTCTGGTTCCCTGCTCTACCGCACCGGCTTCACCACCGACATCAGCGAAAGCGATGTCGTGTACGGTGGCGAGAAGCGCCTGTTCCGCGCGGTGCGCGAGGTAATCGAAAAATACAATCCTGCTGCGGTGTTCATCTACCAGACCTGCGTCACCGCCTTGATCGGCGACGAGATCGAAGCCGTGTGCAAGGCCGCCAGGGAAAAATTCGGCAAGCCCATCATCCCGATCAATGCGCCGGGTTTTGTCGGCAACAAGAACCTCGGCAACAAGCTCGCCGGCGAAGCTCTGCTGGACTATGTGATCGGCACAGAAGAGCCTGAGTTCACCACCCTCTACGACATCAACATCATCGGCGAATACAACCTCTCCGGTGAAATGTGGCAGATTAAACCTTTATTGAACCATCTCGGCATTCGCGTTCTGGCCAGCATCTCCGGCGATGCGCGCTATCACGAAATTGCCTCGTCGCACCGCGCGCGCGCCGCGATGATGGTGTGCTCCAAGGCCATGATCAACGTTGCGCGCAAGATGGAAGAGCGCTATGGCATCCCTTTCTTCGAAGGCTCGTTTTACGGCATCTCCGACAGCAGCGACTCGCTGCGCCAGATCGCCAGGCTGCTGGTGCAGCGCGGCGCGCCCGATGACTTATTGGTGCGCACCGAAGAACTGATCCAGAGCGAGGAAGCCCGCGCCTGGGCGCGCCTGAACGGCTACCGAGAACGGCTCAAGGGCAAGCGCGTACTGCTGATCACCGGCGGCGTGAAGTCCTGGTCGGTGGTGTCCGCGCTTCAGGAAGTGGGAATAGAAATCGTCGGCACCAGCGTGAAAAAATCCACCGAAGAAGACAAGGAGCGCGTCAAGGAATTGATGGGCAGCGACGCGCACATGTTTGACGATATGGCGCCGCGCGAAATGTACAAGATGCTGAAGGATGCCAAGGCCGACATCATGCTCTCCGGCGGCCGCTCTCAGTTCATCGCGCTCAAGGCCAAAATGCCGTGGCTGGACATCAACCAGGAACGCCATCATGCCTATGCAGGATACGAAGGCATGGTGACGCTGGTGCAGGAGATCGACAAGGCGCTGTACAACCCAATCTGGGAACAAGTAAGGAAGGAGCCGCCATGGCAGTCGTAAGCACCTCGAAAAAATCCTGCAGCGTGAACCCGCTGAAGATGAGCCAGCCCATAGGCGGCATACTCGCCTTCATGGGGCTGGACAATTGTATGCCGGTATTGCACGGTTCGCAGGGCTGCACCGCATTCGGGCTGGTGCTGTTCGTGCGCCATTTTCGCGAGGCTATTCCCTTGCAGACCACCGCCATGAACGAGGTCACCACCATCCTCGGCGGCATGGACAACCTGGAACAGGCGATCGTCAATATCTACAACCGCGCCAAGCCGGACATCATAGGCATCTGCTCGACCGGGCTGACCGAGACCAAGGGCGACGACGTGCACGGATTTCTCAAGCTGATCCGCCAGGCGCACCCGGAACTGAGCGAGACCGCGCTGGTATACGTGCCGACGCCGGACTATATGGGCGCCTTCCAGGACGGCTGGAGCAAGGCGGTCACCGCCATCGTGGAAGAGCTGTGCGAGCCTGTTCCGAAGACGGCTTGGCAGGTCAACATCCTGCCCGGATGCCACCTGACCGTGGCGGACATCGAGGAGGTGCGCGAGATTGTCGAGTCCTTCGGGCTTTACCCGATCATCGCGCCGGACCTGTCCGGCTCGCTCGACGGCCACATTCCCGAGACTTTCCTGCCCACCACGCTGGGCGGGGCGAAGGTGGCCCAGATCAAGCAGATGGGCGGGTCGGCGGCAACCATCGCCATCGGCGAGCAGATGCGGCCCGCCGCCGAAGCGCTTGAGGCCAGGACAGGTGTGCCCTACCGGCTGTTCGACCGGCTTACCGGGCTGGCGGCGAACGATGAGTTTCTGGCTTACCTGTCGGAACTGTCCGGCACGCCGGTTTCTCCCAAGTACCGCCGCCAGCGCAGCCAGCTGGTGGACGCCATGCTGGACGGACATTTCTTCTTCGGCGGCAAGAAGGTCGCCATCGGCGCCGAGCCTGATCTGCTGTGGCAGATCGGCGCGTGGCTGGGGGAGATGGGCTGCGAGATTGCCGCTGCGGTCACTACCACCCACTCCCCGCTGCTGGAGAAGATGCCGGCAGAGGAGGTCGTCATCGGCGACCTGGAAGACCTGGAAAAACGCGCTGTGGGCTGCGACCTGCTGATCACCCATTCCCATGGCCGGCAGGCGGCGCAACGGCTCGGCATCCCGTTCATCAAAATGGGGCTGCCGCTTTTCGACCGGCTGGGCGCCGCTCACCAGCTTTCTGTCGGCTACCGGGGCACGCGCGACCGGGTTTTCGAGTTGGGTAACCTGTTCATCGAGAATTTGCCCGAACATCATGCCGATTCGTGGCCGCTACCGGGAGAGTCCCATGAAACCGTGCCGCAAGCTGAAGCTTGTCACTAACTACGAACGAGGAGCCAACAGTATGAAAGTCGCCTTTACGACTCAGGATATGAAGCGCGTGGATGCCCACTTCGGTTGGGCGAAGAATGTCGCGATTTACGAGATTTCCCCGGATGGGCGCCGCTTCGTCGAGGTCGTCCAGTTCGACGGCGACCGCAATGAAGACGGCAACGAAGACAAGCTGGTGGCCAAGATCGAAGCCATCCGCGATTGCGCCATCGTCTATGTTTCGGCCATCGGCGGCGCGGCGGCGGCGCGGGTAGTGGCTGCAAAAATCCATCCGCTGAAGGTGCCGGAGGAAACCGAAATTTCCGGCCTGCTCGACAGGTTGCAGCTGGTGCTGCAAGGCACGCCGCCGCCCTGGCTGCGCAAGGCGCTGGAAAAAGGCAAGGACAGAACTTTCGATTTCGATGATGAAGAGGGGGCGGATCATGCCTGAAGCAGCTTTGCTTGCAAAACCCGGTTCCGAACTGGGAAGCTCGGTGTTTTTGAATGAACTCGTCAAGTTGTGGCGGGCGCAGGATTCCTACGGCACCTGGGAAGGCAAGAGCGACGCGCAGCTGCTGGAGGCCTATGTCGTCGACAAGGAAAAGCGCAAGGAAATTCCCATCATCGGCGACCCCGACCCGGAAATGCTGTGGCGGCTGGAACTGTACTACAGCGCCGTGGGCCTCGCCATCGAGCGCCAGACCGGCAACATGGTCACCCCGATGATGAAGATGCACCACGAAGGCTTCGGTCGCATCGTCCTGATCGCCGGGCGCCTGATCGCGGTCAACAAGCAGCTGCGCGACGTGCACCGTTTCGG
>JBGPBL010000143.1:0-3445 GCA_041481225.1 Sulfurifustaceae bacterium | reverse complement strand
CGCGGGAATGGGCGCGACACCCGTGAACAAAAGCGCCGGAAATGCGACAAAACTTCCCCCGCCGGCGACGGCGTTCATAGCGCCGCCTAGGGCGCCTGCAAAGAAAAGAAAGATGACTTCGGATGGGCTCAATTGGCTCTTCTATCACGATCCGGCGGAAAGCTCCAGGCGAACAACTGCTTTCAGAGGAGGTGGTCGGTCGCACGGGGCCGCCAGAAAACTCGCTTTCTGGTACAGCACGAGCCCTGGCACGGCTGCGACCGAAGTGAGCCTATAGCTTAACTTGGTCCCAGTCAGTGGCACTCATGGCCAAAGCTGGCTCGCAGCGCCGTCGACGCCTGGCGCCCCACTTGAAACTGACAACTCCCTCAAATCCCCAGCACCCCCACCAACTCCCGCACCGATGCCGCCGACTTCTGCAGGGCCGCATGCTCCTCAGCGGTCAACTTGATCTCGATAATCTTCTCTGCGCCTCCGGCGCCCAACTTCACCGGAACGCCCACAAACAATCCATGGATCCCGTACTCGCCTTCCAGGTACGCCGCGCATGGCAAAATCTTCTTCTTATCTTTCAAAATCGCTTCCACCATCTCCGTCGCCGCTGCCGACGGCGCATAATACGCCGATCCAGTCTTCAGCAAATTCACAATCTCCCCGCCGCCCTTGCGCGTCCTTTGCACGATGGCGTCAATCTTTTCCTTTGAGAGCAGATCCGGCAGCGGAATCCCCGCCACCGCCGAGTACCGCGGCAGCGGCACCATATCATCTCCGTGCCCGCCCAGCACAAACGAGTGCACGTTCTCCACGCTCACGCCGCATTCCATGGCCACAAACGCGCTCATCCGCGCCGAGTCCAGCACGCCCGCCATCCCCAGCACGCGCTGCTTCGGGAATCCGCTGATCTTCCACGCCGCCTGGGCCATGGCGTCCAGCGGATTCGTCACCATCACCAAAATACAATTCGGCGAGTGTTTCACAATCTGTTCCACCACGGCCCTCACCACGTCATAATTCGCCTTCAACAAATCGTCCCGGCTCATCCCAGGCTTCCGCGGAAATCCCGCGGTAATCACCACCACATCGCTTCCCGCCGTCGCGCTGTAATCTCCATTCGCCGTCGAAATTCCCACCGCCCGCGCATCTGTCCGCGTCACCGGGCCCGATTCCAGCATGTCCAGCGCCTTGCCTGCCGGCGGCCCATCCAAAATATCCGTCAACACCACGTCCGCCAGCTCCAAGTCCACAATTCGCTGCGCCGTCGTCGACCCCACAAATCCACCACCCACTACCGTAACTTTCTGCCTGCTCATCTCATTCTCCTTTGGAGTGCGGTCCCGCAATGGCGGGACCGCTTTTGCAGCCATCACCCTTTCTCAATTCCAGCCCAATGCCCCAGCCGCAACTGCAACGTCACTTCTGCGGCCCCTCCGTTCCCGTAGGGTTGACCCCGGGACGAACGAAAGCTCTACCGCTGCAGGCCGCAATCCACCGCCGGCTGTCTTGAGTCTTCTGGCTCAGAGTCTATACGCCCGACGGAGCGGCCTTAATCCCGCGCTTTTCGATGGGGACGAAATCCCGCACCTCGAGGCCGGTGTAGATCTGCCGGGGACGGGCGATCTTCTGCTCCGGATCCTGAATCATTTCCTGCCACTGGGCGAGCCACCCCACGGTGCGGGGGATGGCAAACAACACGGTAAACATCTCCGGCTTGAAGCCCAGGGCCTGGTAAATAATTCCGGAATAGAAATCCACGTTGGGGTAGAGCTTCCGCTTGATGAAGTAGTCGTCCTCGAGGGCGATGCGTTCGAGCTCCAGCGCAATGTCCAGCTTGGGATTTTTCCCGGTAGCTTGAAATACCTGATCGGCGGCCCACTTGATGATCCTGGCGCGGGGATCGTAGTTCTTGTAAACCCGGTGACCAAATCCCATGAGTTTCCCGTGGCCAGCTTTAATGTTGGCGATGTAAGCGGGAACGCGATCCTTCGATCCAATTTCCGCCAGCATCTTGAGTACTTCCTCATTGGCACCACCATGGAGCGGGCCGGAGAGCGCGGCAGCAGCCGCGGCGGTACAAAGGAAAGGATCCGCCTGGGAGCTGCCAACGGAGCGCATGACGTTGGTGCTGCAGTTTTGCTCATGGTCGGCATGCAGAATGAACAGGATGTCCAGGGCACGGGCCAGCACCGGATTCGCGTGGTATTTCGGTTCCACCATTTTCCACAACATGTTCATGAAATTCTCGGCGTAGCCGAGGTCGTTGTCCGGATAGACATACGGGAAGCCGAGGCTGTGCCGATAAGTGTAGGCGGCAATCGTGGGAACTTTGCCAATCAGACGATGGATCTGGTGCAGCCGCACCTCGGGATCATGGACATTGCGGGATTCGGGATAAACGGTCGAAAGCGCAGCGACGGTGCTGATGAACATTCCAATCGGGTGCGCGTTGTAACGAAAGCCTTCGAGGAATCTCTTGGTGGTCTCATGAATCATGGTGTGGTGGGTGATGTTGTAGATCCAGTCTTTGAGCTGAGGCTCCGTGGGCAACTCGCCGAAGAGAAGAAGATAGGCAACTTCAAGGAAGGTGCACTTTTCCGCCAGCTGGTCGATGGGATAGCCGCGGTAGCGCAGGATGCCCTTGTCGCCGTCGATATAGGTGATGGCGCTCTGGCAAGAGGCGGTGTTCAAGAATGCCGGATCGTAGGTCATCAGCCCAAAATCCTCAGCGCCCGTCTTGATCTGGCGCAAATCCATGGCCCGAACGGCTCTCTTGTGAAGCAGCACGGAGTAGGAGGCTTGCGTTCTGTTATCCACTATGTTCAAACCGTCTTTTTCCATGGGTGTTTCTCCTCCCGACGATTGGACTTCTCGAAAAACCGTCGATACGGCCAGCCCGGCGACCCTGCTTCTCCAACAATCGCGCTGTCGACGTTCGGAACCTGGACAGCTAGCGCGGGGTCACGCCTTCAGGCAACTGGCCCGGCTCCCGGATGACAGTCCTGTAGGGCCGAATCGCGTCCGGCGCGGTGATTCCCATCGCTCTTCTGAGCGCCAGTAACGTCCGCCGGACTAGCCGTTCGCAAAACCGATTTGGACCTTTAGTTTTTGCATCATACGCTTCTTCCCACCTCGACACAAAGAATTTGCCACCAGTGCCGGCGATTCCCGGCGCTTTTTCATCTTGGAGTAGCGATCTGCGATGGTCCGCTCTTTGTGCCGGATCCATCAGAATGAACAAGAACAGAGGAATTTTCGCTCCGGGGTGGATACCTCTCTCTGATGAGAAAGCCCATAATCTGACAAGCCTTTCAAAGGTCAACTATACGATTCTAAAAGGCTTAGCTGAGTTCGTTTTGCAGTTTTCAGTTTTTGCTTGTTGCGCAGATCTTAGCAACTCAACACACCATCGCGACACTAATAATTGGATCTTTCTACCACACCTTCTTTG
>JBGPBL010000142.1:0-3448 GCA_041481225.1 Sulfurifustaceae bacterium | reverse complement strand
TGAAGCTGCAGCCGCAAACCGAGCACCCGCACGGGTTGAGCGACATGGATTTCGACGAGCTCTTCACCAAGGACAAGCCGGTCATCTTCGCCTTCCATGGCTACCCGTGGTTGATCCACCGGCTGACTTACCGCCGCACCAACCACGACAACATCCACGTCCGCGGCTACAAGGAAGAGGGCACCATCACCACGCCCTTCGACATGACGGTGCTGAACGATCTGGACCGCTTCCACCTCGTGATGGACACCATCGACCGCCTGCCGCAGACCGGCGACCAGGGCATCTACCTGAAGCAGCAGCTCAAGGACAAGCTCATCGAGCACAAGCAATACATCAACAAGTTCGGCCAGGACCTTTCGGGAATCCGAGATTGGAAATGGGGCGCTGAGGAAACAGGGATGAAAGGCTCCACGCGCAAATGAGCGGCGTACTTCCCAAGGTCTATCTAGTCCGGCATGGCGAGACTGCCTGGACGATCAGCGGACAGCACACCGGCCGCACGGACATTCCGCTTACCGAACGGGGCGAGCGCGACGCGCGGGAGCTGGGCGCGCGGCTACGGGGCTTAACCTTCGCCAAAGTGTTCACCAGCCCGCTGCAACGGGCACGGCGGACTGGCGAGCTAGCGGGTTTCGGTGAATGTGCGCAGGCCGATCCCGATCTGACGGAATGGGACTACGGCGCTTACGAAGGCCGGCGCACGTCAGACATCCGGGCCGAGCACCCCGGCTGGCGTCTGTTCGAGGGCGGTTGCCCAGGCGGGGAAACGCTGGTGGAGGTGAGTACGCGCGCGGATCGTGTCATGGGTCGAATCCGTTCGCTCGGGGGCGACGCGCTCGTCTTCGCCCACCGCGATATCCTGCGCATCCTCGCGGTGCGTTGGCTCAGCCGGCACGCCGTGGAAGCCCGTTACTTTTATCTCACGACGGCATCCCTGAGTATTCTCGGTTATGACCATGACCTGGATGAGCCGGTCATCCGCCTGTGGAATGAGGCGTGACAATGATGGCGCTACCAGTCATCGCCGACAGAGAAAATGACATCGGAGCAAACATGACGTTGCCAGAGACAGCATCATCTCGGTGGGCGGCTACGGAGGGGCTTCCGTTCCCCATGGGCCCGACCAGGATAGAAGAAGAGGGCGCCTACAACTTCGCGCTTTACTCGAAGCATGCGGAGAGCGTCATGTTGCTGCTCTACACCGAGAGCGACATCGTCAATCCGGTATTGACCTATCGGTTCGACTACCTCAAGAACAAATCTGGCAGGATCTGGCATTGCCGCATCCCCCTTGTGTTAATGAGGGGTGCGTCCTACTACGCGTACAGCGTCGAGGGACCCAAGCCCAATGGCCTGTTCGAGTGGCACTGGTTCGATCGCGACAAAATCCTGCTCGACCCCTATGCAAAGTCCGTGTTCTTTCCCCCGGCTTTCGACCGGCTCGCCGCCGCCCGGCCGGGTTCGAACGCGGGCAAGGCGCCCCTGGGTGTCCTCATGGGCGACAGCGAGCGCTTCGACTGGCGAGGCGACCATCGCCCCCGGCACGAGGCCGATACCGTCATCTACGAGTTGCACGTAGGAGGATTTACCAAGAATCCCAACTCCGGAGTCACGGATGAAGCGCGTGGAACGTTTGCGGGCTTGGTCGAGAAAATCCCGTATTTGAAGGACCTTGGCGTTACTGTGGTGGAGTTGATGCCGGTTTTCCAGAACGACCCTTCCGACGGCAACTTCTGGGGCTACGTGCCGCTGAACTTTTTCTCCCCGCACCATGGCTATCTCAGCGACCACACGGTCAAGGCGCAACACAACGAGTTTCGCGAAATGATCAAGGCGCTGCACCAAGCGGATATCGAGGTGGTCCTCGACGTTGTCTACACTCACACGGGCGAGGACGATCACACGGGCCCGGTCTATAGCTACAAGGGGATCGACAACAGCACCTACTATCTGATGGCGGACCGGCCGGCCGCGCCCTACGAAAATTTCTCCGGCACCGGCAACACGCTCAATTGTGCGAACCGCTACGTCCGCAAAATGATCATGGACAGCGTTCGCCATTGGGCGAACGAGATGCATGTCGACGGATTTCGCTTCGACCTCGCTTCCCTCTTAACCCGAAACCCGGACGGATCGGTCAATGTAAGCGACGCGCCGCTGCTCAGCGACATGGCCTCCGACCCGGATCTGGCGCACCTGCGTCTGATTGCCGAGCCTTGGGACGCCGCCGGGGTGTATCAGCTGGGCCGGGCGTTTCCGGGGATCATGGCTTGCCAGTGGAACGGCAGATACCGGGATGATCTCCGGCGCTTCGTAAAGGGAGATCCCGGCATGGTGCCGGCCCTGATGCGCCGCCTGTACGGCAGCGACGATCTGTTCCCCGACGATCGGATGAACGCCTATCACCCCCATCAGAGCGTTAATTACATTGCCTCTCACGACGGATTCACCCTCTACGATCTGGTTGCCTATAACCAAAAGCGGAACTGGCCCAACGGCCACGGTAACACGGACGGCATGGCGGAAAACCACAGTTGGAACGGCGGCTGGGAAGGGGACGAGGACGCGCCGCCGGAGGTCGTGAAACGGCGCACGCAACAGATCAAGAATTTCTGTTGTCTGCTGTTCCTTTCGAACGGGACGCCCATGTTCCGTGCCGGGGACGAGTTCATGCACACGCAGGCTGGGAACAACAATCCTTACAATCAGGACAACGAAGTGGGTTGGATCGATTGGGGCCGGCTGCACGCAAACCCGGATATCTTCCGCTTCTTTAAGCTTATGATCGCGTTTCGTAAGGCGCATCCGTCACTGGCGAGGAGCCGGTTCTGGCACGAGGATGTCCGTTGGTACGGGGTAGGCCACGATACCGACCTTACATACGATTCCCGTAGCCTCGCCTTTGCCCTGCACGGCGGATCGCAACAGGACATCGACATCTATGTGATGATCAATGCCTATTGGGAGGAACTGACTTTTCAGATACAGGAAAGCGCAACGAACACGTGGCGGCGAGTTGTCGATACCAGTCTCGAAAGCCCGTTCGACTTTCTCGAGCCCGGCAACGAAAGCCCCTTGCCGTCGTTGCATTATCGAGTGCCGGGCCGGGCCGTCGTCATGCTGGTCCGCGACAAGGACGGGGGTTGACCGCAATGAAAGTAAATCCTTTGGCAGGGAAACCCGCCCCGCCGGCGATGCTGGCCAATATCCCAAAACTGGTGACAGCCTACTATACCGACATGCCTGACTTCTCGGTGCCCACGCAACGGGTCGCGTTCGGCACTTCGGGACATCGCGGTTCCTCGTTCGAAAAGACCTTCAACGAAGGGCATGTGCTCGCCATCGGCCAGGCCATTTGCCAGTACCGCAAACAGCAGGGCATCGATGGCCCGTTGTTCCTCGGCATCGACACGCACGCGCTGTCTGTGCCGGCTTGTGCCAGCGC
>JBGPBL010000141.1:0-3454 GCA_041481225.1 Sulfurifustaceae bacterium | reverse complement strand
TTCCTGGAATCGCCGCATCATGCCTTGATGCGCAACACCGGATCCGGTGTCTCCCGTGGGATTCATCAGCTGACTGCCCAGGACGATGGAGCTGGTATCGAGTTTCTTGAGGTCGAGGGCAGGGACAATAAGGGACTGTTCAAACCCTCCCAGTTTCCCCGTGCCGTTGTCGCGCACTAGGAACTTGAGCTTATAGTCACCTGGACGCAGCTGGAAGCCGGTCGAATAGAAAATCCCGCCCGATTTGAGCTTCTCGGCCTTTTCTGACGGCAGCCGCACCTGGACGATATCCCGGGCTACGCCCGTCACTCTTCCTTTGGGATCGGAAACCTGCGCCACGAATTCGAATTTGCCTTCTTTGTTGGCACCCTTGTCTTCGAATTTGAGGCCGTCTCCCGCAAGCTCGATCGATACCGGCACCAGGGTGTTGCTGTTGTCCTTTCTGAAATAGTCGGTCTGCAGAATCACAGGCACATCCACGAAAGGCCGGTCCACATTCATGGCCTGCTGAAGCTGCAGGTCGCGCTCCTGCTGGGTAAGCTGACCAAATGCCTTGTATGCAAAATATCCGGGACGATGCTCCACTCTGACATCGGGACGCGTCACTTCGACCCGGATTTTGCGATATTTGCCGTCCTGCTTCGCGTTTGCGCTGAAGTAACCCAGCACGTAATAAATATGGGTATCGTTTTGGACCTGCTTAATGGCAAGGCTCAAATCGTTGGCATCGGAAAATGCCTGGCCGCCGGTATCGTGCGCCAGCGTTGTCAGTGTCTCCTGCGAGCTGGAGAAATTCGTGCGCTGGCGCATCATCGCGGCGCCGCTAAACATGCCCCGTCCACCCGCGCTCCCCGCGGACGCTCCCCCGCCTGGAGGCAGCGCGACCAGGCCGCGGCTATCCACTGTGTAAATGGACATATTCGAACGGTTGGCGTTATCCACGGTGGATCGGATCTGGGCGTTGTTTTCCACGCCGGTGGTGGTCACGCCGCTCGAAAAATAAAGCAGGGACTTGCGCTCAGGAAACTCACGATACCTTTTCGCCAAAGTCTCGAGGGCCGACAACCGCCGATCTGTATTAAAGATGTTGAACTGCATGGTGTCAGGGACAAACACGTCGTCAGAAGTATTGGCGTCACTCAAGTCTTCGGCGGCCGCATTCCCGGAGTCCGGCGATGAGATCGCATTCAGCGTCTTGAGAAGAACATTACGGTCATTGGTGAAATCCTGCGCAAGTGCGAGCACGTTATCATAGGTCGCAAT
This sequence comes from Sulfurifustaceae bacterium, assembly GCA_041481225.1. Lineage (GTDB taxonomy): Bacteria > Pseudomonadota > Gammaproteobacteria > Acidiferrobacterales > Sulfurifustaceae > Sulfuricaulis. Next base: position 2,191 of record JBGPBL010000141.1, on the reverse strand, counting down.
CGCCACCAGGTCTTGCGGGCCGGCCTGCTTGGCGATGAATTCACGCGCCGTATCCGCGGAACGAATGAGATCCTCCGTCCCAAGAGAGCTCAGATCAAAGAACAGGATGACCAGCCTCTTGCCCTGCAGATCTTCCTTCTTAGGCGGCTGGCCCGGATTGAGTGCAAGGTTGACGACCGGAGGCGCGGGTCTGGCGGCTGCAGCAGGCACATCGGTAGCTGTAACGACTGCCGGCGTCGCCCCTGCCGGAGGCCCCACGGGCACGTTCTCCGCGGAAAAGGTGACGATATCCTGGGGCAGGTTATCTTCATAGATCTTGAAATCGTTTCTGGTCAGATTGTCGATCAGATTCCCTTTGCGATCGCGTACGCTGACATCGACCACGACCAGATTGGACTCGACCGCAAAAGTCGGCCTCTGGGGATATGCAAACTGCGGCTGTTGCGGCGGCGCCTGCGAAAACGCCAATACCACGGTCATGCAAAGCAGGCATGCGGAGCACAGCAGCGGACGTTGGCGCGATTGCAATCGCATGTTCTTTATCTGGATCCTGGACATGTTCGGCGCCTCTAAAAGTTGATCCTGAGATTCATAGTCATGGAGCGCATCGCGCGGACGCTGGTCACCTGGCCAAAATTGAGCGCATTGACAGTCGTGCTCACCCCTGCCCAGCTGGGATGGTTCAGGAGGTTCTGGATCTGCCAGCTGAAATCGATCCTGCGATTGTTTTCATCGAGGCGGAAATTTTTATGAATCGAAAGATTCAGCGCATTGTTTCCGGGACCCGTGATGGTGTTGCGCCCGGCGCTTCCGTATATTCCCGCAGGAATCGCAAAAGCCGTCGGATTGAAGTACTGCACCAGCGTGCGGTCGCCCCATGGAATCGTGGGGGATATTCCAGTGGTGTCAGGCCGCAGTGAGTTGTAGAGCGCCGCCCCCGAGTTGCCGCTGCTGCTGGTATAACGCGCCGTCAACGGGTTACCGCTGGCGAGTGTAAACGTGCCGTTGATGTTCCAACCGGCGACAAAATTGAGCACCTTGGACGAGGCGCCGGCAAAAAACCTTCGATTCTGGCCCATGGGAAGTTCATAGCTGAATGTGGTCTGGAAATTGTGGCGCTGATCCTGGCTGCTGAGGGCTCGCTCCGCCCTCAGATTTGCGTCATTTTGCGCCACCCCGCTTGGAACATCATCGATGCTCTTGGATAGCGTATACTGGTTCTGCATGTTAAAGCCATGCGAGAAGCGGCGCATTAGCTGAAAGTTGACCGCATGCAGAATCGAGCTGCCGCCATTGGTCTGGAAGGTGAAATTGCCCGCATTGTCGGCAGGATTGGGGGCGCGACTGATCGCGAGGCCGGTCCCCTTGGAACCCATGTAGGTTACGGTTAAAGCATAGAGCCGTGAGAGCTCGGTCTGAACGTCGAGATTCCACTGCTGAACATCGGCCGGCCTATAGGTCGGGTCAATCGCATAGGTATTCAAAATATCAATATTCGGGTTCGTTGGAAATCCGTTCTGCAAAGTCAAAGGATTGGAAGAACTGGTAGGCAGGTTCTGAGTGACCGCGAACGGAGGCTGATTCACCAATTGGCCGACAATCGATGTGTAGGCCGAGCTGTCACTGAAGAGTCCATAGCCGGTCCGGATTACGAACCGCGACCTTGCACTGGGCCGCCAGGCAACGCCGATGCGCGGCGCAATATTGAGGCGATCGGGATTCACCAGCGACCGGGAGAAGTATTGTCCGCTCAAGGGGCCGTTTTGATCGGGAAATACTTGGGCCACGGAAGTGAAGCCGGGAGCCGCATCCAGGCTCACCAGCCGATCGTATCTTTCGAATGAAGGTCCATTATACTCATAGCGTACTCCCACATTTAAGGTCAGGGTCGACAACGCCCGCCAATTATCCTGAAAATACAAGCTGTAGGTGCGGTTCCGCAGATAGGTGGCATTCCCCCATGGATTCTTGACCGTATCGGCGTAGCGCCGGGAGGTGGAATAGGGCAATCCCAGCAGAAAATCGGCAAAGTCGTTGCCGGTCCCGGCGATCTGGCGGCCATTTTTGTCGACGCCCGCGGTGGCATATCCATTGAAGGTAAAGGTGCCGCGGGCGTTGCTGTCGCTGCGCGTGTTGCGCTGGAGCCAGTTGATATCGCCGCCAATCTGAATGCTGTGCTTGGTCCCCATCC
>JBGPBL010000140.1:0-3482 GCA_041481225.1 Sulfurifustaceae bacterium | reverse complement strand
GACAGTTAACATCCCGGTCAGCTCCTGACCGTCGTCCTCGCCTTCGTCGGCGGCGCAGGCCAGCATATCCTCGATCTCGAAGATGGCCTGATCGACCAGATCGAGATACTCATCCAAAGTTTGGGGTGCTTTCATAAAAGTTAACTTGCCTCTGCAGAGCGGGTTGCCCGGCAACTTACGGCGCCTGAACCCGGGTTTTCGATTCGGCGAATATCCAGGCGATGCCTGCCCCCGCCATGAAGGACTCCTGCCGTTTCACCAGAGGACTGTCCGCGAAGGCGGCGCCGGAAAGCGTATCATAACGCGCAAACGCACCGACCCAGAATGTTTTGTAGCGGCGGCTCGCCGTCAGCGTCAACCGGCTGCCGCTGTAACCACCCTTGGCATCGTAAGCAGGTCGAGCATTCGTGGCGAATGCCGGCGGCACTTCATAATAATAATCGTGGTAATCCTCGGAAGCATACATCGGACCCAGTCCCACGCTCATGTCCCACCCGCCTCCCAAATGGCGTACATCCAGATTCAGATTGGGTGCAAATACCCAGCCGATGCGCTGCACATGCGACAAATCCGTCGCTGCGGCGGCGCGCCACGGCAGCTGCAACGACCACACACGATCACGCGCCTCGTTGCGGGCAAGAATTATCTGGAGTGAAGGGCCGGCCTCGACGGTAGGGTCAATGTCCGGCATGCCGGTGCGTGCGCCATTGTTGCCGCTCTTCGCCGGAGGACCGGCGTTGAGACTCACGTCGAGTTTCACCTGTTCCGATCGGAATACATCGCCGTGCGCCCCTTCACGGTCAATCCGGAAAACATCCCCGCGATACTGGATATAAGGCAACGGCAGGACATAGCCACGCTGCTGATCCGAGCCACGGTAGTCCGGGATGCTGAGCCCGGCGAAGCCCGCGCCGACTTCCCACAGCGGCGCCTCTTCCGCCACGGCGCGCTCGATCGACAATCCGACGATCGCGGCCAGGGCAAACAACGAAAAGTAGCGCATACCGATTCCTAATCTATCCTTTGATATATGTTAATCACGCCCCACCCCCAATACCAGACACAGGCGCCCCGTCGTGGAGGATAACACCGTGGCGGGACACGGCAGGACGCTACGCTCTGCCTTCGCGTCTGTGCTGGCGCTGGTTGCCGTACTGCTGCTCACACCCGCCGTGGCAGGCGTCACCGCTGCCCCGCCGCCGACATCAACCAGCCACGCCCAAACCGCTGTACACAGTGCAAGGAATAGTTCCACACCCACCCATGCCAAGGGGCTGCTGTGGAAAATAGAAAAGGCGGGCGTCATGCCCAGTTATCTCTTCGGCACCATTCATTCCGATGATCCGCGCGTAACTACGCTGCCGGATACGGTTGCGACTACCTTCGACAATAGCCACAGCTTCACCATGGAGGCGTTGATCGACAATTCCTCCAGCATCCTGGAAATGGCCGAGGCCATGTTCTTCAGCGATGAGCGCACGCTGGCGGGCGTGCTCGGGAAAGAATTGTACGCACAAACCATCCAGGCCATGAGCCAACACGGCTTGCCCGTGGAGGGTATCGAAAAACAAAAACCCTGGGTGGTCATCATGTCCCTGTCCATGCCCAAACCGAAAACCGGACAGTTCCTCGACCTGATACTAAAAACGCGCGCGACCCTCCAGGACAAACCGGTTTATGGTCTTGAAAGCATGAAGGAACAGATTGCGGTGTTCGACGAGCTGCCCATGGAGGAGCAGATAGCGCTTCTTAAGGAGACCCTCGGGGCACAGGATAAATTCGAGGTCCAGTTCGAGGAACTGACGCGGGCCTATCTCCAGCGTGATCTCGCTGGCCTGATGGAGATCACGGCGGAACATAATCCGAAACAGGACGGGCTATCCGAGCGCTTCATGGACCGGCTTCTGGCCAAACGGAATGTTCGCATGCTGGAACGTCTGACGCCCCGGCTCAAGGAGGGCGACGCCTTCATCGCCGTGGGCGCGGCGCATCTGTCGGGGCCACAGGGGCTATTGAACCTGCTTGAAAAAGCCGGGTATCGTGTAACATCTGTATATTGATAACCAAAAACAAGGAGACGGCCATTTCCTCCCCCCGCACCAAGCGTCATCGGCCCCGCAAAAGGACATCCACCCGCCGCCGTGGTTATCTGTGGTCGCGCTGGTCGGACGACCGGCTGCTGGATACACGGCTATGTGACCTCGGGCTCACGCTCGCCGGGAGCAAGTTCGAAAAAGAACTCAACCTTCTCTACCGTGAACTGGAACAGCGCGGCTTCGCGTTCAGTCCGCATTGCTGGCTGTCGGATTGTTGGTTCTGCCCCGACGGCGTTCCCGGATTCGCCGTGCCCTTCTACCTGGCCCACCCGCGCCTGATGCGCCTTGAAAAAGCGCACATGCTGGAAGTGGATGGCAACACCGAAGACACGCGCATGAAACTCATGCGCCACGAGACCGCGCACGCGCTGGCCAACGCCTATCGCCTGCACCTCAAACAAACCTGGCGCCGGCGCTTCGGACGCGCGAGCAAGGCCTACCCCGAAAGTTATCTGCCGCGTCCCTACAGCCGCAATTACGTACTGCATCTCGACAACTGGTACGCGCAAAGCCATCCGGCCGAAGACTGGGCGGAAACCTTTGCCGTCTGGCTTGACCCGGGCTCGCGCTGGCGTGAAAAATACCGCGACTGGCCGGCCATCAAAAAACTCAATTACGTCGATACGCTGATGCAGGAGATCATCGGCCACACGCCACCCGTGCGCAGCAAGAAACAGATTGACTCCGTCACCACCCTGCGCATCACGCTGCGCGAATATTTTGCGGAGAAGCAGACGCGCCTGCAGCAGGATCTGCCACGCTTTCATGAACAACAGCTGCTGCGCATTTTTCCTTCCACGAGTAGCCGCAAGAACGAGCGCGCCTCGCATTTCATCCGCCGCCTGCGCCGCGAAGCCATCGCCAACGTCGCGCGCTGGACCTCGGAGTCCCGTTACCGCATCAACCTGACGATCGAGGACATGATCAAGCGCTGTGAGGAGATGAATCTCCACACCTCGAGCGATCAAGAAGAAACAAAAACCGCGCTCATCGCCTCGCTGGTCATGCTCTACATGGGTTCGCTGCGCAGCGGGACATCGCGTCTCGCCATATGAAAAAGTTGCGCGTCATGATGGTGGTGCACTACACGCTGGTGCCGCCGGATGATCTGAGCGACAAAAACGACCCGCGGATGGAGAAATTCCGCACAGAGTACGACGTCAAGACCGCGTTGCTGAATCTCGGCCACGAAGTTCAGGTGGTCGGCATCTACGACGACATGGGACCGGTCCGCAAAACCATCGAGGAATGGCAACCGCACATTGCGTTCAACCTGCTGGAGGATTTCGCCGGCAACAGCGCCTTCGATTATTACGTTGTCAGTTTCTTCGAGATGATGCGCCTGCCCTACACCGGCTGCAACCCGCGCGGCCTGCTGCTGGCGCG
>JBGPBL010000139.1:0-3503 GCA_041481225.1 Sulfurifustaceae bacterium | reverse complement strand
GATGGTCACGGAGACACCGATCAATTGGGTCCAGACTTGGCCGCCGATGGTGATGCCGTCCTTAAGGCCACCAAGGCTCTTGACTGCAAACACGCCGGTAAGGAGCGCGCCGATGATGCCGCCAATCGCGTGCACACCAAAAGCATCCAGCGAATCGTCATAACCAAACGCGCGCTTGATCTTGGTGGAAGCAAGGAAACAACCAACACCGGCCGCGGCGCCGATAGCGATCGAACCCATGGGGCCGACAAAGCCCGAGGCCGGGGTGATGGCCACGAGGCCAGCCACCGCGCCAGAGGCGATGCCAAGCACGGAAGGCTTGCCATGCATGACCCACTCGGAGAACATCCATGCCAGCGCGGCCGTGGCGGTGGCGATCTGGGTCACGGCCATGGCCATGCCCGCCGCACCGTTTGCAGCGACAGCACTACCAGCATTAAAGCCGAACCAGCCGACCCACAGCATCGAAGCGCCCATCAAGGTGTAGCCCAGGTTATGCGGCATCATGGTCACCTTCGGGTAGCCTTTGCGCGGACCCAGCACCAGCGCCGCGACGAGACCCGCAATACCGGCATTGATGTGCACCACGGTACCGCCCGCGAAGTCGAGCACACCCAAGCCGCCGAGGAACGAACCATCTCCGCCCCACACCATGTGCGCAATCGGAGCGTAGACCAGCGTTGACCACAGCCCCATGAACAGCAACATCGCGGAGAACTTCATGCGCTCAGCGAAGGCACCTACGATCAGCGCCGGGGTGATAATGGCAAAGGTCATCTGAAAAGCCATGAACACCGTCTCCGGGATGGCATTGGCAGAGGTGGCATCCGGCTGCCACAGAGCGTCCACATCCACACCCTTCAGGAAGACCTTACTCAAGTCGCCGACGAAAGAATTTAGATTGAGGACATCCTTGGTCATACCACCGGTCGAGAACGCAATGCTGTAGTCGAAAAGCGCCCACAACACTGTCACCAGCGCGGTAATGGCGAAACACTGCATCATCACCGACAGCACGTTCTTCGACCGCACCATGCCGGCATAGAACAGCGCCAAGCCCGGTATGGTCATGAACAGCACGAGCGCCATGGAGGTCATCATCCAAGCGGTATCGCCGCTATTCAGTACCGGTTTTGGTGCTGCAGCAGGTGCTGCAGGTGCCGCGGCGGCGGGCGTTGCCGCTGCCGGTGCCGCGGTAGGGGCAGGCGTTTGGTCGCCAAAAGCAAGCCATGGCGACATTAGCAAGAGCAGGACGCCGAAAGCGCCGAGCAACTTTTTCAGATGAGATAACGTAAACATGGAATTTTCTCCTGTATTAAAGCGCTTCTTTGCCGGTTTCACCGGTACGGATGCGCACAACCTGCTCGAGGTCGAAAACAAATATTTTGCCGTCACCGATCTTGTCGGTACGGGCCGCCTTGACGATGGTCTCGATCACGCGATCCAGTTGCTTCGCATCAATCGCGACTTCAAGCTTCACCTTGGGCAGAAAATCGACGACGTATTCCGCGCCGCGGTAAAGTTCCGTGTGGCCCTTTTGCCGGCCGAAGCCTTTGACTTCGGTGACGGTGACACCCTGCACACCGACTTCGGCGAGGGCATCGCGTACGTCGTCAAGCTTGAAGGGTTTAATAATGGCTGTAACGAGTTTCATATAGCCTCCTTTAAGGCAGGGCGGCGTTGCCGCCGCCCGTAGTTTTATACATCAGAACTTGTAAACGGCTTCCAAGCCAAGTGAGTTTTGGGTGGTCTTGAGGCTGGCGCTTTCCGTGTATACCTTATGGTCAGACTTGTCCTTGCGGTACTCGGCGCGCAGCTCCATATTGCTTGCCGGGGCGTAGCCGACCGTAAGCGTGTTCTCCTTCAGTGTCTGTTTGGTACCAGTCGCATAGGCATCCTTGTCCTTGAACTTCTCGGTACGTAGCGACAACCGCCACTGGTCACTGAACTTGTAGTTCGCATAGCCGGCCAGGCCACCATACTTGGCGTCGCCCGCGGTTGGCGAACCGAACTCCTGCTTGGCGCCGTCATAGGCGAGCACGAAGCTCAGGGCGTCGGTGGCATTGATCGTCGCCACCAAGTCCAGCAGGCTGCGCGTGCCGGCTTTCGTGGGTGCCGATTCCTGGCCCGAGTAGTACGCCGCTGACAGCGACAGGATCTTGGCCGGGCTGGCGCTTACGCCCAGCTCGAGCGTATTGCCGGTCGGTGACTCCGCCGGGGTACCGACGGTTGGCTTAAAGGACTTCTTGTTCACGTTCCAGCCGTTATTGATACCGGCGGTGAACTTTGTGGTATCGCTGGGGGCATAGGTGGCACGCACGCCGGTGTGGAAGGCGGGCTCAACCAACATGAAGAGGAAGGAACGCGAGAAGTTGGTGTCACTCGGGGCCTGGATCACCTCCGTGCCGGCGAGCGTATCGAACTTGCCCGCCATTACCGCGAACGGTCCGCTGGCGTACTGCATGTAGGCCTGCTGCACATCGGTATATTCGGCGGAGGTCAGCGACTTTCCAGTAGCCATCGAGGAATTCATCTGGGCGTCGGAACCGTAGTTAAGCTCGGCGAAACCGCCGAAGCCGCTCGCTGGCAAGTAGCCAACACTCAGGTCGGCCATCTGCAGGCTGAAACCACGGCGTTCCGTGTCGTAGTTACGATAGGTGTTGGAACCCTGATCGGTAGAAAGATCGTTGTACGAGTAATCGATATATCCGTTGACGGTCACGCCCGAGGCCTTGAGCACTTCTCCCAAGGTGGGGGTTTTATCGGCCGCCATGGCAACACCGGTACAGGCGGACACACTCACAGCAAGAATGGTTTTGCGGAAATTCATAATTTTCTCCTCAGTCGTTTAAGTAAACGGCGTCACGGTAATCCGCACCGCTGCCGGCAAGTTTGAGAAACGAAACACCCTGTTGTGCAACATCAATCCCTACGCTAAATAGCAGTTTCTGTGCCAGAGTTTTTTTACTTTTATAACAATAACTTGTGTCTTTTCTGGGAACCGATGCCCGGATTTATGCACCATGATGGCAATCGTTTTTCCAGTCCTGCACTATATGTGTGCAGGCCCTAAAACCAATTACACCGGAAGCACGATAAGCGGCTTGTTATAATCCGACGCATGATCGACACCAAAATAATCGACCAGTTTGTCTCAGCGCTATCGCGTCTACTGCCCGAAGGACCGAAAGACCTGGAAAAGAACGTGCGCGCTGCGCTGCAAGGTGTGTTCGATCGCCTAAACTTGGTGACGCGAGAAGAACTCGATGTCCAGGAAGCGGTACTGGCGCGCACCCGTGCGCGCTTGCAGGAGCTGGAGAAACGTATTGCTGAGCTGGAACAGAAGTCGCCAAAAAAATAATGGCTCATCGCGTAATCGTGTGGGTAAAAACAGAGCCTGAAGTGCGGCCAGCCCCTGTAATGACCGATACCAAACGCCTTTGACGGGCAGTGGATATTTGGCATGATCTTCCCATGCCTACTCTCAAACGCAAACGTCGGCT
>JBGPBL010000138.1:0-3551 GCA_041481225.1 Sulfurifustaceae bacterium | reverse complement strand
GTATCACGCGGCGCGAACCGAGCGATCGAGATGCGGCCGGGGCCTTGGTACAAGAATGAAGAAGTTTTCACTGATCCTCCTGGCAGCTATGGAGCATTACTACGAATCACGCCGCTTTCTTTGCCACCAGGACCTTCACCTTCGGCCGCGCCTTCTGGCGTACCATCCATAGGTCGTACTGCGCCTGCATGTTCACCCACAGCTCGGGCTCGGTGGCGAAGGCCGCCGCAAGCCGCACCGCCATATCAGGGGTGACGGAGGCGCGGGCGTTGACGATGGCCGAGACATGCTTGCGCGTGACGCCCAGCGCCGCCGCCGCATCGGTGACGGTCACGCCCAGGGGCTTCAAATACATCTCCAGCAGAATCTCGCCCGGGTGCGCCGGGTTGTGCATACGCGAAGTCTTCTCGGTGATAGTCGCCATAGTCCACCTCATAGGCGTGGCCTTCCTCGAAACGGAAGACCACGCGGTAGTTTTCATCCACATCCACCGCCCAGCGGCCTTCCGGCCTGCCCTTGAGGGGATGCAATCGCAGGCCCGGGGCATCCAGCTGCCGCGCGTGGGTGGCGGCATTCAGCATGGTCAGGATCATCCGCAGCCGCTTGGCGTGTTTGGCCTGGACTTTGCGGGCGTTGCCTGTGTGGAAGAGGTCAGCTAGGCCCTTGTGCCGGAAGTTTTTGATCATGCATTTTCAAGCGTAACTTATACGGTGACGGATTGCAACCTTACAGGTTACAGTTCATTTCGTGCTGTGCTTCTATGTTTTCGAACATCTTTGAAGCAAGCGCGTTGCCAGTCGTTGAAGGGTGGTGCGCCCTGCAAGGGTGGAATGGCGATAATTCTCAAGAAGCCCTTCCTCATCCTCGGATAGCTCGCCAACTTCATTGTCTGTCAGGCATTCGGTGGTTTTCACCGCACTGTCATGCGCCGTTTTCCTTTTTCCGGGAAAATTGATGATCGTACCGGTCCGGCCGTTGGGGCTACCCAGAATGAATCGGCGGTCCACAAGCGCAGGGCGACACGGTTTCGATTCTTCCCTGGGTTCTGGCCAAGTCTGGCCCGGTGGCACGTAGGGCGGCTTCTGCACATCGTGCTATATCTCGGCGACGCAGCGGTCGCCTGCGCATCGTTCCATGTTGATCCGCGACACGTGCGGCGGGAACGTCGTGTTAGTGGGCTTGCGCCTTCCCCACCACTCGCGTGAGCATCGGCGGCTTCTGCCGCGGAACTTGAAGAAGTCAGCCGGGATAATGCCGGCGGCGATCAACTCATCCGCCATGTCGACATAAACGGTTTCGTGTCGCACGTCACTGCCGTACCGAAATTCTTGGGTCTTAACGATCTTGATGGCCATGGTTTTCTCCTCAGTCCCGAAAGAATCCGTTGAACCGTCCCGGTGCCAGTTCCGTGTACCGCACCGTGTGCTGGATGTTCCGGTGGCCCAAGTAGTGCTGCACGCTCCGAGTATCATGCCCGTCGTTGGCGAGCTTGAAGCCAGCGGCATGGCGCAGCATGTGGGGATGAACAGGGAAGGGGATGCCAGCTGCCTGGCCAGCGCGTGCCACGAGTTTGCGTACCGTCGAAGTTGTCAGCGGGCCGCCGCGCTCCGTGGTGAAGACGTAGGGAGAGGCCTCAGACTCGCGCTTCAAACGACGTAGCGCCCGGATCTCCGGCCCGCGCAGCGGATGAGGCGAGGGTGAACCGTTCTTGAGCCGATTGACGTGCAACAGGCCCTGGGTGAAGTCCACCTGGTCCCAGCGCAGCGTAACCAGCTCCCCCACGCGCAGTGCGTGACGGAAGGCGATGAGGATTAACGTCGCGTCCCGGTGGCCGTGGCGCCCGAGACGACCGGCCGCGGTCATCAGCTTCTCGATTTCATCCGGCGTCAGGTACTCGCGGGTACGCCGTTCTAGGTTTGGGACACGGCGGGGTGGAGTAACTTTCCCGTTTTCGGTGGTTGGCGTGGTGTCGACGGTGGAACGAAATCGCACGACGTTGTGGGGATGGATTGTCCGACTTTCCCGTAAAGGGGTGCTTTCGGGAAAGACCGATCGAGTGGAACGGTGTTGTTCATGGCTAGCGCCTCCGGTCTGGTTAAGGTGACCGGGTGCTAATTACCGTCGCAAGACGGCGGGCGTATTCCCCCCTCGGGTATTTTATTAGCCGCACGCCCGGCCAGACACGAACAGAAGACGCAAAAAAACCGCGAAAGCTTTCGGGTGCGGTGATCCGCTTGCGATGGGGTAATTAGCCCCGTACCACGGTGGTACGCCTTGCGTTCCTCATGTCAAGCAGAGGCAGGTTGGGCTGATGGGGCGAGAGGAAAGCGGTAAGAAATGCATTGATTTAGCCGCCCTATGCCGACGCCGCCAAGTTAGATGACACGTAGCTAGGTTATACGTCAAGATGTGACATCTAAATTTCGTTAATGGTCGAAGTGAGATCACTGCTGACTGGACTGATTTCTCTCATCACAGCGGGACTTCACAACCAGTGCTTGTCCGACGTATCAAATAATATTTCGTGGAAGAGAAAAATAAAGAAGCACCTATTGATTGGCGCACTGCGGTTGTGACAAACCTTGTGTCACCACTCCCCGCGGCTTATCCAGGTGGCCCGAGCTTTGAAATCGGGTCCCGCGTATTCTTAAATTGCTCGGGTAAAGCTGGTTCTCTCGGGGCTATTGGTTTCATCGCGCCGAGTCCTGTGGCACTTGCAATGAATATCGCGTGCTCAGCAGCGCAACGAGCACAAGAATTAAAAATGTTGTTTGTATATGCTGATACTCCCTCCCCAACTGGCCTTGTAAAACAAGTTACGGTTGCGAGTACGCGCTATCTGTTTGATTACTTCGAGGACGCAATGGTAACCGTGTTTTTCTCTTATCAAGCGCTCGAGGCTTTTTGCAATGAAGAGCTATTGCGAACATCACCCGAAGGCATCGAGGTAAAGAAGAAAAAGAAGAAGGAAATACTCGAAAGACGAGAAGCGGAAAGACGGCTCTCGACGTCAGATAAGCTCGGTCATGTATTGCCAAGAATACTTTCCATACCAACCATGAAAGGGAAGGCCGAATGGCAACGGTTTCGCGATCTGGAGTCCGTGCGAGATGAAGTAGTACATTTGAAAAATCAAACCGTTCGGAACAAGGATCCATCTAAAGAAGCAGAGCAAATCTTGCTCCAACTCCTCGCCGAGGATGCCCGCTCTTGGCCTAGGATCGCTATGGAAGTACTGAAATACTTCGTGCGTGAACCGATCCCAGATTGGTATGAACAGCTGAAGAATCGTGTTATTTAAGCATATCGAGGGCGACGCTCTAAGCGCGCTCCTCGTGTGCGGCTTGAAACCTCCTGAGCGATTGCTTCAGGGCATGCGGGCGTGCTTGGACTGATGTCAGTTTATTTAGTTAGGGAAGCTCTGAACAAGTGACCAAATTATGGTAACCGCCATTCAATATAGCGCCGTCTCGGTGAATCGACACCCCGGCGGTGGCGTTTCTCGCGTTTGCTTGTCTTCGTTTCATTCTTTTCACCGTTCTGGCTGTGCT
>JBGPBL010000137.1:0-3642 GCA_041481225.1 Sulfurifustaceae bacterium | reverse complement strand
GGGCGCGACCTGCGCAGCGCCCAGGAAAACCGCGGGCAGGTCCCCGGGCAATACCAGGTCAATTTCAGCTTGTCCACGGAAGCCGCGCGCCGCTTTGGGCCCTTTACCGAGCAAAACGTCGGCCGACAGATGGCCATTGTTCTCGAGCACAAGGTTTACTCCGCGCCGCGCATCAACAGCCGCATTGACGATTCCGGCGTGATCGAAGGAACCTTTTCCCAGGAAGAAGCGCATGATCTGGCCCTGGTGCTGCGCGCCGGAGCCCTGCCGGCCTCCATCAAGTATCTTGAAGAGCGCACGGTGGGGCCGTCCCTCGGCGCGGATTCCATCCGTCACGGTCTGCAAGCCTCCGTCCTCAGCCTGCTCGTGGTGATGATCTTCATGCTCATCTACTACCGGCTGTCGGGCGCCAATGCGGTGATCGCGCTGATCCTCAATCTGTTCATTCTGCTGGCCGCGCTGGCCTATTTTGGCGCGGTGCTGACCCTGCCGGGCATCGCCGGCGTCATTCTGACCATCGGCATGGGCGTGGATTCCAACGTCCTGGTTTTCGAACGCATCCGTGAGGAGCTGCGCAACGGCAAAGCGGCGGTGTCGGCCGTGGATGCTGGTTTCAGCAAGGCCTTTCTGACGATCATCGACACTCACGTGACCACTGTGGTTTCCGCGATCTTCCTCTTCCTGTTCGGGACGGGGCCGATTCGCGGCTTTGCCATCACCCTGACCATCGGCTTGATCGCCAATCTGTTCACGGCGATCTTTGTGTCGAGGACGATTTTCGGCTATCACCTGTCGCGAATGGAGCGGCACGAGGCATTGAGCATTTAAGAAGATGCCCGGCCTGCAGTTCTAGTACTCCTGGGGACGGTTCAAGGGGCCAGCAGTTTCTGCCCTGGCAGATTTCCGGAATCGGGAACAATCTGAAGCCGGGTGGAGTCTAAGGAAGGGAAGCAAAAGAAGACATGGAGTTCTTCAAACAGCCCAATATCGACTGGATGGGCAAGGCTAAGTACTTCTTTGCCTTGTCCGGCTTTCTTTTGCTTCTTGGCGGAATCTCCTGGGCCAGTAAGGGGGGGCTCCGCTATGGCATTGATTTTAAAGGTGGTACGCTCGTGTACGTGCGCTTCGCGCAGCTCCCGGACGTGGACAAGCTTCGCACAGCCTTGACCGCGCAGGGAATCGGATCGAGCGAGATTCAGAAGATCGGCGACATCGCCAACCCCAACTCCAACGAAGTGGTCATCGGTCTGGAGCAAAAGGGGCAGGGCGACGAGGCCCTGGACGCCGGCAAGGCGCAGATCCTGAAGGCGCTGAGCGTCACGTATGGGGCGAGCGCGTCCGGGAAGGCGGATTTCAATGCAGCCACCCCGGCTACGCTGGCTCAGTTCCTGACGCAGCGTGACCCGCTGGCCGCGGGCACCGCAGCCGCCGAGCGTTACGCGCTGCTGGCGAAGAAACTGACGGACTATCGCGATAAGGAAGCGAACGGCGTGCTGACCAGTCTGGCCGACCTGAACAAGGTCGAGGGCGTGACCCCGGCGGTGCTCTCCGCGCTCCAGGAAAATTATTCCCTGGGCACCTTCGCCATCCGCAACGTGGAGATCGTCGGACCCAAAGTCGGCGCGGAGTTGCGCCTCCAGGCAATTTGGGTGACGCTCACTGCGCTGGCGGGCATGTTGGTGTATATTGCCTTTCGTTTCGAGCTGGTTTACGGAGCTGCCGCCGTCTTGGCCGTATTCCACGACGTGCTGATCACTCTGGGCTTTTTCTCGCTCTTGCATTTTGAGATTACGCTGACGGTTATTGCCGCGCTGCTGACACTGGTTGGGTATTCGATGAACGACACCATCGTCATTTTCGACCGCATCCGGGAAAACAACCGGTTGTTGCGCAAGGAATCGTTCGCCGATGTGGTCAATACCTCGATCAACCAGACTCTTTCGCGGACCATCTTGACCAGCGGCCTGACTTTTCTCACCGTGCTGGTGTTGTTTCTGATGGGCGGGCAGGTGCTGCGCGCATTCTCCTTTGCCCTGACGGTGGGGATTGTGGTAGGAACGTATTCCAGCTTTGGTATTGCTGCTCCCCTGCTGGTCGCCTGGAATCGCTGGCGCGGCCACAAGGCGGGCGCAGGAACCGGACCCGCAGCCGGCACTAAATCCCGGGGCGGTGAGACGGCCAATGGGCGTCTTGCTGCAGCCGGCAGGAGGTAGGACCCATGTTTGAAGATCTGGTGGAATGTGGTGCAAGCGCGAAGAAGACCAACAAGAGGTGGACGGTTATCGTGTCCATGATCTTCCAGTTGGCCGTGCTGGGCATCCTCATTCTCATTCCGCTGATCTACACGGAAGCGCTGCCCAAGACCATGATGGCGACACTGCTGGTGGCCCCGCCACCGCCGCCGCCGCCACCGCCGCCGCCCGCAGCCGCGGCAATCGTCAAGGTCCGGCCGGTGCAGCACATGATTCAGGCCGGTAAACTGATGCAGCCCAAGGCCATCCCCAAAGAGGTCCGGATCATCAAGGAAGAAGAGATGCCGGATATTGGCGCGGGCGTCACGGGCGGCGTGCCCGGTGGAGTCCCCGGTGGGCAGATGGGCGGGGTGATCGGCGGAGTGATCGGTGGCGTGGGTGGTCCTCCTCCGCCGAAGCCGGTACAGCAGCGCATCCGCCAAGGCGGCAATGTGACCGCCGCGATGATCCTGAATCGAGTGCAGCCTCTCTATCCTCCGCTGGCACGCCAGACGCGCATCCAGGGGACGGTGAAACTGCACGCGATCATCGCCAAAGACGGTTCGGTGCAGCAGTTGGAAGTGGTCTCCGGGCATCCGCTGCTGGTGCAGGCGGCCCTGGATGCCGTGCGGCAGTGGCGGTATAAGCCCACCCTGCTCAACGGCGAGCCGGTCGAAGTAGATACCACGGTGGATGTGATTTTCTCTCTGAACCAGTAGTCGGGGCAGGCGTGCCGGGGGTGGACCTGAGCGCGCCTGTTCGCAATGCGGATATTGTAAACACACTTAAGGAGCAAACGAATGGTAGCCACTTTGTATGTATACGGGTTCATGTTGTTGCAGACCGCATCAACATGGGACCTGCGCACGATGTTGTCCACGATGGGGACTTTGGCGCGTATCGTCGTGCTGATTCTCTTCATCCTTTCCATTTACTCGTTCGGCGTGATGATTGACCGCGCGCTGATGTACAGCGCCGCGCGCAAGCAGTCGCGCGTGTTCGTTCAGCAGGTTGCCGGCGCACTGCGCGAGGGCAAGCTGGATGAAGCGATCTCCATCGCCGAGCGCAACAAGAAGAGCCACATCGCCAAGGTCGTGGCGACGGGCCTTTCGGAATTTCAGTCCGCTTCACAGCAGGTCTCGGACGCCGAAGTGATCGACGCGGCCAAGCGCGGCTTGGAGCGTTCGGTGGCCATCGTGCACGCCGAGATGAAGCGCGGCCTTTCCGCACTGGCCACCATCGGTTCGACGGCGCCCTTCGTCGGCCTGTTCGGCACGGTCATCGGCATCTTGAACGCCTTTAAGGGCATCGAGACGCAAAAAGCAACGGGTCTCTCGGCTGTCGCCGGCGGTATCGCTGAAGCCCTCGTCACCACCGCCTTCGGTTTGCTCGTGGCTGTCCCTGCCGTGTG
>JBGPBL010000136.1:0-3704 GCA_041481225.1 Sulfurifustaceae bacterium | reverse complement strand
GCACCCGTGTACGAGGACACAATCGTGCGCAACGATGTTTATCTGCCGGCAGGGAAGTGGATCGACTACTGGGACGGCACGGAATTCAACGGGCCGCTGGTCCTGAACAACTATGCGGCGCCTCTCGACAAGCTGCCGATATTCGTCAAAGCCGGGGCGATCGTTCCCATGTATCCGGAAATGCTTCACGACCTCGAGAAGCCCAAGGATCCCGTGACCTTGGACGTCTATCCCTTCGGCAAGACGAACTTCAATCTCTATGAAGATGACGGCGTGACCCAGCAATACAAAACGGGTGCGTTTGCCAGAACACTGATCGAGGTGGAATCGCCGAAAGACCTCGACGTGCCCAAGGCGCAAATCACCGTCAAGGTCGGAATCGCCAAGGGAAAATACAAAGATATGCCCGCAAACCGGTCCTATCTCGTGGACGTCCATGTCCCGGCGAAACCGGCGGATGTGAAGCTGACCGAAAGGGAGCTGCCGGTTTTTGAGAAGAGAGCCGAATTTGATTCGGCTCCTGAAGGCTGGTTCTTCGATACGAGGGACCGGCGCGGAGTTCTGTACATCAAGACGAAACCGCAACCTCTGGCTGGCGGCTTTAGCATCAAGGTTACCATGTGAGATTGCGGCATCTTGTTGCAGCAATCCGGGAGGCCTTGCGGTTCCAGGCAGGGGGACTTTTTTCATCGTAAAGGAGCGGCCTCTATGACAACTCAGACGTATGCCAATCACAGACGTTACGTTTTTATGTTCCACGGGGTGTTGTTTGGTCTTCTTGTGGTGACGCTCATCGGCTCTCTGGTCAACTTTTACCTGTCCCTTGGGGACCACCAGCGGATTTACAGTGCTTCACTGATTGTCGTGCTTACTTTTTGCGTTCTGCTGCTGTTCTTCTTCTGCCGCATCTTCGCGCTGAAAGCGCAGGACCGCGCGATCCGCGCAGAAGAGAATCTGCGCCATTTTGCCCTGACCGGAAAACTCTTAGATCCCGGGCTCACGATGCGCCAGATCATTGGCCTCCGATTTGCATCGGATGGTGAATTTTTCGAACTAGCCCAGAGAGCGGTTCGGGAACACTTGTCGGAAGACGCAATCAAGCAGGCAATCAAAAACTGGCGCGCCGACACCTACAGAGTGTGACAGCCCATGCGCCGGCGCTCAGAAGGTTGACTTGTTTAGCCCCATGCCCCGTCCGGCGGGCGGGATCTATTGACGGATTCAACGGTGCTTAGGGATGGTTATGCTGAATTTCGACGGGAAGAGTCGATGCGCATGGCTGGGCAATGATGAGCTCATGCTGAAATATCACGATTGCGAGTGGGGAGTGCCGCTGCATGAGGATCAGAAACTGTTCGAATTCTTGATCCTTGAAGGGATGCAGGCCGGGTTGAGCTGGCGCACCATCTTGCACAAGCGCGAAAATTTCCGCACAGCCTTTCACAAGTTTGATCCTGCAAAAGTCGCTCTCTACGGAAATCGTGACTTGGAGCGGCTTCTTGCCGATGCCGGCATCATCCGCAACCGGTTGAAAATTATGGGCGCGATCAACAACGCCCAGCGGTTTCTCGAGGTGCGCGCAGAATTCGGCAGCTTCGACCGCTACATCTGGGAATTTGTCAACTTCAAGCCGATCTGCAACCGGTTCAGCAAGCTTACTGAATTACCTGCTCGAACTCCCTTATCCGGCGAAATCAGTGACGACATGAAAAAGCGCGGCTTCAAGTTCGCCGGTTCAACGGTTATCTACGCGCACATGCAGGCTACCGGCATGGTCAATGACCACATCGTCGGTTGCTTTCGGCGCAAAGAAGTGGGGATGAGAGGATCGGCATTGTAGTCGTGAGGCAGGCACAGGGAAGGGAACCGCAAATGCACGCCAATGAACGCGGATACATCTCCTGAGATCCGAATGTATCCACGTTCATCTGCGGATTTCGGTTTGAGTTTGACCCGATCCGTTATTTTTGCGGTGCCATGAGCCGCTCCGGCCTCATGACGAGATTCTCGATAAAGAACTCCATCATGCGCTGAGGGTCCACGCCGCTGTGCCCTCGATCCGGGCCCACCTGTAACTCGAAGCTCTTGCCGGCTTGCTGCAGTGCGCGGATGAGTTGCATCGAGTTGTTCGGATGCACGTTGTTGTCCGCTGTACCGTAGTACAGCAGCAGGCGCCCCCGCAGGTTTTTCGCGAAATTCATGGCGTTGCCGGCTTCGTAACCTTCCTTGTTTTCCTGGGGAATCCACATGTAGCGCTCGGTATAGATCGAGTCGTAGTGGTACCAGGAGGTGGGCGGTGATGACGCCGAGGCAGCGGCAAATACATCCGGATAGCGCAGGATTTCCAGTGCCGATGCGTAGCCGCCGTACGATGTGCCGTAGATGCCGACGCGCGTTTTGTCAAAATAGGGACGATTCCAGAGTGCCTTGATGCCCTCGGCCATATCATCCATTTCGGTGACACCCAGCTTCAGGTAAATCGAATCCAGTGTCCGCTTGCCCATGCCTGGTGCTGCCCGCGATGACAGATTGACAACCAGGAATCCATATTCAGCGGTCAAGCTCGGCGATGCAAAATTCTCTGTCGGCACGTTGCTGCCAGAGGCCGGCCCGCCATAAACCGGCACGAGCGTCGGGTACTTTTTGCCGGGATCGAATGCCGAGGGGAACGAAATAGTTCCATACAGCGTCGTCTGTCCATCGGCCGCTTTATAGGTGAACATCTCGGTTTTCTTAAGCCCAAGCTCTTCAAATTTTATCGTGTCCGCCTTCGCCAGTTGCGCCAAAACCATGCCGCTTGCGTCGAGCAGTTGAGTCGCGGCCGGCTGATTGTGGGTCTGATAGACGTCAACGATGAACTTGTTATCCGAGGAGATGCCGCAGCCGCCGCCTCCGCCAGGGCCGCCGCCGGGCGCGCCACCACCGCGACCACTGCCGCCCGCCTGGTTGCAGTTGCCGACGCTGTGGGTAAACTTGGGATCGGTCAGGCGCACGTCGCCCTTGCCGTCGAGGCCGACACGGTGCAGCTGCATTTTCATATAGTTGTCGCCGTCGCGGGCCATGTAAAACATCACGCCGGCGGCTTCATCAACCTTGACGATGTTGGCTGCCTCGAACGTTGTGTGGTTAGTCAGGGGGGTAATCAGCTTGCCGCTGAGATCATAAAGGTAGTAGTTGTGCCAGCCGTTGCGTTCCGACTCCCAGATGAAGCGGCGGTTGTCTTTCAGGTATTGCATGGTTGGCCGGTTTTCGGTCCACCCGGTCGGCCATTCCTCGCGAATGATCACACGGCATGCACCTGTCGACGGATTGCATGCAATGAACTCCATGATCTGCTGGCGCCGGCTGGTGCGGTTCATGAAGAGTTCGGTGCCGTCAGGAGACCAACGGACGTTATAAACGTAATGACCCACGACGTCGTCCGTGAAGGGTTTGCCATTGCGCACGTCAATCTTGACCGCCTTGCCGGCTGTTGCGTCGTAAACCAAGATGTCGGCGATCGGATTGGGGGCGCCAGGCTTCGGATAGGCTTCGGCGTCCATCGTGTCCTGCACCTGGGTCTGGTTCATCTGCAGGTAGAAGTCCTTCACCTGGCTTTCGTCAAAGCGATAGAAGCCAACCATTTTGCTGTCGGGCGCCCACCAGATGGCAGTCGTCTGGCTAAGCTCTTCGCCGTAGACCCAGCTCCCGGTGCCGTATTTGAT
>JBGPBL010000135.1:0-3760 GCA_041481225.1 Sulfurifustaceae bacterium | reverse complement strand
TGGCCTCGAAGCGGTCTGCGGCCACATGACGCAGATAGCCCTCTGCCATCTGGCTGCGGGCTGAATTACCAGTGCAGAGAAACAGGACTTTCGGTCTCATCATTACCACCAGGCGGATCACAGGGAAGTGTGTCCGGCATCACGGCGTCAATCCTATCATACATGTATAAGCGTATACAGATATAAATGAATACTGATAGCATCGTGCCAGGAGATACCGCATGAAGGATCTAGAGCAGTGGTTCAAGGGGCTCGCGGATCAGACGAGGCTTCGGATTCTGAACTTGTTGATTCACGGTGAATTGTGCGTATGTGACATCCAGTACGTTTTGCAGTCGTCGCAGCCAAACGTGTCCCGTCACTTGACCTATTTGAAGAACTCCGGCTTGGTTCTGGATCGGCGGGAAGGCGCGCGAATGTACTACCGGCTGGCACAGCCAACCGAGGGTGCGCACAAGCTGCTCTTCGGATTTCTTCGGGACCTCTTCCCATCGTCGGAAGCTCTCGCAGAGGACTCGCGCAAATTAAAGAAGGCGATCCAGAGCGGTTCCTGCACGGCCAGCCAGTGGCGGCCCTACTCCGCGTTGGTGCGGCCAAAGACAGCGATTTCCTCGAGGGCATAACAAGAAATGGCAAACACAGTCTCCTCGCGCCTGAGCTTTCTGGATCGTTACCTCACCGCGTGGATCTTCACGGCCATGGCCGTCGGCGTGATCGCCGGCTGGCTGGTACCCGGAATCGTGCCGTTTCTGAACCGGTTCAGCGTGGGCACGACTTCGATTCCGATCGCGGTAGGGCTGATCGTGATGATGTATCCGCCCTTCACCAAAGTCCGCTACGAAGAATTGGGCGAGGTCTTCCGTAACAAGCGCGTGCTCGGTCTTTCACTCGTGCAGAACTGGGTCGTAGGCCCCATCCTTATGTTCGTGCTGGCCATCGTCTTCCTGCGCGGCTACCCCGAATACATGGCTGGGGTGATCATGATCGGCCTGGCCCGGTGCATCGCCATGGTCATCGTCTGGAATGAGCTTGCGAAGGGCGACACCGAATATGCAGCGGGGCTGGTCGCCTTTAACTCCTTGTTTCAGGTGTTCTTCTATTCGTTATATGCATGGGTGTTCATCACCGTACTGCCCGCTAAACTCGGCCTGCATGGCGCGGTCGTCCACGTATCCATTGGAGAGATAGCAAAGAGCGTTTTCATTTACCTCGGTATCCCGTTCCTGGCCGGTTTCCTGACTCGAACGGCGCTGATGCGCGCGAAGGGCCGGGCGTGGTACGACCACAACTTCGTTCCGCGAGTCAGCCCGCTGACGTTAATCGCACTGCTTTTCACGATTTTCGTCATGTTCTCCCTCAAGGGCGGGTACATCGTCCGGCTTCCGCTGGACGTCGTTCGTATCGCCGTTCCGCTGCTGATCTATTTCGTAGTCATGTTTTTGGTGTCCTTCTACATGGGCAGCAAACTCGGAGCCGACTACTCGAAGACGACCACGCTTGCCTTCACGGCGGCCTCGAACAACTTCGAACTCGCGATTGCCGTCGCGGTGGCGGTTTTCGGAATCGACTCTGGAGCGGCATTCGCGGCAGTAATCGGCCCGCTGGTTGAAGTGCCGGTGATGATCGCATTGGTCAACGTCGCGCTGTATTTCCAGCGGCGGTATTTCGGAGAGGCCGTCACCAGCGAAGCTGTTGTCGCAATCTGCGATCCCTATGGGAAGAGGGCGCAATGAGCAAAAAGCGTGTGCTCATCCTTTGCACCGGGAATTCGGCACGCAGTCAGAGGGCCGAAGGCTGGCTGCGCCACTTGGCGGGCGACCGCTTCCAAGTCTTCAGTGCTGGAGCGCACGCGGCCGGGCTCAATGCAAACGCGGTGCAGGCGATGGCAGAGCTCGGTATTGATATTTCAAGCCACCGCTCCAAGTCGGTGGATGAATTCTCGGGTGAGCAGTTCGACTACATTTTCACGGTCTGCGACGGCGCCCGGGAGGCCTGCCCGATTTTCCCCGGTGACGGCAAGCACCTGCACCAGGATTTTGAAGATCCGGCAGCAGCGCCGCCCGGGCAGCAAGTCTCAACCTTTCGCGGGGTGCGAGATCGACTCCGCACACGGCTGGAGGAATTCATCTGTAACGACTGTTGATGGCGACGCATTTCTTCTGATGCGAATGTGAAAGGCCGCTGATGGCAGGCACAGATACCGGTTGCGAGATCCAGGTTGAGCAAGCGCGGGACGCGAAGCGGAATGGCCCCACCTCGACCACGATCGAGCTTGTGGCCGGGCTCCTTGGACTGATTGCCTGGTGGCTCCTCTACCGGCAACTGGCACCCTGGTCAGACTGGATCACTTTTTCACTGCTGGCCATGAAGCGAGGTACGCACCTCGGCGCCGCGGTGCAGTTCTTCCTTTTCGAGGCGCCCAAGGTAATGATGCTGCTGACGCTGGTGGTGTTTGGCGTCGGCATTATCCGGACCTTCTTCACCCCCGAACGCACGCGGAGAATCCTAGCGGGTAAATCCGAGTTTGCCGGCAACGTGCTGGCCTCGATGCTCGGCGTGGTGACGCCGTTCTGCTCGTGCTCGGCGGTGCCGCTCTTTATCGGATTCGTAACCACGGGCGTGCCGCTGGGAGTGACCTTCTCGTTCCTGATTGCCGCGCCGATGATCAACGAAGTGGCCCTGGTGCTGCTATTTGGGCTTTTTGGCTGGCGAGTGGCGGCGATCTATGCCGGTACCGGACTCTTCATTGCCATTGTCGCCGGCTGGATCATCGGACGCCTGAAGATGGAGCGTTTTGTCGAGGGTTGGGTCTACGCAGCCTCCGGGGCCGCCGCTGTATGCGGCGAGCCAAAGCGCACGTGGTCAGACCGCATCAGGTTGGGGACCGACGCGGTGGGTGACATTGTCGGAAGAGTTTGGCCCTACGTAGTTGCCGGGATAGCGGTCGGCGCTGGAATCCATGGCTATGTGCCCGAAAACTTCATGGCTTCCATCATGGGCAAGGGGGCGTGGTGGTCGGTGCCCGTGGCCGTGCTGATCGGTGTGCCCATGTATTCCAACGCCGCTGCGATCATTCCCATCGTCCAGGCTCTGCTCGGAAAAGGCGCGGCACTGGGAACCGTGCTGGCGTTCATGATGTCGGTGATCGGGTTGTCGCTGCCGGAGACCATCATTCTCCGTAAAGTGCTTCGACCACAGTTGATTTCCGTGTTCGTCGGTGTGGTCGCCATCGGAATTCTCATCGTGGGGTACGTTTTCAATCTCATCATCTGAGGAAGGACTCATGCTGAACATCACGATCTATGGCCCGGGCTGTGCCAAATGCCACGAAACCGAGCGCCGCGTACGCCACGCCGTCGAACAGGCCGGTGTGGAAGCCGACATCCGCAAGGCCAGCGATATTGCGGAAATGGCCAAGGCCGGCATTCTGATGACGCCGGCGGTGGCGATTAACGGTGTTGTTAAGCTTTCCGGTCGCATCCCGAATGAAGACGAGATCAAGACGTGGATCACTGCAAGCTGATGCCAATCGCCGCTGAGCGGCGCTGCACTCAAGGAAATCAGTCCAATGGAAACAGTCGAAGCAACAGTGTCAACCCGCGTAGTTCCAGTCCGAGCGTTGCCCAAGGGAATGCCAAGGCGATTACGGAAATTGTGGCTGCTGGTCCCTGGCGGCATTGCTCTGGTTCTTATCGTTCTTATCCTTCTTCCGCCCAAAGTCCCGACCACACATTTGTCCACGATGACCCTCCGTGATGAG
>JBGPBL010000134.1:0-3835 GCA_041481225.1 Sulfurifustaceae bacterium | reverse complement strand
GGCGCTCAGCCGCAGCAAGGCTGGATACCTTGGTCGAGCTCGCAATAATCCGTTTTCGGCAGGCAGGATCCAGGCAGCGCGCGTTGTACGTTGCAGCCGTCGCCGTCCCCTTGCTGCTGCTCATCGCGTTACTGACAAATCTGCCGCGGCATGGCGAAGTTCCAGCTCTGCCAACCGGGATGGGCGAGCAGACGGTAAAAGCGACTCAACCTCGCTTGGCGGTTGCGCCCGTGGCGTCTGTTCCGGCAGGCTCCGAGGATAAGGCCAAAGGCGCAATCCCTGTGGATTCTCCGATCGTGGCCAAACCGAGAATTAAAGCGACTCAACCTAGCTTAGCGGTTGCGCCCGTGGCGTCTGTTCCGGCAGGCTCCGATGATAAGGCCAAAGGCGTAATCCCGGCGGATTCTCCGATCGTGGCCGAACCGAGTATTAAGGAAAATGTTGAGAGCGAAAATGCAAAAGAAATACCCAAGGATAAACTTAAAGATAAGCCCCAGGATAAACTCGAAAACAAACCCAAATCCAAACATTCAGAGAGTCAGGCAAAGATAAGAAATAAAGCTGATGTCGAGAATAATGCGGCCGTTGAGACATCAAGTGGTAGCGCAGACGCCTATATTTCGGTCACTTGTATGGAAGGAACCGAGGTGTTCGTAGACGGTATCACGAAAGGTAGGGTCGGTTCTTTGCCATTAACCTTGGTGTTTCCGCCAGGCAAGCATACGGTGATCGTGAGTCATACAAGTAGGGGTATTTTTACGCAGAGTGTCGAGCTCAAATCGGGCAAGACGGTGCATATTAAGCCCAGCCTTTGTAATTAGTGAAAATTTGCATGGTTATCGAGTTTATACAAATCGACATGGCAATAAAGACTCATTCGGGTGAACACAATGATTAGCCAGTTGGGGCGCTATGAGGTGATTGGTGAGCTTGGTCAAGGCGCGATGGGTGTGGTCTATAAGGCCAAAGATCCGCTGATTGATCGCGTGGTTGCGATCAAGACCATCAACCTCAGCCTTGCAATGGATGAAAAAGAAGAATACGAGGGGCGCTTCTATCAGGAAGCCAAGGCGGCCGGGCGTCTCAATCATCCGAATATCGTGACCATTTATGATGTGGGCAGGAGTGGCGATGTTGCTTATATTGCCATGGAGTTTTTGGAAGGGCGCGAGTTACGCGACATTATGAACGAGGGCGCATTATTGCCCGTTGACCAGGTATTGAACATCGTAGCTCAGGTGGCGCAAGGGTTGGCTTATGCGCACGAACATGACATCGTGCATCGCGATGTCAAGCCTTCAAATATTATGGTGATACGTGATGGGCACGTAAAAATCACCGACTTCGGCATCGCGCGCATGGCTTCCTCTTCTGTGCGCACCCAAACCGGTATGGTGCTTGGTTCACCCAAATACATGTCGCCCGAGCAGGTGATGGGCAAGTCGATAGATCGGCGTTCGGATATTTTTTCTCTGGGCGTGATGCTCTACGAGATGCTGACCGGGCAAGCTCCCTTTAATGGCGAGAACGTCAACGCCATCATGTATCAGACCTTGAATGCAGTACCTCCACCACCCGACACGCTGAATCCGGCTGTGCCGGAAATGGTCAACTTCATCGTGGCCAAGGCATTGGCCAAGGGGTTGGAGGATCGTTACCAGAATGCCAAGGATTTTGCCGATGATTTACGCACCTGTCACGACACCCTGCCGCGTTCCGGTCAACAGGTGGATTTATCGAAGTCTCCCGTCGGCGGCGAAAAAAAATTGCCTGACGCCATCGATATTACCGGGCGGATGGGGGCTGGCGAGGAAGAGGCTAAATCAGCGTCGCTGGGGGGATTATCTAAAGCATTTGATTCGGCGGCCGCGACCCTGAGGTTGGCTGCACTGACTGCCACCAGTGAAGATGTTGACGAGTTGTCCAAGACTTTCAATATGGGGCGCCCGAGTGCGGAATCAATCAATCTGGCTGGACGGGCAGCCTTGGCTGCCGGTTCAGTATCACCTGCCCAACCTCGCCATACCCCACATCAAATCCTGGCGGAATCTTCGACTCAATCTCGTGGTGGGAATTTGCTGGTGGTTATCCTTGTGCTGTTGGTGTTGTTGGGAATTATTTTATATTATAATTCATCTTTCTAGTTTCAAATTCCCAGTTTCAAAAACATGCCAAGCGCAGTAGTTTTGCAACACCCGGTTAAGCCTTCGCTGCGCTTTGCTGTGTCGTTGCTGCTGTTGCACATGATAGTCGCGACCGTGGTGTATGCGACTGCCATGCCATTGCCGGTCAAGCTGGTGATGCTCCTGCTGATTTCTCTGAGTCTGTTTTATTATCTGGCGCGCGACGTTCTGCTACTCTTCCCGGATTCATGGCGTGAGATTTCGCTCGATCAAAATGGTGTGTCGGTTATCGCCCGAGATGGATCCAGCTTCCTCGGCCAAGTCGCAAACAAGACCGTCGTTAGTCCGTATTTCGTCGTGTTGTGCGTGAGGTTGGAAGGACATCGCCTGCTGGTTTCCCGCGTTATCTTTCCTGATGCGATGAGCACAGGTGCGTATCGTGAGTTCTGCGTTCACCTGAAGTTCTCTTAGCGGCAAACCCATCATCCTAACTTTCTCCCCGCGGTTGGGGAAAAAGTGCGATCGCCTGGCTTCGCCCCCTCGCTTCCCTCTCCACGCTTGCGGGATAACCAGCGACTTGGTTGGCGTCTTTTGGCGACCTAATGGAATGGCTAGGAGTTTCATCAGTCGAATGGCTATAACCAATGACTTGCCCAGCGTCTTCTGCTGGGTTAGTCAGATGACAAGTAGTCGTATCAGCAGTCAAGTCAGAGGAGAGCGGAGCGAGGAGTCGAGGTGAGGGTTGGGAGAGAGAATGGTCGGTTGCGGATTCGCCAGTGACTCCGGATAGTCCTTGCTGAAATGCAGACCGCGACTTTCGTGGCGTAACAAGGCGCTTTGCACAATCAATTCCGCGTTCAACACCAGATTGCGCAGCTCCAGCAAGTCAGAGCTGATATGGAAGTTGGCGTAATACTCGTTGATTTCGTCCTGCAACAATTGGATACGGTGTTGTGCACGTTGCAGGCGCTTGTTTGTTCGCACGATACCTACGTAATCCCACATGAAGTGCCGTAATTCGGCCCAGTTGTGCGAGATGACGATTTGCTCGTCTGCGTCCGTCACGCGGCTTTCATCCCAAGCCGGCAGGGGAGGCGATGCTTGGCGCAGCTTGTTCAAGATGTCGCGAACTGCGGCATCGGCGAACACCAGACATTCCAGCAGCGAATTGCTGGCCAGCCGATTGGCTCCGTGCAATCCGCTGTAGGCCGTTTCTCCCACTGCATACAGATTTTCTACATCGGTACGTGCGTGCAAGTCAGTGACGACACCACCGCAGGTGTAGTGCGCTGCGGGAACCACCGGAATCGGCTCTTTGCTGATGTTGATGCCCAGTGACAGGCAACGCGCATAAATGGTCGGGAAGTGTTCCTGAAGAAACTCGACCGACTGATGTGAGATGTCCAGATAGACGCAATCCAGCCCGTGCTTTTTCATCTCGAAGTCTATCGCTCTGGCTACCACATCGCGCGGAGCAAGTTCCGCGCGCGCATCATGACTTGGCATGAAACGTGTTCCATCGGGCAGTTTCAGGATGCCGCCTTCGCCGCGCACTGCCTCGCTGATTAAAAAAGATTTCGCGTGAGGGTGGTACAAACAAGTTGGATGAAACTGGACGAACTCCATGTTGGCTACTCGACAACCAGCGCGCCAAGCCATCGCAATGCCATCTCCTGTCGCAGTGTCCGGGTTGGTGGTGTAGAGATAAACCT
>JBGPBL010000133.1:0-3835 GCA_041481225.1 Sulfurifustaceae bacterium | reverse complement strand
GCCGCCCACCAGAGCGGCCACAACAGCGGCGTGATCCACTCTGGCCTTTATTACCGCCCCGGCTCGCTGAAGGCGAAGTTGTGCGTCGCCGGCGCCTCCGCCATGGTCGCCTTCTGCCGCGAGCACGGCATCGCGCATGAGATCTGCGGCAAGGTGGTCGTCGCCACCCATGAGCGCGAACTTCCCGGCCTGGACGAGTTGCAGCGCCGCGGCCATGCCAACGGTGTCTTGGGCCTGGCGATGATCGGTCCGGAGCGCCTGCGCGAACTGGAGCCGCACGCCGCCGGAATCCGCGCCCTGCACGTGCCCACCACCGGCATCACGGACTACGCCGCCGTCACCCGCAAGTATGCGGAAATCGTCGCGGCGGCGAATGGAACGGTGCTGACGGGAACGGAAGTCGTGGGCATCGTGCGCGGCAGCGGAGAAGTTGTGGTGCAGACTACGCGCGGGGATTATCGTGCGGGATTTCTAATTAACTGCGCGGGGCTGTACAGCGATCGGATCAGCCGTTTGGCAGGAGCTGAAACCGATGTCAGGATTATTCCCTTTCGCGGCGAGTATTACGAGATCGCGCCCGCACGGCGGAGCCTGGTGCGCGGCCTGATCTATCCCGTGCCCGAACCCGACCTGCCCTTTCTTGGCGTGCACTTCACCCGGCGCGTGGACGGCAGCATCGAAGCAGGCCCCAACGCGGTGCTGGCGTTGCGCCGCGAGGGCTATCGCAAGACCGACATCAGCGTCGGCGAGCTAGGCCAAGCCATCACCTTCGGCGGCTTCTGGCGCATGGCGCGCAAGTTCTGGAAGGTGGGCGCCGGCGAGTACTACCGATCCTTCAGCAAGGCAGCGTTCGTGAAGGCGCTGCAACGGCTAGTCCCGGAGTTGCAGGCCGCCGATCTCGCGCCCGGCGGCGCCGGCGTGCGCGCGCAAGCCGTGGACCGCGGCGGCAAACTGGTGGACGATTTTCGATTTGCCGTCAGCGAGCGCGCCGTGCACGTCGTCAACGTTCCCTCGCCCGCGGCCACCGCATCACTGGCGGTTGCCCGCGAGATCGTGAGGATGGCAGCGGAACGTTTAACGAATGCATGAGAGCCCGCCATGAGCGCGCGCGTGCACTCAATGAACAGTAGCGGCAGACCGCCTCGTCATTGGAAAGCTGTGCGCTTCTAGGGCAGTCGGTGCAGGTACAAGATCTTGCGCTTCGCATCAATACTGACAAGCTCGAACTTGTACCCGAAGATCTGCACCTCCGGCATCTTGACCGTTCCGAAGCGAAATTCGGTTTCCTGGCCATGCCGCGCAGCCACATCTCGATTTTCTGCACGCTCATATCACTGCTCTCCAATTCAAAGTTGCTGCGCTCATCGGCATCCGCGAAACTTTGCTCTTAATGACCCCTGCTGTTATGCTCTGCTGTTATGCCAGAATCCCGGCCCAGGCAAAAGACTATTTCAGACATACGCTGGTTCCACCAAATCGACTTGGGGAATGGGGTCATCACTCCCGGAGAGAGCCCGAACGCCAAAATGGTGAAAAATATGCGCTTCCCTGCCGACCTGACAGGGAAGACTTTCCTTGATATTGGCGCCTGGGATGGTTTCTATTCCTTCGAGGCCGAAAAACGCGGTGCGAAGCGCGTTCTTGCTACCGATTCGTTCATCTGGCAGAACAAATCATGGGCCTCGAAAGATGGTTTTGATTTTGCCAAGCGCGCGCTCAATTCCAAAGTAGAAGAGATGACGATAGATTCTCTCGACATTTCGCCTGAAACGGTTGGGCTTTGGGACGTGGTCTTCTACTCCGGCGTGCTGTACCACATGAAACATCCCATGTTGTCGCTCGAGCGTGCGGCGAGCGTTGCTAAAGAGCTTCTCATCCTTCAAAGCATGACCGACATGGGATGGCACATGCGTCCCGCGATTGCCTTCTATCCTGGCAGCGAATTGCGTGGCGATCCTACTAACTGGTGCGGGCCAAATCTGCGCTGCATTAAAGCTATGCTCAAACTTTGCGGATTCACGAGAATTGAATTGGTGAACCGTAAGTCCATCGCTTGGAAGGTTTACCACGCCTTGAAGTGGCGACAGATCTCCGAGATTCAGCGTAATCGCGTCGTTGTCCACGCATATCGATAGGGGCACCATCAGTTGTGGACCGCTTCGCATTCAACATTTGGCCAAGAAGCAGCGGCGGCTGTGATTGCGAAATAGTTCATGGTTACGCTACCCGCACTTTTTGTAACTATGTAAGGCGTAGACGGAAGATTCGTCGCTGCTCCATTTGGCGAACAGGACATTTTGTAGTTGGTATCGGCGAAAGCGACTGGCCAAGTAATCGTGAATGGACTGGCGCAGACGCCCCCGATACTCGCCGCCGTCGTACACCATGAGCGCGCGCGTGCGCTTCAATGAACCGTAGCGGTAGACCGCCTCGCCATTGGAAAGCTGTGCGCTTCTAGGGCAGTCGGTGCAGGTACAAGATCTTGCGCCTCGCATCAATACTGACAAGCTCGAACTTGTATCCCAGAATCTGCGCCTCAGGCATCTTGACCGTTCCGAAGCGAAATTCGGTTTCATGGCCGGTTTGCGTGTTTACCGCCTCTCCGGCTGCCGAAAGCTCACCTTGCCAAACACACGACTTTCCTGGAGGGCAGCGGGAATCCGCAAACCCGGTTGCGGTGAGGCGAAGCGGTGTGCCGGAAACATTGACAGGTGTGCCGAGTGCGAGAACGATTTCAGCGGCGGACGAAGAACTGACGGAACCGGGAGCGCGCTTCGATTGCGACTTGGGAGTTAGCACCGGCATTGGCGCAGGCGGTCGCGAGCCAGCAGCAGGTGGAGGCGCGGCTGGCTGGGCGGGCGCTGCCACTGCGGTCGGAGGAATCAGCTGTTGTTCGCTGCCTTGCTGTGAAATCACCTGCTGTGGTCGTTGATCTTGCCATGCGATATAAATCGCCGCCGCGGCGGCGACAACGAGAAGAGTCGGCGCCCACATGCGTTTTTGATGGGTTTTCATAGCACCCGCGCCACGCTGGATTTGTGTTTGTCCAGGTGGCAAAATCGATGCTTGGCAGACGATGGCCTAGCGATGAGCGAAGGCTGCGTGCCCTCGCCATCGCCAAGCGAAGAGGTGTGAAGATCCACTTCGAACCCTACAGCGCCACAGAAAGCACGAGCGGTTGAGGCGCCGTTACAATTTAGTTCTGCGCTCCTATCGGAATGTCTGTAGAGTTGCCGAAAAAGAAATCTCCCACGCCGTGAATGAACCAGTGGCCAGCTCCGCCGGTGGGGCGGTACACCGCCATCCGGGCCGTCCCATTTCCCAGGTAATCGCCCGGTACGGGGATGTCGCCCGCGGCCCCATACAAGAATGTGCCCACACCGTTGATGAACCATTGACCCGTCTGTGGGCGGAAGACTGCGATTTCTGTTTTGCCATCGCCGTTGTAATCTGCTGGGACGGGTATATCGCCGTACAGCAGACTGCCAAAGGCCGTCCTTACGATTACTCCGTCGGAACTCCTTCGGTATGTCCAAGTCAGGTTGTCGGTTAACTCATCGGTAGGCTCGTGGGCCACGACAGCCAGGTCAGCAAGGCCATCGCCATCAAAATCGCCGGCGACGGGGATCGCATCCGGTGCACTGGACAAAACGAATGTCGGCAACCCTGGCACAAACCACTCCCCTGTAGGCTGACGATAAACAGCCACGCTGGAAGTACCGTTTGTCACGTAGTCTCCAGGAATGGGGATGTCTCCCTGAGCGCCACAACCGTACGGGTAAACGAAGACGCCGTAGGCAAACCACTGGCAGGTGGAGGGCCGGAAGACGGTTAT
>JBGPBL010000132.1:0-3901 GCA_041481225.1 Sulfurifustaceae bacterium | reverse complement strand
TCGTGAAAAGCAGACCGTCGCAGTACCCTCAAACATTCAACGTCGCCTTAAGCGGCGCGCCGCCGTTTAGTGCGGCCGCTTGAAGGCACAGTGAGGGGCTTTGTATGCTGCGAAGCATAAAGATCAACAAGCCGACGGATCATGGCCTGATAGGACGTATGATGCTTCCTCGCCTCTTCCTTGAAGAAATCCACGCTGGATTTACTCAGGGCCATGGTGATCTTGACATTGTCTTCCTTAAAAATGAGATCCTCGGGCGCAGGAAGAAAGTCATCTACCACGCGCAGTTTTCCCATCGGTTCATCTGTGTATTTAACTTTGCTCTTCATAAATCCTCTCGCCTCTGCGCCAGTATCCGGCGCCAATGATACGAATTACACCTTCACGATAGGTGAAACGGACCGTTAAGACACCATATCCCACCCGGCCCATACAGTAGTACCGCTTTTCACTGTGGCTGTGAGTGAGATCCTCGGCAATGACACGCTTGGCATCGGTAAAGGCCATCTGTGCAAGCTCAAACGAAACGCCGTGTTTCCTCTGGTTCTCGCGGTTTTTCTTCTCGTCCCAGTCGAAGTGGGCGTTTGCCATGCGGAAATAATAGCACAGGTGGGTATATATGCCATATACATGCCCATACTATAGTATGGGCATGGAACCCCCCAAGCGGTCGCTGAACGCAGAGTTAACTGTCTCTTTCGGGTCGATATGCGGCCTAGGGATTTCCCCAAAACCGGTCGCTGAGTTCGCCGACTGGGTTATGGGCAAATTTCGGCCACAACCAGCCGCTCGCAGTATCCCAATACCGACCGTTCGCATTACAACAAGCAGACGCCCCAGTAGTTGGCACGGCATGCTCCGACTCTGCATTCCAGACGCTGGTGACGGTGTGATTTGTAATTCGCCATGCAGAGAGTGCGCGAAGTGCGCTCGCCCGAGACTGTGAGGGGTGAGAACGGCGATGTCTTCGCTTACTCGGACAGGCATTCCGGTGACTTCACTTTGCCGTGAGCCTAGTGTGCCCCTTGTGACGAAGCGGCTGCACGGCCAGTCGCATTCCCATTGCCTTAAGCAGCCCCGTCAGGCTTTTGAGTTCGGGATTGCCTTTAGGCGAGAGCGTGCGATAAAGCGACGTCGCGTTGAGCGACGCCTCTTCGGCCAGCTTCGATACCCCACCGAAGGCCTTGGCTATGTAACGCAGCGCGAGCAAGAGCTCTTCTTGGTCGCCTTCCTTGAGTACCGTGTTGAGGTACTCGGCCGCAAACGCAGGGTCTTTGCGAAAACTCTCGATCGTGGCTTCTTCGTGCAGACGAAACGGTAATACCTTGGATTTGCGCGTCATGACAACCTCCGTTGATAGTCGAGCCAAAACTTCACTGCCTTGTCGATGTCGGCGTCCTGCGTGCGTTTATCGCCCCCACACAGAAGCAGAACGATGGTCTGTCCCGCCCGCGAAATACACCCGGTACCCAGGGCCGACATCGACGCGTAGCTCCCAAACCCCATCCCGGGAAAACTTGTGGTCACCAAAATTACCGGTCACCACCCGATCAACCCGCCGCTGAACCTTAATCCTGGCCCGTACATCCTTCAGCTTGTCGAGCCAATCCTGGTAAGGATCGCGGCCCGACACGGTGAGGTAATGGCGGATTTCCATCTATCCATTATCGCTTATAAGCGAATAACAATCAAGGGGCTTTTGAGTTGCACAGGGGAACCAACCGAGCGGCTCGGCGATTTCGACCGGGCGCAACAATTCTTATTGATGCGGATCAAAATTTCTGCACTTCCTCACCAAACGTGCAATAGGTACTGGCCCAATACAGCCAATAGGCGCAGGTCAGCTATTGGATTATGCTATTGCAGGCGCATATTGCGACGAAAGGCAGGTGATCACATGGTTCCCGGCATGAAATATAGGTGCTGGTTTCTTCTGAGCGTCGCTGTCTTTTCATGGAATGCACAGGCCGCCGATTGGCCGCCGGTCGTAGACCAGATGGTGGCCCATGCCAAAGAAACGATTCATCTCGCTAGCCTGAACGAGTTCAAGCAGGTGGTCGACCACCCAGGTGATGCCCTGATCATCGACGTGCGCGAGGCGGACGAGTACGAGACCGGCCATGTGCCGGGTGCAATTAATATTCCGAGGGGGGTGCTCGAATTCAGGATTTGGAAACAGGTCGGGTTCCCGGACGGGGTGGTTTATGGCAGACGAATCTATATTTACTGCAAATTAAGCGGTCGTGCCGCGCTTGCCGCCCAATCGCTGGGGAAGCTCGGCTTTACCAAGGTTACCGCTGTGGATATGCAGATTGACGATTGGGCGAAGGCGGGATACCCGCTTCAATAGTACCATCGCCGGCATTCCGCGAACCGTAGGTCTTGCTTCGCCATTGCCGACATATAATATGTTGTGCTTGGTTGGGTCAAGGACTGGCACGCCAATCAAGAACAGGGAATAGCAATTCACCAGGAACAGGTTGCCGCACGTTCTCGCAGAGAGCGTGTGGAACCGGAGGTCAAGAGGGATATGACATGAAGGCAAACCTGGTTTGGGTAATCGCCGGCGTTCTCGCCTTGCTCGTCATTATTCCCACGTCGATTTACCCGCAAAGTATGCCGCCACCGCCCACGCAAGGGGCAGTGGTTTTTACGCCGGAACAACTCGATCAGTTGCTCGCGCCCATCGCGCTCTATCCGGATCCGCTGCTCGGTCAGATTCTCATGGCCGCCACCTATCCGCTCGAAGTCGTTCAGGCCGAGCGCTGGGTTATGGATCCCAACAATGCGGCCCTGAGAGGTGATGCGTTGATTGCGGCGCTCCAGAATCAGGACTGGGACCCTAGCGTGAAGTCGCTGCTCCCATTCCCGCAGATTCTTCAAATGATGAACGACCGGCTCGACTGGATGCAGCAGCTCGGCGATGCCTTTCTGGGCCAGCAGGCCCAAGTTATGGACTCGGTGCAACGCTTACGCCACCGGGCCCAAGCCGCGGGAACCCTGGCACCGAATGCGCAGCAAACGGTCACCCCCCTGGGGCAGGCCATCGTGGTTGAGCCCGCAAACCCCGGGGTAATCTACGTTCCCGTCTACGACCCGACTGTCGTCTACGGCGTCTGGCCATATCCCGATTATCCGCCCGTCTATTTTGCCCCGCCGCCCGATTATGACTTCGGATCGACGCTGGTCTCAACGATCGGCTTCGGCCTCGGCGTTGTCATCATCCAATCGTTTTGGGGCTGGGACGACTGGGACTGGAACCATCACCGCGTTCATATCGACGTTGACCGGTTCAACAGAATCAGCGGCGATCGTCCACGGCTCAAAGCGGACACCTGGGTACATGATCCCTATCATCGCCGCGGCGTGGCCTACCGTGATCCGCAGACTCGCGCGCAGTTCGGGAAACACCAACCCGGCGCACCCGATACGCGCCGTGACTTCCGCGGCTACGATCACGGCGCGGATGTTGCCCAACCGGTCACTCGTCCTGGCGGCGGCACGCCTCGCGCTCCAACTACGCGTGAGCTACAGCCGGTCGCGCCTAATCACCCAACTGTCCGCGAGCCACAATCAAACGGCGCCAGGGGCGCACGCGAGATGCCTGTCAGACCGACAGTGCAACGAACACCGCCGCCCGCGTTCGAGGGATATGCCAGAGGAACCGAGGTGCGCACGCACGTGGATCGCGGGCGTGCGAGCCGTCAGGCGATACCGCGAGCAGGTGTCACCCCAAGAAATGTCACCCGCTCTCGGGACACCCCATCGCCGGACTCGACTGGCCAACAGCGAGAAGGCAAACCCCGTCAGTGAACGCCGATGCCAACCCCAAGTTTGACTGTTACGAGGGTGACACCCAAGGCCGCCTGGTTGGCGTCGCCCTGACGGTCGCCCCCGGAGT
>JBGPBL010000131.1:0-3979 GCA_041481225.1 Sulfurifustaceae bacterium | reverse complement strand
GGACAAACCCGGTACCAGCGGCCTCATCACGGAGAGTCATCGTGGACAAATGTGTGGTCGGGACCTTGGGAGGAAGAAGGATAAGTACGATAAGGACGAGAACGATGCCGCCAGCGAGCAGCAGCCACAGTTTTCGTAATGACCCTGGCATTCCCTTCGGCAGCGCTCGCGTCGGAGGCACGCGCGTCGCTTTTACGGTTGTTTCGAGTGTTTCCATGACAGACCTTTCGTCGGGAGAACCAGATGGGAGACGTTAGCTGCCCGAGATCCAGCTTCGAATCTCGTTCTCGCTGGGAATTCGGCCTGCCGCTTTGACCACGCCGTTTACGGCAACAGCCGGAGTGAGCAGAATGCCGGCCTTGGCCATCGCCTGAATATCGGAAACCTTCTGCACATCCGCCGGTATCCCGGCGTGTTCCACTGCTTGCCGCACCAGCTTTTCTGTCTCCTTGCATCTCGCGCAGCCGGGGCCAAATACGGTGATGTTCAGCATGATTACGCTCCATTACGCTTACATAATGAGATTAAAGATATAACCAACAACCAGAATTCCAACTGCCACGATTCCGACGAACACCGCGATCAACTGCGGACGAAGTACCTTGCGAAGGATGATCGTCTCCGGCAGCGAAAGCCCGATGACCGACATCATGAATGCCAGGACGGTTCCGAGCGCGGCGCCCTTCCCAAGCAGCGCTTGCACGATGGGAATGATTCCCGCGGCATTGGAATACATCGGAACCCCGATGAGCACAGCCAGCGGTACCGACCACCACGCGCCTTTACCCATGATCGAGGCCATGAAGTTCTCGGGCACGTAGCCGTGGATGCCGGCTCCGACCGCGATCCCGGCGATTACGTACGGCCATACTCTTCCGACGATGTCGCGAACCGCTTCTTTGCCCAGGCGCGTACGATCGCCCCAAGACAGGCTTCCCTCGGCGCTTTCCGCTTCGCCAAGCTCTGTGGCATAGACCCAAGATTCAACGTAACGCTCCATGCGCAAACGCCCGATAATCCAGCCGCTTACAATGGCGATGAACAAACCCGTCCCGGCATAGATTGCCGCCACACGCCAGCCGAACAGCCCAAACAGCAGAACGAGAGCCACTTCGTTCACCATCGGCGCAGAAATCAGGAACGAGAATGTGACCCCGAGCGGTACGCCAGTGGTCACGAAGCCGATGAACAGCGGCACCGCCGAGCAGGAACAGAACGGCGTCACCACTCCCAAAAGCGCTGCCATCACGTTGCCGGCCGATTCGCGCTTCCCGGCGAGAATGGCCCGCGTACGCTGTGGCGTGAAGAACGACCGGATGATTCCGACGCCGAAGACGACCAGCGTCAGCAACATCAGAACCTTGGGCACTTCAAAGATGAAGAACTGGACGGCAGAGCCCAGGTGTGTGCCCTTCGCGAGCCGGAGGAGCGAGAACGTGATCCAGTCGGACAAGGCCGGAAGCTGACGGTAGAAGATCCACCAGGCGATCAGGCCAAGAGCACCAGCCGTTACCTTGATCCTGTCCGGTTTGCTGCGGGTCCGCGTCGCCGCTTGTGGCTGCTCGGCCCGAACTTCACAACCAGTATTATTGCCTGCCATCAACGTGGCCTTTCGCGTCCTTTAAGAGAAAGAATGCATTTCGATCAGGTTTCGTTACCGGCAAACCTCTCCAGCCAGGCGCGAATCTGATCGCGAACTCTGCGGAAAACCGCGAGTTGCTGCTCCGTCGGCGCGGCGGCCGGATCTTCGACCGTATTTTCCATGTTCTTCACTTCGCCCGTTGCGTCCCCAGCGCATCTCAGATGTGAATGTCGAAAAATATCAGGATGTACTTCAGCGAAACGTATAGGAACAGTATGCCGAACAGGGCCTTCAGGACATTGGGGTTGAACTTCGCCACAAGCTTCGCGCCGATGACCGCCCCGACGAGCGCCCCGATGCCGAGCGTAACTGCTACGGGTACGTTTACTACATTCTGGTAGAACTTGAATATTGCGCCCACGAGCGCCATCCAGACAAAAGCAGCCATTGACGTGCCGATAGCGAGTTTCACGGGTGCCTTCAAAAAGTATATGTACGAAGGGACTAGGGCATACCCGCCGCCCAGCCCTATGATGCCCGTGAGAAATCCTACGAAGGACCCCAAAGAGATCTTGGCTGCCGTGGTCCCCGGCACATAGGGCGCGAGTTGCGTTACGCTCGTTTTTTTCAACAAGCCTTCGTAGAGCATCCTGACGGCCACGATAATAAAGGCGATGCCGATAATCAGATCAATGATCTTGCCGTATCCTTTGATATAGCCAAATATCAGGGACCCGATGATAACGCCGAGAATCCCGCTTCCCCCGGTGACAAGCGCCGTGTATTTATCCACGTTCTTCATGCGCATGTGCTGGATGGCTCCGGAGGCTGCGGTAAAGACTACAGCGGTCAGCGTTGTACCCACAGCAAGGGCCGGGTCAAAGTTAAAGCCGAAACGGATTACAGGCATCATGAGTGCACAGCCACCTGTACCCAGAAGACCGCCAATAATGCCGGCCAGAAAGCCGGTAATCAAGTAAATGATATAGAGCATGGCAAACCTCCTTTTTTAGTCTTAAGGGCTTTACAACAACGCTCGTTCTTTCTGAAGCCCTCTGATTTGTTTCTTCTGCAGGAACTTCTTCGAAAACCCCGGACACTTGCCAGTACAGACACACATCGCCAGGCCGGGACGTTGCTCAGTCATTTAATTGCCTCCGGCTTCCAGTAGCATCTGCTTACGGACGAACTCCTGCAGACGCTCGGCGATCTCGTCACGCACGTGCCGGAAGACCTCCATCTGCTGCTCCGCCGATGCGGCGGCCGGATCTTCGAAACTCTCGTGAAGGCGTTTGCCGGGCCCAGGGAAGACAGGGCAAGACTCCCGTGCGCTATCACAAACGGTGAAGACGTAATCGAACTGCTGGCCGGCGAACTCATCCACGGACTTGGAGCGGTGAGCGGAGATATCGATCCCGACCTCTCGCATCGCCTTCACCGCATTCGGGTTCAGGCCGGCTGGCTTCGTTCCTGCACTGAAAACTTCGAAGCGATCGCCGGCCAAATGGCGAAGTACACCTTCCCCCATCTGACTCCGGGCAGAATTACCAGTGCAGAGGATCAGGACGCGCTGCTTGCTCATCGAACGCTCTTTCCGTAGGGGTCACAAATGGCGACGACTGGCGTGCCGGCCGCTTCTCCACCGAAGTAGCGGCGCTGGAAGTAGAACGCCACGTTTACTAAACCGATCATCACCGGCACTTCCACCAGCGGGCCGATTACTGCCGCGAATGCCGCTCCAGAGTTGATACCGAAAACCGCGACCGCCACGGCAATCGCCAGCTCGAAGTTGTTGGAGGCCGCCGTGAAGGCAAGCGTGGTCGTCTTCGAGTAGTCGGCTCCGAGTTTTCTCCCCATGTAGAAGGAAATCAAAAACATGGCTACGAAATAGATCAGCAGCGGAACGGCGATACGAACGACGTCGAGCGGAAGACGGACGATGTACCCGCCCTTGAGAGAGAACATGACGAAAATCGTGAAAAGCAGTGCGATTAACGTCAGCGGGCTGACCCGCGGAACGAAGTTGTGGTCGTACCACGCCCGGCCCTTGGCGCGCATCAGCGCGGTTCGAGTCAGGAAACCGGCCAGGAACGGGATACCGAGGTAAATGAAAACGCTCTTTGCTATCTCTCCAATGGATACGTGGACGACCGCGCCATGCAGGCCGAGTTTAGCGGGCAGTATGGTGATGAACACCCATGCATATAACGAATAGAAGAACACCTGAAACAAGGAGTTAAAGGCGACCAGCCCCGCTGCATATTCGGTGTCGCCCTTGGCAAGCTCGTTCCAGACGATGACCATGGCGATGCACCGGGCCAGGCCAATCATGATCACCCCAGCCATGTATTCGGGGTAGCCGCGCAGGAAGACGATGGCCAGCACGAACATAAGGAT
>JBGPBL010000130.1:0-4004 GCA_041481225.1 Sulfurifustaceae bacterium | reverse complement strand
TGGATGAACCGAGGCAGCAGAACAAGCAGGCCCACGCGAGAAATCCACGGGCAGAAAAGCGGACAGGGAACGACAAGCGTGGCATGACGCAGTCCCGGGGTGAGGTGTTTAGGAGCCCACGAGCGGCTCCATGATCAATAAGGGGCCGCAGGGAGCTCCGCGCAATTGCTGCCCTTTAATAACCGAGGCGCCAGGTGTAACTGTCGCCCGCAGAGCAGTTAAAAAGGTGCGGTCCCCAGGTCCTGGTCGAGCCATCATCAAATACAGCCACGGCGTAAAGGGTGGTGGGACCGTTGCCCGTGATCCCAGCGATGTCCCCGTACCGGTTCACGGCGCCGGCATAGATGCCATCCACGTAGGTGCGAATGATCCACGCGGTGTGATTGTCAACGTGAATGCCGCAGCGATAGGGACCCGCGCCTCGCGTCTTGGGGCCGCCCTTTTCCGGTGGCGGCGTGACCTTGGCATTAGGGCTGTTCTTCTCCGAGTCGCTCTTGACGTTGGCGTCGGCGGCGCCGGCCTTGCCCGTCTTAGCTTTCTCATTGACAACTTCCTTGCCTGTAGCCGCCTTGGCTTTGGCCCCTGTCTGTGCGGGGGCGCCGGCTGCCACAGTCGCCAGCACAACACAACCGGCCAGGACAATCGTTGCCAGAAAACTGTTAGTCCAAATTACTTGCGGTCTTGTCATGGTCTCTCCTGGAGAATTGCGAGAAGCTACCAAATGGAGAATCTGTTGTAAACAGGAAATTTCAAGTCGCGGCGCGCATTATCCGCCGCTGAGTGACCGCGGGGCTCGCTCGGCGGTGCGGGACTCTGTCCCACGGCGGGAGCGCAGCTCAGCCGGCCGAGAAAAACGAACCACGCCAAATAAAGCAGCTTTCTGGACATGATTCTTACGTCACCTTGAGAAGCGCACGCGCATATCGCTGAAAGTGTCGCAGCGTTCTTTGCAGACAGCCGATCGTAACTACTGATGGGCGGCGGCTACCTAATTGCGAGTAGCCGCCTACGTCCAACACCGCGTTGAACTGCACACCCAATGTCGTTCCATTTTCGGAACAATACTAAGAAAACATTTGACGACCGCCCCCTAGAGGTATAGTGCCGTGCCATAGCCCCTCAAATCTCGAAGACGCTCTGGAATGCCTGTGGTTAGCGTGCGGCCGTCCGAAGCGTATGCCGCATGGCGGATTCGAGGGTCAGCTGGTTGGGTCAGGCCAGCCGGAAAAGTTCTGACTCGCGGAGGCCCATATGATACGACGAAACCTGACCCTTATTATTGGTGTTGCTGGTGTTTCACCTTCGCGTTGCGACACAAACGTCAGCAAGGACTTCGGTAAGTATTCCAAGAATAAGCGGTGAAGTGGACCGACATCATTTCGCGGTGATGCTGGGTCGCACCCCATACTTCAGGCTTGGAGGTTCCTGATGTCGAACGATGATCCAAGAATTAACGCTCTGAAGAATTCAGGACCCTGCTGGATTCGAATGACCTGGTGGCAAGAGGAGATAGACCACTTTGCAGGTCGCCTACACTTATGTGCCGAACAATGCAGCGAGGCCGATTACCTCTACCGACGTCTCGATATCGTCGACAACAAGGTACGTTCGCTCATGATGTTCAATACTATCCTGCTGTCGGTGATTACCTTCGCGATAGTGGAGAAAGTTAAACATGAGCTTCCGTGGCTCGATCTATTGGCGTGGGGGCCTGCCTATCTTAGATGGCCGGCCCTGTTATGGACGGTTTCAACCGGCTGCTGCCTTGTGGACAGCTTTGTGAGATGGGCACACCTTGACCAAAATGCTGGCAACTATGCGGACTATGCGGCCACGATCATAAAAGTAACGCTAAGGAGG
Source organism: Sulfurifustaceae bacterium (assembly GCA_041481225.1). Lineage (GTDB taxonomy): Bacteria > Pseudomonadota > Gammaproteobacteria > Acidiferrobacterales > Sulfurifustaceae > Sulfuricaulis. The sequence goes on along the minus strand of JBGPBL010000130.1, from coordinate 2,144 downwards.
ACTGCGATTTATCAAATCGCTTGGGGTTCTATAATTGTTGCCAGCATATTAGTGCTGCTCCCGGTAGTCAGCTTGGTGTTCCACTAGGCCGATTGCCAGCGAGTCGCGGAGACTGCTCCCTTGAGTAGCACATCACGCGGAAAAAGAAAGTAGATCTGATAATCAGCCGCGGCGGCCAGTTCCACCACATACTCATACGTGCTGTGCCCCCAGTTCTTCTTGGCCGCGTATTCCTGCGGCAGGTACTGCGCGTCGTGGATGAGCAGGTCGGCGTGCCACATGAACAGGGCATGACGGCGGTCTCCACTGTGAACGATGGATTCGATGACCCCGGGTTGCGCTCCTTCCCGCCACAGCGTGGTCGCGAAGGGCTCGTGATCGCATGCATACACCAGCACCGCGCCGTCGGCTTCGATGCGGTAACCCAGGCTGGTGGCGGGATGATTGAGAAATTGCGTCACCACCCGCACGCCATCGAAATCGTAGGTGCCTTCCGTCAGATCTTTGTATTCAATCGTCGCCGGCAACTGGTCCAGCGCAACCGGGAAATAGGTGAATTCCATCTGTCCGGACAAAACGCTGGCCAGGCTCTGTCCGACGCCGGTGGGAGCGCAGATGGTGAATTCATTCTGCGGGACGAACAACGGAGCAAAGAAAGGAAAGCCCTGGATGTGGTCCCAATGCGTGTGCCCCAGCAGCATGGTCGCCCGGATTGGCTTGGGGGCTCGCGCCATCAGTTCCATCCCGAACAGGCGTGCCCCGGTGCCGCAGTCCAGGATGAAGCGCTGGCCCGAATTAGTGGTGACCTCCACGCAGGAGGTGTTTCCGCCAAACCGGTTTGTGCCCGGGCCCGGTGTAGCGATCGATCGACGGGTTCCCCAGAAGCGCACGCGCAGTTCGCCTCACTTACTTGAAACGGATGTCGGCGGAATCGAGAAATTGCACCAACTGGGCGGTGACGGTGCGGACCGCGTCGGCATTTTGCTCTTTGGCCGCGCGCTCCAACTGGTCACCGATCGCGCTGATCTGCGGCAGACCGAAGGAGCCGCCCGTTCCTTTCATGTTGTGACCCAGCGAACGGATGGCGCCGAAGTCGCCGCGGGCAAGCGCGGCCGCGATGGCGGGAGGATTTCGCCGGACGTTGCTGATGAACTTGGGCACAATCGCCGAGAGCTCCTCATCCACAACAACATCGAATTTCGTTCCGGCCGCAGCTTCAGGATGGGCCTGCCCGTGCCGGGCGATTGCTTCCAACAGCGTCGACTTGCGGATCGGCTTGGCCAGGTGCATGGTAAATCCGGCCGCCAGGCTCTTCTCCACCGCTTCCTTGAAGGCATCGGCGGTCAAGGCCAGCACCGGCAGCGGCTGCAGGTTCTGAGCCCGTTCGTATTCCCGGAAGGCGCGCACCGCGGCATAGCCGTCCATGCGCGGCATGTGGACATCCATCAGCGCCAGATCGTACCGGCCGGTCTGGAGCTTTTCCAGGGCGGAGGCGCCGTCCTCGACGAAGTCGAATTCATACGGCGAGTGCTGCAGGTACGCGCGCATCACCGAACGGTTGTCCTCGGAATCATCGGCCACCAGGATACGCAAGGCTTCAGCCGGCTTGGCAGCAACCGCAGCCGCCGTTGCAGCCGGCGTCGCCGGGGCCGTCGCGGGACCGAACTCAGCCGTGAAATAAAAGGTGCTTCCGACTCCCACCGTGCTTTCTACCCAGATCCTGCCGCCCATCGCTTCCACCAGCCGCTTGCAGATGGTCAATCCCAATCCCGTGCCGCCGTATTTTCGTGTGGTCGAAGAATCCGCCTGGGTGAAGCTCTCGAAGATTTTCGGCAGCTTGTCTTCGGGAATACCGATCCCGGTGTCCGACACGGCGAAGCGCAGCGATGCCGGGCCCTTACCCTGCGGGTCCCGCTCCACCCGCACCGTCAGTTGCCCCTGCTCGGTGAACTTCATCGAATTTCCCAGCAGGTTGATCAGCACCTGCCGGGTCCGCACCGGATCGCCGCTCACCCAGGGCGCCACATCGGAAGCGATTTCGGATTCTATCTTCAGCCCCTTTGCCCCCGCCCGGATGCCCACCAGTTCCACGGCTCGCGCCACCACATCGCGCAGCTCGAAGGGAACGGTTTCAAGGGTCAACT
>JBGPBL010000129.1:0-4065 GCA_041481225.1 Sulfurifustaceae bacterium | reverse complement strand
GGTTTCTTTTGTTCACCTGGAATGTGCTCCTTTTGGTTGTAGTGGTTATTTGCAATATCCTATTATAACCAATAACGACGCACATTCCAGGTTGTTTCATCTTTTTTCGCTAAAAACTCACGCTGGTTTGCGGCCTAGATGACCTCCTCGCGCCGGGTTTCGTCGAAAACGATGACGGCCAGATCACAACAAAGGCACAGTATATCGCCAACGTGAGAGCCGGCGCTTACAAGGTGGAGTCCGCCCAGGTGAGCGACATGAGGGCACTGATTTTCGGCGACCAGGCGGTGGTCAACGGTCTCACGACCGTAAAACAGACATTTCGGGGAAAGGACGTTAGCGGAAAGTTGCGGTGGACCGACGTCTTGATCAAGCGCGACGGACGCTGGCAGCCGGTCACTACCTACATCGTCAAGATCGGATAGTGCTCCGGCAATTTTGTTCGGCATGGCCGCGGCATATATAAGAAGTGGTTTGGCGATCTTTGTGGTGCACACCGTCCAAGATGTGCACCACGATCACTATCTCATGCTTGCTCCTCGAACTTGCTCCTCATGGATCAGGCGCCCTTCCCCCCGAAGCATTAAGGCAGGCGATCAGCGCACGGAGATTCCGATGCGCGCTTGAAGATCATGATAGGTGTGTAATTTACCCAACAGGGCGTACCACTTTCGCATACGGCCTCCCCTTGGTCTCAAGGAAGCTCGGGTCCGAAATCAAAGGTATGTTTCAATTTATGCCAGGACCGCGTGCATGGTTAGGCAGCAATCCTATTTGTTAACGGTCTCAGTTGAATATGCGAAAACCATACGATAATCAGGTCAACAAATGTGAATGAAAAACAGGCAGGACTCTTTGGCGACTCGCAAGCTGGCGAGGGGGGGCTGAAATCGGCAACATGTTGCCAGGCCGCTATTCAGGCTGTGCTGCGCCCTTGCAGTCCCCGCTTCCCCGCGAAACCCAGGCTCTCAGACCGGACGTTTTATTTGCTGCGAGCACCGGACAGATCATTTGCTTACCCCAAAATGGACTTTTCCACTTGTGCGACGCGAACGAATGTCATATGAGTAGGACTCGAGAAATCAACCTATCAACTGCAGCGGGGGATACCATGCGCAAGATTCTTCTGATAACGAGTTTGGGGTTTTTACTGGTGATGGGGTTGCGAGTCGCGCCGTTGGCGCAGGAGCCCGCAGCAACGCGTTATTTGACGCCGCCGAAGGTCATCGCCGATATCATGGATACGGAACCGCTGCCGGCAGTGTCGCTGTCGCCGGATCGCACGATGATGGTGCTCTCCTATCGACGCAGTATGCCGACCATTACGGAAGTTTCGGCGCCATTCTACCGGCTGGCCGGCTCCCGCATCAACCCGCGCACAAACGGCCCTCGGGTGCTGAATGGCGCGACGCGGCTTGCGCTCAAAGATGTAGCGACAGGCACCGAGCGCAATCTCGCTGTGCCGCCGGGAGGCACCTACAGCGCCAGCTTCGCGCCTGACAGCAAGAAAATCGCGATTACGGCCACGATGCCCAATGGCATCCAGCTTTACATCGCTGACCCCGCCTCCGCTCAGGTCAGACAGATCCTTCCAGGCGGCATTAATGGATTGGGTGGTGGCTGCAGCTGGTTGGATGATTCATCCGGCTTCCTCTGCCGGCTGATCCCGGAAGGTCGCGGACCCGAACCAAAATCTCCATCGGTCCCGACCGGACCGGCGATCCAGGAAAACGCCGGCCGTGTGGCGCCGGCCGCCACATATGAAGATCTGCTCAAGAATCCCTACGACGAGTCTCTCTACGAGTATTTCTGTACCAGCCAGCTCGCCTGGGTCGATCTTACGGGCAAAAAAACGCCGTTCGGGAAGCCGGCCATTTACGCCGGCGCCAATGTTTCCACCGATGCCAACTGGCTTATCGTGACGCGCATCAAGCGGCCGTTCTCGTATGTCGTGCCCGCAAGCGACTTCCCTCGTGAGGTCGAGCTGTGGGACAAGACCGGCAAACTCGTCAAGCAGCTGGCCGACATGCCTATGGCCGACACGTTCCCGCGCAATGGCGTCTTCCCCGGATCGCGTTCCTTCCGCTGGCACCCGCTTGAACCGGCCACGCTTCTCTACACTGAGGCGCTCGATAAGGGGGACCCGGCGAACAAAGTGCCGTTCCGTGATCGCTTCCTGTCACTCAAGGCGCCATTTACCGGCCAGCCGGCCGAATTGCGGCAGATGCAGTGGCGCGCCGGAGGCATGCAATTCACTGAGAAGGGTGCCATCCTGGTGAGCGAAAGCGATCGAGAAACACGCATGCGCCGCACCTGGATCTATCCAGCCGGCTTCAGTTCCACACCGACAAAAATCTGGGAACTTCGCCAGCAGGATCGATATGGCGATCCGGGCATGCCGATGTCACGACCCGCCACCGGCAACGTCATTCAGATCGGCGACAACATCTATCTGAATGGCGCAGGCGCTTCGCCGAAGGGCGACCGGCCGTTCCTCGATCGATTCAACCTGAAGATACTCAAGGCCGAACGCCTGTGGCAGTGCAACGACACCAGTTACGAATCCGTTGTCGCCCTCCTGGACGACAACGCCGGCCGCATCATGACGAGCCGCCAGACCAAGACAGAACCGCCCAACTATTATATCCGCGACACCGCGGCGCAAACGTTGAAGGCAGTCACCGCGTTCAAAGATCCTCATCCTCAACTGTCGGCCGTTTCGAGGCAGTTCGTCACTTACCAAAGGAAGGATGGCGTTCAGCTCAACGGCACGATCTATTTGCCGACCGACTACAAGCCGGGCACACGCTATCCCATGTTCATCTGGGCGTACCCGGCCGAGTTCACCAGCGCCGATGTTGCCGGCCAGGTAAGCGGCAGCCAAAACCGCTTCACTTCGGTCGGCGGCGCTTCCCACTTGCTGCTTCTGACGCAGGGCTACGTCGTTTTCGACAATCCGACGATGCCGATCATCGGTCCGGGGGAAACCGCCAACGACAGGTATGTCGAGCAGCTGGTCGCCAGCGCTGAGGCGGCGATCGACAAGGCGGTCGACATGGGCATAGCTGATCTCGATCGAATCGGGATCGGGGGGCACAGTTACGGCGCCTTCATGACGGCCAATCTGCTGGCACATTCGCGCCTGTTCCGTGCCGGCATCGCGCGCAGCGGCGCCTACAACCGCACGCTCACGCCGTTCGGCTTCCAGAATGAGACGCGCAACTTCTGGGAGGTTCCAGACCTGTACGCCAAGATGTCACCTTTTTGGTACGCGAATAAAGTGAAAGATCCGATCCTGCTCATTCACGGCGAGATGGATGACAATTCCGGCACTTTCCCGATTCAGTCCGAACGCTTTTACATGGCCCTCAAGGGCTTCGGCGCCACCGTGCGCTACGTAACGCTTCCCTACGAGGCGCACGGCTATTCAGCTGCCGAGTCGAACAAACACGTCATAACGGAGATGTTAAACTGGCTGGACAAGTATGTGAAGAATGCCGGCCCGAGGCCGGCAGCAGAGCGTTGAGCCGGGCCGGGCCGTGTTCTTCGTCACACCCTTATGCACAGGAAAGGGAAGAATCTGTGGGCAGGAAGGCCTTGTCAATATACAAAACCAGAGACAAGACGCTGACGATTGCCGCGTATTTGCCAGGTAGTCCAAACGCACCGTCGAATTTCGACGCTCCGGGTGCAAGTTTGAAGTGCACGCCCATCCGGATAAATATGTACCCTTTCGCGTGAATTGTACAGTTACGGACAATTCCTTACCATTTAGGCAAGAAAAGCAACAACTCAACGCAGAGGGCGCATGGAGAAGTCATTTAAAAACGAAGAGTGTTCTGCGGTCTCTGCGCCCTCTGCTCCGAAAATAGGACCAACTACGGTGCCGATCGACTCGTTTATTTCTGTGTCGCCCTTTCAGGGCTTGAGATCTCCGGACCTCAACCCAGGGCTTGTGCCCTGGGTTGTCCTGTCCCGCCCTTTCAGGGCTAAGCATTTCACGACTGCGAAAACCCCGAAGGGGTGGCGCAGCAAAGCCCAGGGCGTGAGCCCTGGGAACAGGGG
>JBGPBL010000128.1:0-4201 GCA_041481225.1 Sulfurifustaceae bacterium | reverse complement strand
CGCGCACGCCCGAGCTGTCGCCGTGGACGTTGGGCAGGATCCGTGTGCGCAATTCATCGTTAAAAACATGTCGTGCCACGCGTTCGCGGCCTTCGGTGTAGAGGCGTTTGATGTTGGACATGCCATGTCTCTGGCCGAACTGCTCAGCCCCGGCGGCCAAGGCGGTGCTGACGGAGAATCTGCTTATCAAGCAGCGTCCTGGTGAGCAATCGGTCGCGGCACCGGGCGCCCGCCCGCCAAGCCCCGCCGAGGATGCAAATCTAAATATTTCTGATTGTACTGGTGGTTCGTGTTAAAGACGTGGCTACCTTTGGCAGGCCGAACCTCAAAATCGTGGGGTGGAGAAAAACACGCCTTCTATACCGATTTCAGGTTTATAACGGCCGCTTCCATCGCTCCATTTGCGATGGCCTTCGCCTTTTCTCGCGCCATGGCTCATCAAATGTACGCCTCAGTCGCGTAGCGGCGCATCATGCGATGGCTATTGAAGTACGACGCGTTCTTGCTGATCGCGCCCTTCATCACCTTGATCCAGCCATCGGGGTCACCGCTGTAGCCGTAGTAGAGCGGCAGCACCAGCTGATCGAGCTTGTCGTAGAGCGCGCGCGCATCGCCGTCATCCGTGCCCGCCGCGTTTCCGACCGCCCATCCGGTCACGCCCTCACTGCAGCCCTCGACCCACCAACCGTCGAGCACCGACAGGCTCGGCACGCCGTTGAATGCGGCCTTCATGCCGCTGGTGCCGGAGGCCTCGAACGGGCGCAGCGGCGTGTTGAGCCAGATGTCAACGCCGGCCACCAGCACCTTCGCCATATCCATGTCGTAGCCAGGCAGATAAACAACCGGCACGATGCCTTTGAGCGCACGTGCCTGGGCGTGTAGCTGTTCGATCAGGCGCTTGCCGCCTTCGTCGCGCGGGTGGGCCTTGCCGGCAAGCACGACCTGGAAGGGGCGACTGCGCGCGATCGCCTTCAGGCGTTCGAGGTCGGAAAACAACAGGTCCGGACGCTTGTATGCGGTCATGCGCCGCGCAAACCCGAGGATCGGAATCTTCGGATGCAAAGCGATGCCGGTGAGCGTGCGCACCTTTTCGATGAGCACTTGCTTCGCCTGGACATGCGCCTCCCACACGGCGGCGTCGGGGATGCAGCAGTCGGCGCGCACAAGCAACTCAGGCTCGTGGCACCAACTTGGAAGATAACGGTCGTAGAGCTTGCGGAAGCTCTCGGCGGTCCAGGTGAACGGGTGCACGCCATTCGTGACCGCATGCACCTGGTAACCGGGGAACATTTTCTTGGAAACCTCGGCGTGGCGCTTGGCCACGCCGTTCACGTACTCGCTCAGATTAAGCGCGAGCCGTGTCATGTTGAGGCTGTCCTCGCCCGCTAACTGCCTGATCGTCGAAAACTCGACGAAGCCCTCGTCGATTGCCAACCGGCTGCGCTGTGCGTCGGCGGCTTTCGTCAGCCGCTTCATCGCCTCGGCATCAACCGCGTTGCCGAGGACACGCTGCACCATATCGTAGGCAAAACGGTCGAGACCGGCCTCGACCGGCGTATGGGTAGTGAAGCTGCACAGCTCGCGCACCTGCGGGATGTCGTAGAGCGACTCGCCCAGGCGCACAAATTCAGGCGTACGCGCGTGGCGGCGCAGCAGTTCCAGGCCGAGCAGCGCCGAGTGCCCCTCGTTCATATGGTAGTGGCGGATCTTGAAACCGAGCGCCTGCAGCATCCACATGCCGCCGATCCCGAGCACGATCTCCTGCTTGAGTCGGTAGGTCTCGTCCCCGCCGTAGAGATAATGGGTGATCTCGCGGTCCTCGCGCCGGTTTTCGTCCAGGTCGGTGTCGAGCAGCAACACCGGTTGGCGGCCGCCCATGTGGCCCTCAAGTACGTACAGCCATGCGCCGATCCACACCGCCCGGCCCTCGATCGGCACGGCGATCTTGGCGTCGAGCGGGCGCGCGAAGCCGGCCGGATCCCACGGCACCGGGTGTTCCACCTGCCGGCCTTGGGCGTCGATCTCCTGGCGGAAATAGCCGGCGCGGCTCACCAGGCTCACCGCCACCAGCGGCAAAGCGATATCCGCGGCCGAGCGCACGGTATCGCCGGCGAGCACACCGAGGCCGCCGGCATAGGTCGGGATCTCGTTGCGCAGTGCGATCTCCATGGAGAAGTAAGCAACGCGCGGTTCGTGGATAAAGTCATCAAGCATGGTTCATCCTCAGGCCGTGGGCCATTTCCACTCAAGTATTTCCGGCATGTCCTGGCCGTGGTGCTCAATGTACTGGTGGTGCTCGATGAGCTTATCACGCACGTGCTGCTTCAAGTAGGCGGCCTTGTAGCCGAGCTTCGGCACACGGTCGATCACGTCGGCCACGAGATGGAAGCGGTCGAGATCGTTACGCACCGCCATGTCGAATGGCGTCGTGGTCGTGCCTTCTTCCTTGTAGCCACGCACGTGCAGATTCTTGTGATTCGTGCGGCGATACGTAAGCCGGTGAATGAGCCATGGATAGCCGTGGTAGGCAAAGATGATCGGCTTGTCGGTGGTGAACAGTCCGTCGAACTCCAGGTCCGCGAGCCCGTGTGGATGCTCTTCCCTGGGCTGGAGCGTCATCAGATCCACGACATTCACGACCCGCACCTTTAGATCGGGAAGATACCTACGCAGCAGATCGACCGCCGCCAGTATTTCGAGCGTCGGCACATCACCGGCCGCCGCCATGACCACGTCCGGTTCACCACCGGCGTCGCTGCTCGCCCACTCAAAAATGCCGATCCCGGACGAACAGTGCTTGATGGCGGCATCTATGTCGAGCCACTGTGGCTGGTCGTTCTTGCCGGCGACGATCACGTTGACGAAGTTACGCGAGCGCAGACACTGGTCGGTGACGTGGAGCAGCGTGTTGGCGTCGGGCGGGAGATACACGCGGATGACGTCGGCCTTCTTGTTCACAACATGGTCGATGAAACCCGGGTCCTGGTGCGAGAAACCGTTGTGGTCCTGGCGCCAGACGTGCGAGGTCAAAAGATAATTCAGCGAGGCGATCGGCCGCCGCCACGGGATCTCCTTACTCACCTTCAGCCACTTGGTATGCTGGTTGAACATCGAACCCACGATGTGAATGAACGCCTCGTAACACGAGAACAGCCCGTGCCGGCCGGTAAGCAGATACCCCTCGAGCCAACCCTGGCAGGTGTGCTCGGAAAGTATCTCCATGACGCGCCCGTCGGGCGCGAGATGGTCGTCCCCGGGCAACCGCTCCGCCACCCAGGCGCGTTCTGTCACCTCGAACAGCGCGTCCAGACGGTTGGACGCAGTCTCGTCCGGTCCCACAACACGGAAGTTGCGCGCCTCGTGGTTGAGCTTCATGACGTCGCGAAGGAAGCGGCCCATGATGCGCGTCGGTTCGGCCAGCGCCTGTCCCGGTTGCGGGACGTTCACGGCGTAGTCGCGGAAGTCGGGGAGCCGCAGGTCCCTGAGCAACAGGCCGCCGTTGGCATGCGGATTGGCGCCCATGCGCCGCGCTCCTTTTGGCACGAGCGCCGCGATCTCAGGCTTGACCACGCCGCGCGCATCAAACAACTCCTCGGGCCGGTAACTGCGCAGCCACTGTTCGAGGAGTTTCAGGTGCCAGGGCTTCTCGGCGAGCTCGCCGAACGGCACCTGATGCGAGCGCCAGCTGCCCTCGGTCTTCTGGCCGTCCACTTCCTTCGGGCCGGTCCAGCCCTTGGGGGTCCTGAGAATAATCATCGGCCAGCACGGGCGGGCGCCCACACCATTCGCACGTGCCTTCTGTTGTATCGATTTGATCTCGCCAATTACAGCATCGAGCGTCGCTGCCATCAGCTGGTGCATGGTCTCGGGATTATCCCCTTCGACGAAGTACGGCTGGTAACCGTAGCCGAGGAACAGGTTCTCGAGCTCCGCGTGCGGGATGCGCGCGAGCACCGTGGGATTGGCGATCTTGTAGCCGTTCAGGTGCAGAATCGGCAACACCGCGCCGTCGGTGGCGGGATTCAGAAACTTGTTCGAATGCCAGGCGGCGGCCAGCGGTCCGGTCTCGGCTTCGCCATCGCCGACGACACAGGCGACGAGAAGATCAGGGTTGTCGAAGGCGGCGCCGTAGGCGTGCGAGAGCGCGTAGCCAAGCTCGCCGCCCTCGTGAATCGAGCCCGGAGTTTCGGCGGTGGCATGG
>JBGPBL010000127.1:0-4272 GCA_041481225.1 Sulfurifustaceae bacterium | reverse complement strand
GTCCTCGCATATCGAATTCAAGAAGCTCGACCAGTGGGTAGTTTTTCAGGGCCAAGGAGAAATCCATGACGCCGATAAATACATCGGCTGGTGGTAACAGCGGGCGTTCGCGATCATGGCGCCTCTCGTTGAATCGGGTTTCCGCCTCACGCTGAAAAGTTTCAGTCACCTGCGCCACTCCCGCCTCGACGACACATAACGTGGCTGGCGGCAAGTAATCGAAGAAGGTGGCGGTCTGCGGGAAAAACAACGGCAGGTAGTATTCGATTCCCGCCGGGCTTATTCCCTTGCTGACATCCCGATATATTGAGACCTTTTGTGGATCGCCCTCGAACCGGGCACGAAACGCCTGACGGAAATGTTGAATGGCATTTTCCGTCAGTGGAAATTCGCGTGCCGGCAGAAGCTGAATGGATTCCAGTTTATTCCCAGAACGCTGGCTGACCGGGTCGAATTCGCGGATGGAGTCCACTTGTTCACCAAATAAGTCGATGCGGTAGGGTGCATGGCTGCCCATGGGGAAAATATCCACGAGACCGCCACGCACGGCGAATTCGCCGGCCTCCATGACCTGCGACACGCTGCGGTAGGTGGAGCGTGTGAGTTGTTCGCGCAGGTGCTGGATGTCGAGTTTGTCGCCCACCCTGAGCATGAAACTGTGCCCGGACACATAGTCGGTTGGCGCCAGGCGGTGCATGAGCGTTGAGGCCGAGGCGAGTACGATCCCGCGTGTGAGGCCGGGCAATCGGTACAGGGTCTCGAGGCGCTGCGAGGTAATGTCCTGGTGCGGAGAAAACACGTCGTAGGGCAGACATTCCCAGTCCGGGAAGGAGAGGATGGGCAGACTATTCCCGCCGTAGAAGCGGATCTCGTCTTCCAGCTGCCGCGCGGCGTGGACGCTGGCGGTAATGACCAATACCGGCGCTGTATGGGCCTGGCCGGCCTCGGCGATCGCAAGCCCACGTGCGCTGCCATAGAGCCGGCTCCAGAAGGCCGGCTTGCCGCTACGAACGGGGAGAATTGGCTTAAATAGTGAAATCAAAAGGCTTTTCGGGGTTAAAGGACCACGGCCACGTGCCGATTTCTATTTTCAAAGGCCGGCAATTTTACCCTAGTTGCGTCTTGGCCGCTCTCTACAGGGAATTTTGAAAAAGCTTGTCATGCTAGGTAGTTAGAGGCATAATCTAATGCATTGCAGTAATAGACTCCAATAACTTATCAATCGCTGCAACATACTGACCCAGGAGGGTTGCGGAATGGCAAAGCGTCCCCGTTTCAAGGTTGGCGATACCGTCTTTTATCCATCTGCCGGTGTCGGTGCCATCGATGCCGTGGAAGATATCTATCTCTCCGGCAAGCTCGAAACCTGTTTTGTCATCCGCATCCAGGACACCCAGATGACCGTCAAGGTGCCGCAAACAAATGTGGAAAAAAGCGGCATCCGCCCGTTGCTCGACAGCAAGAAACTTAAGGAATTGTTCAAAGTCCTTTCGGCCAAGGGCAAGCGCCGCGTTACCGGCGGCAACTGGGCTGAACGGTGCAAGGATATCGAACGCCGAATCAATTCCGGTTCCTGCATGGAGCTGGGTGAAGTGGTGCGCGATCTGACGCGCTGGAAGAAACAATCTGGCCTGTCGTTTGAGGAATCCATGCTGCTCGAAACCGCGAACAGTTATCTGGCGCGTGAGATCGCCGCGATACAAGGAATTGCCACGGAAGCCGCCAGGGATCGTATCCGCAGCTACATCGAAGACCGCGCCTGATTATCTAAAAAGGCGTTTCCCGTTTGATCGACGCATCCGGAGTCTGGGCATTCATACCGGCCGGGGGTCGAGGGCTGCGTATGCAGTCTTCCGTTCCCAAGCAATATCTCCTGTTATCCGGACGTCCCGTCATCCTGCATACCATTGAACGCTTGTGCGCCCATCCGCGCATTCGTGGTGTATTGGTCGGTGTTTCGGATCAGGATAGCCATTGGCAGAGGCTCGCATCGGAATGGGGTTGCCTGCCAGGATTTTTGGGCAGCTCCCCGGGCGGAGAGACCCGTGCACATACCGTGCTGAACGGCCTTGGGAAGCTCGCTGACCATGCCAAACCTGAAGACTGGGTGCTGGTCCACGATGCCGTGCGCCCCTGCGTGCGCCTTGATGACATCGATAAATTGATTTCTGCTGTCGATGCAGTGGATGGCGGCTTGCTGGCATTGCCCATATTGGATACGGTCAAGCGCGTGGACAACGCAGGGCGTATCATCGAAACCGTCAATCGCAAGGGCCTGTGGCGCGCGGCGACGCCACAGATGTTCCGGATCGGGAAGCTGCAACAAGCGCTCGAGAAGGCGCTTGACGATGGATACGAGATTACGGATGAAGCTTCCGCCATCGAGGCAGCTGGCGGACATCCGTACGTGGTTGCCTGCCATGCGGACAATATCAAAATCACACTGCCGGATGATCTCGCCTTGGCAGAATTATATTTGAAGCAACAGCAGGGGAGCGGCTGACATGATGCGTATCGGTCATGGTTACGATGTCCATCCGCTCGTAGCAGGGCGCGATCTCATTCTCGGTGGCGTGAAAATTCCACACAGCAAAGGCTTGCATGGCCATTCGGATGCCGATGTGCTGATCCATGCCATTTGTGATGCCTGTCTCGGTGCGGCCGGGCTCGGCGACATCGGCCGGCACTTTCCAGATACCGATGCCCAGTACAAGAATATCGACAGCCGCAAGCTGCTGCGTAAGGTAAAGGATGCCATGGCCAGCAACGGTTGGGTTGTGGGCAACATCGATAGCACGGTGGTCGCGCAGGTGCCGCGCCTCGCGCCGTATCTTGAGCAGATGACCGCCAACATCGCCGCTGACCTTGGTATGGATAAGCGCTCGGTGAACATCAAGGCCACTACCACCGAGAAACTCGGTTTTGCCGGACGCGAAGAGGGCATTGCCGCCCACGCCGTGGCGCTTCTCCAGAGGCGCTAGCCGTAAAATCCCGCAGATATTTGTTTTCCTCCATCCAGCGTAGATCTGCCAACAAACAGTATTTCCTTACTTTCTGATTTTTGCAGCAGGTTTTTGGTTGTTCCGAACCGGCAATATCGACTTCCGCCGGTATTTTGATGGCCTTAGCCGCTACAGTATTGCCTCATCGCCCTGTTCCGAAAAGCTAATCTATACTGTTATTTAAGCGGTTTCTATGAGGGAGGCCGCCTTCGGGCCGGTTTCGGAAGTTGTACAAAATATCCTGGGACCGACCAGCTCTGAGCAACAGTGCAAAGGAAATAATAACTTCATGAAAGACACTTTGTTGCCGCTCCTGATTGAGCCAGCGGAACTGGTCGGCAAACTGAACGACCCGCGCCTGTTGATCGTCGACCTCTCTTATCGTGGCTCCTACGATAGTGGTCATGTGTCCGGCGCAATAAGGCTGGACTACCCAAGCATTCTGAGTCCTCACGACAATACGGATTGTGACATTCCGTCTAACGAGGTCTTAAGCCGTTCATTGTCGGCGATTGGTCTTACGCCAAAACGCCATGTCGTGGCCTACGATGGACAGGGCAACCCAATGGCCTGCCGCCTGTTTTGGACCCTTGAGGAGTTGGGCCACACAGCCGTCTCTGTCATCAATGGTGGCTGGGCTGCGTGGAAGAGTGAGGGCCTGCCGGCGGAACAGAAGCCCAATACGCCGCAGGCGTCGAATTACCAAGCCCGGCGTACCGGCAAGGCGCTGGCCACGAAAGAATATATCCTCAGTAAAATCGGCAACCCGAACACCGTATTTCTGGATTCGCGCACACCCGAAGAGTTCACGAACGAACTTATCATCACGGATCGGGGCGGGAAAATCCCCGGCGCGGTACATTTCGATTGGCTCAGCGCCGTGGATGAGGAAAATGGCATGCGTCTACGCCCGAAGGCAGACATACTTCGGGCTCTGTACGATCTCGACGTAACCCTGGACAAGGAGATCATTCCCTATTGCCAGACGCATATGCGTTCCTCGCATACCTATTTTGTGCTGAAATACCTCGGTTACAAGAACATTCTGGGATATGCCGCCGGTTATTCGGAGTGGGGAAATGAATTGGATACACCGATCGAGAATGAACAGAAGGCAGCGTGATGTGAAATTGTGTATGCTCTGATTCCGTGATTGGTTGCAATCGGAGTTGAGGACGCAACGTGTTTTACCTTGAGTTATTTCGGCAGCTCGACGACAACAAAATCCATTACATGCTTGTTGGAGGGCTTGCCATGAATTTGTATGGCG
>JBGPBL010000126.1:0-4274 GCA_041481225.1 Sulfurifustaceae bacterium | reverse complement strand
GAGCCGGGATACCGAGCGGCTGGTGTCAACCAGGTCGGCGAGCGAATACTTTTCCAGGGCTGTGACCATGGCTGCGTTGATATCTCGCCAAATACCGATACACTCGCAGAAATCCGATCGATCGCACTGGCCCGGGTCCAGAATGCAGTCCATCAGGCAAACGGGTCCGTCCACCGCCTCGATGATGTCGATCAATTTGATCTTGGCGCTGACCCGGTTGAGCATGTAGCCGCCCTTCTTGCCCCGGACACTCTTCAGAAGATTGGCGTGTCGCAACGGCGCCCCCAGTTGGTCGAGGTAGAACTTGGAGAGGCCCTGCCGCCCGGCGATGTCCACTACCTTGACCGGTTCACCGCCGCTATACCTGGCGATGTCCGCCATCATGCGGATGGCGTATCGCACACGAGTGTTGATTCTCATTTCAACCTGACCACGCCGATCGATTCAGTCAACATTTGCGGTACCCAATCAGAGATTGGTGGCCTCCATGATTATTGTGGCCTTGGGCTCGCTTCGAAAGCTGAGGACGTGACCGCCTGGACGGCCAGGTCAAATCCCCGCGCCGCCATCCTGGCTTCCTGAGGGCGCATGGCCTTGATCAAAGCTTCGTGTGCCTCGCGGAAACTCCGCGCCGATTCGGTCAGATCGGCGGGTGAGTCGGCCATTCCCAGCCGCAGATAGGCCTGGGCACGATTCAGTTGTGTGATTCCGTAATCCAGGGAGCTATGCTCAACCGTTCTGACGCGCAGTGCGAGATCGAAATGACGAATGGCCTTGCGAGCCCATGAAGTCTCGAGGTCCCGATCGGTTGCCGGCAGCGACAGGTAGGCGTTCCCGAGATTATTGTGAAGGGCTGCCCACTGGCCGGGCGCGCAGCCGATCCGGCAGACTTGTGCGGCACGACGATAGCAGTTAATAGCCTGGCGCACATTCGTGGCCTTGTCCCCCTGCTTCCGTTCCCGGTAGGCACTGCCCAGGTTTTCCAGGGTGGCTGCGAAGCCGTGCGGATCCGACTCCCGGGTGCGAAAAAACAATGCTTGCTCGTAGTGCGAAATCGCTTTCTCCCACTTGTCGAGAAAACGATCCTCGCGGACGTCACACCAGGCGTTCCCCAGGTTGAATTGCATCCTCGCCCAGTCGGTAAACCTCGATTGCGCGAAGTAGAGGGCCGCGGCTTCCTGGTAACACTCCATGGCGGCAGAAAGGCGGGCGTCTAAAGGCAGGGTTGAGCATCGAGTGTAGGTGATGCCGCGAAGGGCCATGACCCGGGCGCGAAGCAGGTCATCGCGCATTGCTCCGATGCCGCTTGCGGTACAGCGCAGGTGCTGCAGGGCCAGTTCGGGAGAGGTCAACGAGTGTGGGCGGCAGACTCCGCTGTAACAGATACCAAGCTGGTAGCGCAGCGTGAGGTCATCGGGATTCCCAGCGAGGGCCTGCTGCAGTGCCGCGATCATCTTCTCGCAGCCCTCGATGCCGCACCTCGGTGTGCTCGTTGTGCTCATGACGTGCCCCCTGGTTCTGGACTGTCGGGGCCGCGGCCTTTAACAACGAATTCTGTCTTCCTCGCCCTTGTGGAACAAGGACACAGCGCACCTTTCTGTGTGACGCTTGACGGCTTGGATTTGCGAAAAAGATATCCGGCGGCAGCTGAAGCCGGTAATTTGCGTGCGGATGCTGCCGAATTCTCACCCACTGCTGGATCTCTAACCGTGGCCACCAGCGCGAGCATGAATTGTCATTCCGCGCGAAGCGAGGAATCTGCTTGGGTCGAGTTAGAGAAACAGGTGCGGGGTGGAATCAGTTCAATGCCAGCGGCGCGTACTCTGGTGGCGTTCTCCGCTTATCGTTTTGAAGCTACGGACTCGGTGTCCACGCCCAAAGTCCGCAATTCGTGACCCGTCGCTACATCCCAGAGCTTGACCGTGTTGTCGTAACTCCCCGAAGCCACGTGGCGCCCGTCTGGGCTGAACGCTACGGACCTTACGGAATTACGGTGACCAATCAAAGTATGCAACTCGCGGCCCGTAGCCACATCCCACAGCTTGATCGTGTTGTCATAGCTCCCGGAGGCCACCCGGCGTCCATCCCCGCTAAACGCTACCGATCGAACCCAGCGGGTGTGACCGCGTAGGGTGCGCAACTCACGACCCGTCGCCAAATCCCACAACTTAACTGTGTTGTCGAAGCTTCCCGATGCCAGCAGCTGCCCGTCCGGGCTGAATGCTACCGATCTTACCGACTGAGCATGGCCGGTCAGGGTACGCAGCTCATGGCCAGTAGCCACATCCCAAAGCTTGATTGTGTCATCAGAGCTGGCCGACGCCAGTTGTCGCCCGTCGGGGCTGAACACGACCGAGTTTATCCACTTGCTGTGACCGATCAGCGTGCGTAGTTCACGGCCGGTCGCGGCGTCCCACAGCTTAATCGTATTGTCAAAACTTCCGGACGCCAGCAACCGCCCGTCTGGGCTGAAGTTTACCGACCTAATCGCGTCTTCGTGACCCACCAGGGTGCGCAGTTCGTGCCCCGTGCTCAGGTCCCAGAGCTTGATGGTGCGGTCCAAACTTCCAGAAGCGAGCCAGCGGCCGTCTTGACTGATATCGACCGAGGTTACGAAGTCCTTGTGACCGGTCAGCGTGCGCAGTTCACGGCCCGTCGTCACGTCCCACAGTTTGACCGTGCGGTCTCGGCTGCCGGAAGCCAGCCAGCGGCCGTCCCGACTGTATGCTACCGACTCCACCGCCCCGCTATGACTGGTCTGCTGCGAGGCGATGGGGGGCTGCGGGATTGTGCCGACAGTCTGCGTTCGGGCGGACCCAGCGTTCGTTAGCAGAAATGCCATCGTTGCGCTTAGCACAACCGGCAGAAGGGCGGACTGGATTGCGATAGGAGTGCCAACGCGGGATCGCATAAGGTTCCTCCTGAATCTCAGGTAGCGATGCCGGGTAACTACAATGCGGCAAAATCGCAGGGCCTTGCGAACCTTGAAAATCTATGATTTCGGCCCCCGGTTTTCGCGAGGCCTACCTTTCCTCCTGATGTTCTTAATACTCTTGTGTCGGTGATGTCAGTGACATCGGGACTTTTTTTTTACTGGGCAGCCGGTGAGCGCAGGATCGAGCAGGGGAACAGTTTGTTCCTGGGGGCTTTCAGAATCGCAAGGTGGCAACGCAGCGTTTCGGATAGAGGAGCAGATCCAGCGCATTTGCGATCCCGTTGATGAAAATGTGCGCATTCATGATGGCATCAACTGCACAGCCTTCACCGTTGTCAACGGCGATTGCCAGTCCTCCAGCATCCTTGGCTGCTCTTAATTGAAGCCGATCATTGTTTCCATTGCCGAACACTGCCACGTGCCTTGGATCGAGTTGTTCCAGGTAGGCTCGCTTTTGGCAATCGTGGTCGTTCCCCTTCAGTTTCAGTATCTTTTTGAGGCGGATGCCCGAAAGCTCCTTCCGGGCAGTACCAGTTGTGTCTGCGGTCACGATGTGGATATCCACGTGATCCGCAAGTTCGTTCATCCGCTCCCTGATGCCCGCAATCAGCTTGCCGTCAAATGAGAGGGTGCCCGTGTAGTCGCTGACGATCGTCAGGATGTTCCGCACCCCAAGTCCTGGAATGTTAATTGTAATTCCCGATTTCTGGGGCATTGTTTTACCCTCCAGCCGGGGTCATCGGCATAACGCGATCGACAGCCCGGCGCCGATAAGGACTGTCCAGAGAACGTTCACCTTCAGCCGCAACGCGAGAAACGAGCCGACGGCCAGCACCAAGCGCGCCCAGTCCCAACTGACGCCTTGCGCGAAACGGGCAGTGACGATCAGCAACAGCCCGACAAACGAACACAAAGTTCCGGCAATGATCTTGTTGAACAGGGACGAACTTCGCATTTGCTCGAAGTAAGGCGCAATCCCAATCAGCATGAGAAACGAAGGTATAAACACAGCTATCGTCGCCGTCACGCCGCCTGCCAGGCCCGCCAATAGATAGCCAATGAAAGTCGCGGTAATCACAATCGGGCCGGGTGTGACTTGGCCAAGCATAATACCGTCGAGAAGCGTTGCCCTGTCCAGCCAGCGGTGGACCTCAACGGTTTCATGGAACATGAGGGGCACGGAGGAAAACCCGCCGCCGAAAGCAAACAGGTCGATCCGGAACATCAGCGCGGCCAGGTCAAACAGGCGCCGGTGGGTAATCCAGAGCCCGAGAAAAACGAGCGCCGCTGCGGCGAGTAGGGCGATGACGGGCTTCGTGGTATGGCGCATCGGCTGTCG
>JBGPBL010000125.1:0-4288 GCA_041481225.1 Sulfurifustaceae bacterium | reverse complement strand
CGGGCGGTCGGAATCGATCGTCTCATTGCCGAGTCACGCGTCGCCAAGATGAGCTTCTACCGGCATTTCCCTTCCAAGGAAGATCTGGTGCGGGTGTTCCTGGAGACCCGCCACCGACAATGGCTCAAGAGCTTCGCGGGCTGGCTGAAGCTGGCCCAGGGCCGTAAGCAGCCCAAGCCCGAGCAGTTGATCGATGCCCTGTTGCTCTGGTACCGGGAACCCGGGTTTCGGGGATGCGCGTTCATCAATGCCGTCGCAGAAATAGGAGATTCCATTCCCGGAGTGGTGGAGATCGCGCGTGATCATAAAACCGATGTGATGCGACACATCGCCGATTGGCTTCGCCCCAGTTATGCCAACGCTGCCGAAACGATAGCCAGGCAGGCTTTGATCGTGCTGGAGGGGGCGATCGTACAACTGCAGATGTTTGACGACCCCAAGATGGTCCTCGCCGCGAAAGTGGTGCTTAGCAGGCTGGGGAAATAGTTTGGTGTTGAATATGTCGAACAGTGATCCGGCTTGTTCGTGCGATATCTCCCCACTATAACGACCATGCACGAGTTTTTCTGGATTGTGTCTTAAATTCGAGTCTAGTTTTGACCCTTCTCCGTGGGCTGGGAGCACTAAAGTGCCCAACGGTTAGCTATGTAAGCCCTTTAAAAACTGTATGAATGTAAGGCTATCAAAATTAATGGCGCGACTATCAACTTTAATGGCGCCCGACAACTGTCGCGCGCCATTAATTCTGACAGTCATCCCCATTGATTTAATTGGGTTTTTTATGACTGTCACAATGACTCTTCCGGGATAAAAAGACAATAAAAATGACAGTGGTGGAGAATTGCGACAATAATTTTGACAGTCGACAGTCTTGATCTTTATAGGTTTTTCGCGAAGCATCTGGGGTTCACAGCTACTTAATCATCGTCTTCCACACGGCTCAACGGCAAGAAGCCACATGGCGTCCTCCACACCCGTTCTTGGGACTGAGTTTGAAGCACTGCGCGCCGAATGCGCACAGCTGCGCAGTGAGAATGCTCAGTTGCGCGCCCAGCTCGGGTTGCCGACCAACACGCCAAGCGGAAATAACGAAACGGAAGAAGTCCGCGGCGAGACCCGCGCCATTGTCGATTCGCCCGTTACTCACTCTTCACCCACCTCCGCAAAAGTTTCCCTGTTCCGCAATCTCTTCAAAGGCCGGGAAGACGTTTATCCGCTGCGCTGGGAGGGAAGACACGGCAAGGCCGGGTACGCGCCCGCCTGCGCCAACGAATGGCGTCAGGGGATCTGCGAGAAACCTCGAATCAAGTGCGCGGAATGTTCGCACCGCCAGTTCCTGCCGCTCACCGACCCCGTAATCCACGACCATCTCGCCGGGCGGCATACCCTGGGCGTCTACCCGCTGCTCAAGGACGAGACCTGCTGGTTCTTGGCGGCCGACTTCGATGGCGAAGATTGGCCCGCGGATGTGCGCGGGTTCCACAGAAGTTGCCGTGAGCTTGGCATACCGGCCGCCATCGAGAGATCCCGCTCCGGCAACGGCGCGCATGTGTGGCTGTTCTTCTCGGAACCCGTGCCGGCGAATCTCGCGCGGCAAATTGGCAGCGCCCTCATTACCCGCACCTGCACCCGCGCGCGCCAGCTTCGGCTCGATTCCTACGATCGGTTGTTCCCCAACCAGGACACGCTGCCCAAGGGCGGGTTCGGCAATTTGATTGCGCTCCCCCTGCAGCGCGCACCGCGCGAGCAGGGCCACAGCGTGTTCGTGGACGAGGAGCTTAATCCCTACCCCGATCAGTGGTCCTATCTGTCCGCACTGCGCCGGATGTCCCGCCGGGAGGTTGAGCGCCTCGTCGAGCAGACGGCCGCCGCCGAGGGCATTATTGGCGTGAGACCGAGTTACGTCGAGGATGAGCTGGCGGACGACCCGTGGACGCTGCCGCCCTCGCGCAAGCGCGCCGAGAAGCCCCTCACCGGTCCGTTTCCCGCGCGGGTCTCCATCACCCTCTCGAACCTGGTCTACCTCGAGAAGTCCGGTTTGCCCCAACCCCTGCTGAACCGGCTGATCCGGCTCGCGGCTTTCCAGAACCCCGAGTTCTACAAGGCGCAGGCGATGCGGCTGTCGACCTACGGCAAACCCCGCATCATCGGGTGCGCCGAAGATTTTCCGAAACACATCGCGCTGCCTCGTGGCTGTCTCGAGGAGGTCGTGGAACTGCTTGAGTCGTGCGGCATCCAGGCCGATATCGTCGACGAGCGCTGCGCGGGCACGGCCATCAACGTGGCCTTTGGCGGTGAACTCTCCGCCCTCCAGCAGCAAACGGCGCGGGCATTACCTGAACACGACATCGGCATCCTCTGCGCCCCGACCGCCTTCGGCAAGACTGTAGTGGCGGCCTGGATGATTGCCAACCGAAAAGCGAACACCTTGGTGCTCGTCCACCGTGTCCAGCTGCTGCAACAGTGGCGCTCGCGCCTGGCCAGCTTCCTGGGCCTGCAGGAATCCGAGATCGGCGTCATCGGGGGAGGGAAGGCCAAGCCGACGGGGCGCATTGACGTCGCCGTCATTCAAAGCCTCAACCGTCAGGGCGAGGTCAAGGATCTGGTGGCGAATTACGGTCACGTCGTCGTGGATGAATGCCATCACCTTTCGGCCTTCCGCTTCGAGCAGGTGCTCAAGGCGGTCAAGGCAAAATACGTCCTCGGTCTCACCGCCACGCCCACCCGGCGTGATGGCCATCACCCGATCATCGTCATGCAGTGCGGTCCGATACGACTCAACGTCGCCGCCAGCTCGCTGGAGCGATCCTTCGAACACCATGTCATTCCCCGATACACTGCGTTTCGCCTGACAGCGGCGGCCTCCACGATTCACGACGTCAACGCAGGCCTTGTGCACGACCAGGTTCGCAACGATATGATCGTGGAGGACGCGCGGAAGGCGCTCGAGGCGGGAGGCAAGATCCTGCTGCTGACGGAGCGGGTCGAACACGTCGAGCTGCTCGCCAAACATTTACAGGAACACACCCGCCACCTGTTCGTTCTGCATGGACGGCTTCTCAAGCGGCAATGCCGGGAAGTGCTCGAGCGGTTCGCGGCGCTCACGGACGGTGAGCCACGACTGCTGATCGCCACCGGCCGCTTTATCGGCGAGGGATTTGACCAGGCGACACTCGATACGCTGTTTCTCGCCATGCCGTTTTCCTGGCGCGGGACGCTGCAGCAGTACGCCGGCCGCCTGCACCGACAGCACCACGCGAAGCACACGGTGAGAATCTACGATTACGTCGATGCGGATATTCCCATGCTGACGCGCATGTGGGAGAAGCGGCGCAAGGGATATATCGCCATGGGCTATTCGTTCACGGCGACAGACTCGGAGGGGCGAGCGTCTTTGCTTTAGCGAATGTTGGCGCCGACCAAGTATTGATCAAATACCGGGCCTTATGCCGGTTGATGAATGGCCAGGACTGAGCCAATAGGGACTAAACAAAAGCAATCATGTTATGACATGATCAACTGGTCAGTACTTCGGCACGGAGGGGTCAAATTTCACTCGGCGCCAACAAGCTCAGGGTCTTAATTGCTGTTCTTTGCCATGTTCTTTTCGCTCCTTGTCTTGGGCGCCCGATATGAACATTCTGCACGAAATCTAGCCACAATCCACGCGCTTGTAAAACGTAACATATTGATTATACATTGTTGTTATCCCATAATGTTGTGATTTTCCCAACGCGCCCACCCAGGGAGGGGGTTGCACTAGGTATCGGGCCTGTCTACACTTTGTTGCACACAGTCCTTGTGGTTCGAACCGGCGCCGTACGGCGTGCTTTCTTGGAAATCTCCAAGATAGACCATGAGGACGCCTTATCCATAACGGTCGACATCTTCACGGGTGCCGGCCGTTTTCTTTTACCCGAAGTTCCACACGTTCTTGATCTTCCCGGCAAGCATGTTGTGCCAGCGGTCCGCGTCAGGGCGCCCGCCATAAGATCGCGCAATGGCACCGGTGACCATGTCGGCAAGCTGAACAAGGCTATCCCCACGTGAGTCGACAAACTTTAGTTTCTTTATTTTCCCGGAGCCAACTTCTCGACGCAGATATAAGCCTAGAGATCGCTTAAATTCTCGGCCACCGCTACCGTCAATTTTCACGCTTGCATCTGTTAGGGAAGCTCTGAACAAGTGACCAAATTATGGTAACCGCCATTCAATATAGCGCCGTCTCGGTGAATCGACACCCCGGCGGTGGCGTTTCTCGCGTTTGCTTGTCTTCGTTTCATTCTTT
>JBGPBL010000124.1:0-4416 GCA_041481225.1 Sulfurifustaceae bacterium | reverse complement strand
GCCCGACTCACCGTCGCCGAATACCCCCTCTGAGATCCGCCGCGACTCCCTCAAGCACGACATCCCATGCCACGTTTCGAGGGCGCCAGATCAGGCGCATATCGGGGAGCATGGGTAGGTACTCCGTGCCCAGCGTTTTCCAGGTGGTGTGTCGGGTGAGCAGCATCCAGGCCGGGGCGCCTAGGGCGCCGGCGAAGAGGGCCGGAAAGGTGCTCGGCCCGATAACCAGATCCAGCGCCGCCATCAGGGCCGCCACCTCGTCCAGGTCGTTCATCTGGTCGATATCGTCCCAGTCATGAATTTCAACCCCGAACTGTTTCCGTGCCGCGTCAAGTTCCGCGCGGCAGTCGTCGTATTGCAGGTTGACAAAGATCATGCCGGGCACCGTCAGGACAGGGCCCCATTGACTGAGTTCGGTATAGTGAAGATTGCGCCACTGGCTCCGGTGCTTGCTGCGCCAGGTGATCCCCACCTTGGGCGCAGACCCCAGCGCATCGAGGCGCTGCTTCCAGAAAACCACCCGCTGTGGATCGGGAACAAGGTAGCCGTGGTGCCGGGGGAAACTCCCGATGCTGGTCCGGAACCAGCGCGGCAGGCTGCCGATCGGGCATTGCCGTTCGACATCAGGCTGCAGGGTGCGCGGGTGCGGTGGATAGCGCTTGGGGACAATCTCGGCCGCGGGGAAGGAGCAGGTATAGAGAGACACCAGCCTGGGCTCACATTCAATGACACAATGGCCAGCGGCTCGAATAACGTCCGGCAACACACTGGCGAAAAAGACTTCATCGCCCAAGCCCTGCTCCGCCCACAGCAGAATGGTTTTGCCGGCAAGGTCTTCCCCCGCGAACATCGGCCGCAGGGACGGGAAATTGCGGTAATCGGGGATATTTTCCTTCTGTTTGAGCCGCCACTCGTGCTTCGCCCAGCCCGCTTGCAGCCGGCCCTGCATCAGCAGCGCCAATGATTCGTTCCAATGCGCCTCGCCATAGTCCGGCTTGATCGCGAGCGCGGTGTGGAAGCTCGCGATGGCCGCGTCGAGCTTGCCTTGATCCTGCAGCGCATTGCCCAGGTTGTTGTGGGCCTCCGCATAATCGGGCTTGAGCGCAATCGCTTTACGGAAGCAGACAACGGCGGTGTCGAGCTCTTCCTGGTCCCGGAGTGCGTTGCCGAGGTTGTTGTGGGCTTTGGCATGATTCGGATTGAGCGCGAGCGCCCGGCGGAAACTCTCGATTGCTCCATCAATCTTGCCTGTCTCATAAAGCACATTCCCCAGATTGTTGTGGGCCTCGGCATAATCCGGTCTGAGCGCGAGCGCCTGGCGGAAACTCTCGGCTGCTGTGTCGAGGCGGCCTTGTATCTTTAATAGAATTCCCAGGTTGTTGTGTGCCTCGGCATAATCCAATCTGAGCGCGAGTGCCTGGCGGTAGCTCTCAATCGCCGCATCGAACTGGCCTTGTGCCTGAAGAGCCGCTCCCAGGTTGTTGTGCACTTCGGCATAATCCGGTTTGAGCGCGAGTGCCTGGCGGAAACTCTGGATCGCCGCGTCGGGATTGCCTTGCGCGTGGAGCATGTTCCCCAGGTTGTTGTGGGCCTCGGCATAATCGGGCTTCAGTGAAACTGCCTGGCGGTAACTTTCGGCCGCTGCGTCGAGCTTGCCTTGTGCCTGGATGGCCGCGCCCAGGTTGTTGTGTACTTCCGCATAATCCGGTTTGAACACGAGTGCCTGGCGAAAACTGGCAATAGCCGCGTCGAGCTTGCCCTGTGCCTGGAGTACCGCACCCAGGTTGTTGTGGGCTTCGGCATAATCCGGTTTGAATGAGAGCGCCCTGCCGATCAATTCAACGGCGATGTCGTGCTTTCCCACCTGGAAGGCGATCAGTCCCAACAAACGCAGCGCGCGCGGGTTGTCAGGTTCTGTCTGGAGTATTTGCCGGTAGATGGCTTCTGCCTGGGGCAGGCGCCCGGCCTGGTGGTGCGCCATCGCGACCTCGATGACATCGGGGCTCGACGTGTCCACGGCGCGCGTCGTTGCTGTCCGCGCCTCCTCATGCCGCTGGCAACATTGCTTGTATTTCTTGCCGCTGCCGCAGGGGCAGGGGTCGTTACGGCCTGGTTTTTTCATGGGCGTATCGCGCGTCAGTTGTGCGCGCTACTTGGCTGCCGGCGATGCTGCTCGATGGTTGATAAAGCATTTACCCGAATTTCAATTCGCCGGTTGACCAGATAGCCGCTGACATCAGCTACCTGACGTCATAAACAAAACCCGTCATCCACAACCAGGTTTTGTCCGGTCATGTATCGCGAAGCATCGGACAGCAGGAATACCAGAGTCCCCGCGATATCCTGTGCATCGAGCATACCCTTCGCTCCGCAGTGGCTGTGGTATCGTTTCAGAAACGCTTCCGGCTGCTGATCGAGGATGCCACCGGGTGAGATCGCATTGCAACGGATGCCGTCTGCTTTGAAATACTGTGCAAAATAGCGGGTAAGCTGGATGACCGCGGACTTGATGGCAGCGTACTCCACAGGCATGGTCATCGCCGTGTCGGCATAGATTTCGAACCGCGGAGCCAGGGTGCCGTAGATCGACGCCATGTTGACAATGTTGCCACCACCGTGGGCACGGAAATACAGGGCGAAGCGCTGGGCAACCAGAAAGTAACCGCCCAGATGCATACTTACGTTTTCACAAAAGTCTGCGTAGTTCACTTCTTCCAGTTTCCGTCCCCAATTCTTGTTGCGTGGGTAGGCGTTGTTGACCACAGCATCGATACGGCCGTGACGGGCATGAAGGGAAGCAATCAAACCGTCCACCGAGTCTGCCGATGTAATATCCAGTTTTGCGGCTTCGGCCCGGCGACCGGCCGCATTGATTTCTGCCGCAACCTGCTCGGCAGTGGCCGTGTCCAGATCGGCGACGATGGCCAGACCGCCCTGCTCGGCAACCGCGCCACAGAAGTGGCGTCCCAACAGTCCGGCGCCGCCTGTCACCACCACAATTTTTTTACTTACCATCGATATGCTCCAAAAGAATTCAGCAACGAAATCCTTGCCGAAAGAGCAACTGGCATTGCTGCTGTGCCGACACGCTGGCCAGGAAAAATGAAACAGGAACCAGGCACGTCAATTGTGTTTCCTGAACACCGGCTTGATGACGGGGCCTTTGAGGTACTTCTCTACTCCCTCCTCCAAAGCACGACGGTAAATGGCAAATGTCCGATCGATGGCGCGCTCAGTGATGGCAAGCTCCTCATCACCATGCCGGTAGGACAACGCGATCCAGGGTATCAGCACACCGTTACGGATCATCTCCTGCGAGAACAGCGTGCGCAGGGCCAGTGAATTGGCGCCAGCCAGGTCGTGCGTAACATAGTATGGAGAGCAGGCAACACCGCCGACCTTGAAGCTGTGATTCACTCCGTGGGCTTCAGCCTGACGCTGCATCATGGCCATAAGTTTCCGGCCATAGTCCCAGAGGTGTTCGACAACCCTGTGCCGCTGCATGAAATCCATGGTCGCGACAAAAGCGCCCAACCCGGACATCTCTGCGCCGTGGGTGGTGGACAATAGAAAAACCCGCTCCCTTCCCTCGACCTCAATCGAGCCGAGTTCCATGATCTCACGCCGCCCCGCGACACAAGACACCGAGAAGCCGTTGGCCATCGCCTTGCCGAACGTACATAGATCGGGCTTCACGCCATAGACATGCTGGGCACCTTTCATATGCCAGCGAAAGCCGGTGATCATTTCATCCAGGATGAACACAATGCCATTTTTCCGGCAAAGTTCCTGCACACGCTGCAGGAATCCATCCTTTGGTTCCTCGGTGGCTGCCGGTTCCAACACCACACACGCAAACTGGCCGGGATGCTGGCCGAGCAATGTTTCCAGTGAGGCGATATCGTTATATCGGAAGGTTTTTGTCTTTTCGATGCTGTCCCGCGGAATGCCGCGCGTGAGCGGTGTCGAGCCGATAAACCAGTCGTCGTAAGAGAAGAACGGGTGTTCGGCGCAACGCACCACCATTTCTCTTCCGGTATAGGCGCGGGCAAGTTTCACTGCGGCCGACACGGAGGTGGAACCATTCTTGGTGAACTTCACCATGTCGACCGAGTCAATCAACCCGGTGAGCAATTCTGCGGCCTCCAACTCGATGAGCGACGGCCGCGTCAGGTTGTTGCCGTTCTGGATCTGCCGGATGGCAGCGGCGTCGATCTCGGGCTCTGCGTAGCCGATGTTCACGGCTCGCAGGCCCATGCCGTAATCGAGATAGGCACGGCCGGCCGGATCGAACACGTAGGCGCCTTTGCCGCGCGCCAGGATCTGCGGCGCGTTGGCCGGGTACTGGTCATCGCCCCGGCTGTAGGTATGCGCGCCCCCCGGAATGACCCGTTTCAGGCGCTGGCTGTACTCTCG
>JBGPBL010000123.1:0-4535 GCA_041481225.1 Sulfurifustaceae bacterium | reverse complement strand
TCAAGGGCATTTTTGATTTCGGTCTCCCAGACGATACCCACGTCCACGGTCCCGACCTTAAGGCCATCCGGAATCTCGCGGTGGTGCACCGCGGTAAAATAGACATTGGGTACGGGCCGGCAGGATTTGCACTCTTTCTTGCCACCAGTAATTTTGTCCCAGAGATCATGCTCGGTGAGGACCTTCTTGGCATAAAAGGTCATGATCCCTTCATCGATCGGGTTAGGCAGCATCACCTGTAAATCGCTGCGCCCGAGATCATCGATCCCTTTGATGTGCTTGGGGTTACCCTTGGCGACGGCCAGCGTCAGGGCGTTATGGGTATAGGTCATGTACTGGTCCATCTTCCCGCCACTCTTGAGCTTCTGGAGGTGTCCGAGCTGAACCGACGCGTAGATGTCGGGCTGCATGCGGTATTCCTTGCCGCCGTAGGCCCAGCCGCCTTTATGGATGGCGTTCAGGATAATTCCCGGCGGTAAGGTGATCAGGCCGACATTGCCGGCTTCAGGGTGCGCCTTCTGGAAGGCGTGCACGACATCCTCCATGGCGAAGAATTGGTTACCCGCGAGCCATAGTGTCAGATTCGCATCGGTTGCCATTTTTTCGAGCGCCGTGCTGCCCTTGGCGGTACTTCCATCCGTATAAAACAGGCGCAGGTCGTTGTCTTTGTTCGGCGGGATGGGTTCGAGCGCTGACTGCGTTGCCGCCTTGGCGCTGGTGGGCGCCGAGGGGGTTTCCGTGGCGCATCCTGTCATTAATGCCAGCGCACAGATCAGAGCGATACCGGAATGCCGTGGGTTCATGTGCTTCTCCTTACGTGGTATTGAGTTTATTTTTGGTGGGCACCTGACCGGTTAGTGGTCAATACTCAGTGCCAATATAACCAAACGGTATGACGGACTTCTCCTGTCTGTTTATTCCGTTCAGTCCGGCCAGGATTTGAATATACCAAGGTGAACTCTCTCTGTGTGTGTGGATATGAAATCAGAAGCTACTGTCCTCCGACGAATCCCTGCTGTCGCCATGCTTCATACACCACCACCGCAACCGCATTTGACAGATTGAGACTGCGGTTGCCGGGCACCAACGGTAATCGCAGACGGTGTTCTTCCGGAAGGTTGTCGAGCAGGTTCTGCGGCAGACCGCGGGTTTCGGGGCCGAACAGCAGCACATCGTTTTCCTTATATTGCGCGTCGGTATAAAAACGCCGGGCGCGGGTGGAGAAAGCGAGCACACGGGGTGGCTGCACCGTTTCGAGAAAAACCTCGAAGTCCGGATAGGTTCGGACATCCGCCCACTCTCGGTAATCCAGTCCGGCGCGCCGGAGTTCCTTGTCTTCCAGTTTGAATCCCAGCGGTTCGACGAGGTGCAGCCGCGCGCCGGCGTTGACGCACAGGCGCATGATGTTGCCGGTATTGGGCGGGATTTCTGGCTGGTACAGCACAATGTGGAACATTCTTTTTCGCGCCTTGAAGGAGGGTTAACCTTACCGGAAATGGCGTAATTGACCTCAAACGTGGCAACAATCCGGGATTCTGGACGGCTCCTTCCCCGGCCGGTTCGGCCGGCAACTGGAGTTTGTCTTTCCATGTTATAGAGTTAGGGGAGGATTCTCTATATACGCAGTTCTAACAGCGGCAGGGTGCCATGGCAGTGTCTACAGCGGAACGTCCGAAAAAAATCCGGATCGGCGATCTTTTGATCGCCCACAAAGTCATTTCCCAAGAGCAGCTGACCGCGGCACTGGCGGACCAGAAGAAGAGTGGTCGCAAGCTCGGCCGCGTGCTGGTGGAGAACGGTTTTATCGCCGAAGATCAATTGCTAAATTTTCTTTCCCAGCAGCTCAACATCCCATACGTTGATCTCAAGCGCTACAACTACAAACCGGAAGTGGTGCGGCTGATTCCCGAGACCTATGCCCGGCGCTTTCGCGCGCTCGCGTTGCAAGACAGCCCCGAAGGGTTGCTGGTCGGCCTGGCCGACCCCACGGACATCTTCGCCTACGACGAGCTGGCGCGCGTGCTGCGTCGCCCGCTGCGGCTGGCGGTGGTCAAGGAATCCGATCTGCTCAAGACCATCGATCGTATCTATCGCCGCACCGAGGAAATCAGCGGTCTGGCCCAGGAACTGGAACAGGAGGTGGCCTCCTATGCCGTGGATCTGGGCGAGCTGGCGGCGGCGGAGGGACTGACCGATGCCCCGGTGGTCAAGCTGCTGCAAAGCATGTTCGAAGACGCCGTGCAGGTGAATGCCTCGGATATCCATATCGAGCCGGATGAGAAAGAACTGCGCATCCGCTTTCGCATCGACGGCGTGTTGCGGGTGCAGACGACGGCCGACCGGCGCATCGGTCCCGCCCTGGCCTCACGTCTCAAGTTGATGGCAGGGCTCGATATTTCCGAGAAGCGAATGCCACAGGACGGGCGCACCAGTTTTCGCATTCGCGACAAGAGTATCGATGTGCGTATGTCGACCATGCCGGTGCAGCATGGTGAATCGGTGGTGCTGCGTCTGTTGAACCCCTTTACCGGAGTGCTCAATCTCGGTCAGGTGGGCATGCCGAAAACCATGTTGGAGCGGTTCCGGCGCATTGTGCACAGCCCGAACGGCATGGTGCTCGTGACCGGTCCGACCGGCAGCGGCAAGACGACGACTCTGTACGCGGCGTTGCACGAACTCAACCGTCCGGAAACCAAGATTCTGACCGTCGAAGACCCGGTGGAATACCGTATCAATGGGATTAATCAGGTCCAGGTCAACGCCAAGATCGAACTGACCTTCGCGCGGGTGCTG
This sequence comes from Sulfurifustaceae bacterium, assembly GCA_041481225.1. Taxonomy (GTDB): domain Bacteria; phylum Pseudomonadota; class Gammaproteobacteria; order Acidiferrobacterales; family Sulfurifustaceae; genus Sulfuricaulis. Next base: position 1,742 of record JBGPBL010000123.1, on the reverse strand, counting down.
CGCTCAATGCTGCGCCAGGACCCGGACATCATTCTCGTCGGCGAAATACGCGATCAGGAAACGGCGGAGATCGGCCTGCGCGCGGCTATGACCGGCCACTTCGTGCTCTCGAGTCTGCACACCAACGACGCCGTGTCCACGGCCTTGCGCCTAGTCGACATGGGTGTGGAACCGTACATGGTAGCGACGTCGTTACGCGGCATCGTTTCGCAGCGCCTGGTCCGACGTATTTGCGAATCCTGTGCCGAGCCGGTGGACCTTTCGCCGGCGATGATGGCGCTGGTCCGGGCCGAGGCCGGTGACAAGGCGGATACCCTGAAATTCAAGCGTGGCCGAGGTTGCAACCACTGCAACAGTACCGGTTACCTTGGGCGTATCGGCATTTTTGAATACCTGGAAATCGACGACCCATTGGTGGAAGCGTTGCACGGTGGTGATCCGCTGACATTTGCCAATGCCGCGAAGAAGCAGGCGGGTTATCAAACACTGCGGCGCAGCGCCATCATTCTGGCGGCTCAGGGGTTGACCACGATGGATCAGGCGGTGCGCGCCACCTTCGGCATGGAAGAGTAGTCTCTTATTGTCTAGACGAACAAAGTAGGGCTACATTTATGGCGATGTTTCAGTATAAGGGTCGCAATCAGCGCGGCGAGTCCGTGAAGGGCCAGATCGAGGCGGTGTCGCCCGACGCCGTGGCCACGCAGCTTTTTAACAGCGGCATCGTTCCCATCGACATCGTAATTGCCCGCGTGGGGCAGGACATCTTGGGGGACCTTCAAGCGCGACTGAGCCGACGCAAGGTCGAGACCATGGATCTCGTTCTCTTCAGCCGGCAGATGTATACCTTGTCCAAAGCCGGTGTGCCGCTGTTGCAGGCGTTGCGCGGGTTGCGCGAATCCACCCACAACCCGACGATGGCCGATATCATTCGCAGCATCGGTGAAAGCCTCGATTCCGGATTGGATCTCACGAGCGCACTGCGGCGCCACCCGGACATTTTTCCAACGCTTTATATCAGCCTGATACAGGTGGGCGAAACCACCGGCACCCTGGATGAGGTTTTCCTGCGCCTGGCCCTGTACCTCGAGCGCGAGAAGGACACGCGCGATCGCGTCAAATCCGCGGTCCGTTATCCCATGTTCGTGGTGATCGCCGTGGTGATCGCCATATTCATCATCAACATGTTCGTCATCCCGGCCTTTGCCAAGATTTATGCGAGCTTCCGCGTTGAATTGCCCTGGGCCACAAAGCTTCTGATCGCCACGTCAAAATTCACCGTGGCTTATTGGTACATGATGCTGATCGGTTTGATCGGCGCGATCTTCGCCATTCGCTATTACATTCGTACCCCCGAAGGGCGCTACCGTTGGCACAAGCTCAAACTTAAGTTGCCGGCGGTGGGGAACATTATTTTTATTTCCACCCTGGAACGTTTTACCCGCACGCTGGCGCTCATGATCCGCACCGGCGTTCCCCTAGTGCAGGGCATGACGGTGGTCAGCCGCGCCGTGGACAACGATTTTGTCGGCGAGCGTATCCTGCAAATGCGTGATGGCATCGAACGCGGCGAGACCATCTCCCGCACCGCGACCGCCACGGGCCTCTTTCCCCCGTTGGTAATACAGATGATCAGCGTGGGCGAGGAAACGGGCGCGGTGGACGAACTGATGATGAACGTTTCCGACTATTACGAGCGCGAGGTCGATTATTCCGTCAAAAACCTGAGCGATGCCCTGCAGCCG
>JBGPBL010000122.1:0-4662 GCA_041481225.1 Sulfurifustaceae bacterium | reverse complement strand
TCCGTTCTATACGATGACCCCAGTCTGAAATACCGATTATTGGTATCAAGGCCATTTTCTCCGGAATAATTCTTGCGTTCATATTCTGCACCGGCGTTGAGCTGCCAAACACCCGAACTCGCATCTAGATCCAGTTTTGGCGCAGCCGTGACTCCATGAACGCTGTTGTGCGATTGAGTCGTCAAATGAATGTTATCGTCGTATTCACTCGCCACACGTATCGAAGGCTCCGCTGACCATTCGGTCGCATGGGAGAACCGCGGAATTATCAGCAACCCAGGTAAAGAAAATAGCGCAACCAATGGTGCGCGAAGCAAAACCGGCACCCGCATTTCTATCTGCTCAAATCAGAGAAAAAAAGAGAAAATTGACAGGGGTTGGTACAGGGCAAAGCCAGCCAAAAATAATTCGACAGGATAGAGAACATGTTGCACCGCCACACCTAACTTATGAAATGATGAATTATCAAATTTATTTATATAAATATGCGAATGCCTTCGCCTAACAATGCCATGTTCCCTTCGCGTGAGTGCGATTAGTCTACGTGAATTTAACCCTAAAGTCTTGGCAAGTGCTTGAACACTCAGCGCCGAATCAATAATTATTCTTTGTAATCAATAAGATGTCTCACGGGGGCAAAACTTCTGCGATGAACAGGGCTGATGCCCAAGGTCTGAAGGGCTGTCACATGGACGAGGGTCGGGTAGCCCTTATGTTGTGATAGCCCATATCCTGGAAAGTCCTTGTCCAATTCGACCATCTCAGCATCGCGCGCGACCTTGGCAAGGATCGAGGCCGCGGAGATGGCGGGAACCGTGGCATCGCCACGCACAATCGTTTGCACCTGGCACTGAAGCACTGGAGGCTGGTTTCCATCCACCAACACCAGATCTGGATATACTGACAACGAGGCAACAGCCCGCTGCATGGCTAACAAACTGGCCTGCAGGATGTTCAGGCGATCAATCTCTTCTACTTCCGCTCTGCCCAACGCCCAGCAAAGCGCATGCTCACGGATCAGTATGGCAAGCTCCACCCGCCTGGCAGCACTTAATTTCTTGGAATCGGCCAACCCTGCAATCTGGTGCGACTCGTCGAGAATAACCGCGGCAGCGATGACCGGGCCAGCAAGCGGGCCACGACCTGCCTCATCGACGCCGGCAACAAGTTTCATTTATGTCAATTCTTTTAGAGACTATCCACCGGTTAGTCACCATGCCTTCACAGAGCCATGGAAATGACGACTGACACAAGCACCAAATCATAACCACAAAATGGCCGTATAACACTTGTTTCTTGCCTGTTTTATGTCCGAGTAAAATACCCGGCAATAGTCGATTAGACCATTCAAGAGCACTGTGTCAGAATGGCTTCAGTACTACAAGCCCCTCAATATTAAAGGGGCGGGAGGGTAAGCATGAATATCACGCAGGTAATTTCCAAAATAGTCTTGTTCCATCGTCGCTATCTCCACGGCAAGGTGTATCTCCGAATCGCAGCCTGTACCATTCTTGCTGGCCTGTTCTCGTCCCCCCACCTCGCAGCGGCAACAACCGTGCGCATGGAAACCTCTCTCGGTGTCATTGACATCGAACTTTATGACGAACAGGCCCCGAAAACCGTCGCCAACTTCCTCCGCTACGCTGGCCGCCGTGACTACAGCGACAACGGGTTCTTTCACCGTAGCGCTAAAAATAGCACTGGTGCGAACTTTGTCCTCCAAGGTGGTGGATACGTCTATGGCGGAGAGGGGCCATTTGGGTCAATCTTCTTCCACATTCCAGAAGATCCTCCGGTTCAGAACGAATTTTCCCCGTTACAATCAAACATTCGCGGCACAGTCGCAATGGCCAAGCTGCCCGTAACTGATGATCAGGGCAAGCCCATTCCAGGTGGTGGTCCTGACAGTGCGACATCCGAGTGGTTTTTTAACTTGGCAGACAACTCCGCAAATCTCGACTACCAGAACGGCGGATACACTGTTTTTGGTCGCGTAATTGCCGGAATGAATATCGTCGATGCGATTGCCAACTTGCCAACATGGAACGCATCATTAGGTCCATTCAAATTCCCTGATCTCCCCCTTATTAATAACGTCTCACAAAGGGCCATACAGCCGGCTACTGACCTCGTATTCGTGACTCGTACTCCCAACGTCACTGCAACGAAAACATTAGTGGGAACGACGTCGGTGTTCACGGCCGATATCGACATGACATTCAGTCCAGCTAGCACTATCGATCAAGCCTCTACGGCATCGCGGCTGGCGGCATTCACCCAGCCAGCAAACAAAACCATACTGTTCAATAGTGGTGGGATTCTCACTTTCACAGTAACCGGAGCTAAGTGCCAGACCGCATGTATCGTAACCCTGATCGACGGCAACAGTTCACCCTCGACCCATTACTACGGCTACGGTCCTACGCCGGATAACTCCGCTGCGCATTGGTACGACTTCTCGTTCGACGTCGAAACAGGGGCCGAGTTCGTGAACGGCAAAATCCTGCTGCACTTCGTTGACGGCAAACGCGGCGATGACGACCTCACCGTGAATGGCAGCGTTACCCATACGGGCATATCAGCAGTCACGCTGGACTTCCCAACCTCCTCGACACAACCGGGCGGATGCACGATAACTGCGATGTCTTCGCAAACGACGGGTAATGGCGACTGGATTGTCATCACCATGTTCTTTGCCTTCGTTGCGCTCATCCGGAAACGTACCCGCAACGACTAAATTTAGCCAAGGGTGGGCACGTTGTTCGTGCCCACGCGGGTAAATCATTCGCCAAAGATTCCAACCTCTGATCCGGTCTCAACTCCTCCCCAATCAGCCGAATATGGGCCTTGCGCGGTCGCGATAGGAATGCCGATCACTCGGCACCCCTCGCACAGATCCGGACAGGCGCTGCTAACGCATCCGGCTCCTACCTTGAGTGTTTGGCGTCGAAGCGTTTATAAGGATAAGGATGAACGATTTTAGCCGTGGGTAGCCAGTGGTTGGCAATACGCCCGAACCGTTCCCAGTTCATGCGCTTGCGTTGACTGCGCCTACACAACGCCCGATACCAGCGGACCCGTACTTCGTAGCAGAATAGACTGAGCGCGGCGGCATTCAACGGAACACCATAATAATTGATGTGCCCTTGTACCACTTTGCGCAACCATATCCCAACTCTACGTACTGGCTCATGGAGGCGTCTTTTCAGCTCTCGGCTAATGGCCTTGAGCTTACCGTGCAGACGTTTGCGTCGCGTCTTGCGGTGCACCAGGAATCGGCCTTGGCGGCTTATTCCAGAGAAATGCGTGAAGCCCAGGAAGTCAAAGGTTTCTGGCTTCCTCAACCCCAGTTCCCGGGTCTGTTGTCGGGCAAACCGCCCAAACCGGATTAACCGGGTTTTGTCAGGATGAAGACCGAGACCGAATCGCTTCAGCCTCGTCTTTACGTCGCGATGGAATCGATCGGCTTCCGGTTGATACTGGAAGCCTAACACGATGTCATCCGCATAACGCACCACGACAACAGTTCCCTTGGCGCTCCGCTTACGCCACTGCTGTAACCACAGATCGAAGGCATAGTGCAGATAAATATTAGCCAGGAGTGGTGAAACCACCGCACCTTGCGGCGTGCCCTGTCGGGCCTCCGCCCTATGGCCATGTTCATCCAAAACACCCACCTTCAACCATTGCCGAATCAGGCGTAGCATGCGCTTGTCCTGAATGCGGTGCTTCAGAAACTGGATAAGCCAACCGTGATCCACGGTATCGAAAAACTGTCGGATATCCAGATCCAACACCCAGTTCACTGGCCTACGCTCAATACTCACTATCAGAGCATCCAGCGCATCGTGCGGTCCACGGTTGGGACGGAATCCGTAGGAAAAACCCAGGAAGTCTTCTTCATAAATAGAGTTCAGCACCGTCACCACTGCTTGCTGGACGATTTTATCTTCCAGACACAAAATACTCAGCGGTCGTTCGTTGCCATCCTCTTTCGGTATTAGGATGCGCCTGGCCGGGTTCGGCCGATAGCACCCACTGTGTACCCGTCGATGAAGCTCCTCAAGATTCTTGCCCAGTTCGGATTCATACCCCCGCCATGTGACCCCATCACACCCTGCCGCCGCGCTGTGCTGTAGCTCATGAAAACTACAGTGCAGCAACTCCACGGACAGCTGGTGCATCAGGCAGGTGAACTGTCGTTCCTTGCTTCCTTTCGCCACTTCGCGCACAGCCAGCAAGCGAGACGTAGTGTTCTCCCGGTACTGTGCCCGGACACCGGCGGCTTGTTGGCTGTTCCTCTTGGTCAAGGCCCTTCCCACCCATTCCGTCACAGTGTGACCTGTGTTGTTCATCGGTTTCCCCGGTACTATGGCCTTGTCCGACTCCCCGATCTCGTTACGGTGCGCGTATCCCCAGTGGGGTTCTCACATCGCTCTTCTGCCGACTTCCTGACAGAAGACTCCGATCGGGGCCTCCCAGGTTCCGTACACTGAATGTCTCCGCATGCCTAGGGCCTACGACCGCGCGAGGTGCAGCAGGGACTAACCATTATCGTCCCCACCGCTGTGGCCTTCCGCTTCGCTTAACAGCGTCGGCACCCCGAACTATAGATTTCGTGGCTCAATACCTAGCCTACGGATTCCTCGACTAACACTTCAC
>JBGPBL010000121.1:0-4708 GCA_041481225.1 Sulfurifustaceae bacterium | reverse complement strand
CTGGCCCAGATCCACCCGTTCGCCTTGGCCATAGACCATGCCCGCATCCGAAAAGACACTGAGGCGCATGGACTTGTTCTCGCGCGACTGGCCGGGGAACGGGAACAAGAATTCCATATTCCCCAGTACCTGCCGGTTACCGCCGATCGGGTCGTTTGGCGGCAGACTGTCCTTCGGACCCAGTGACCGCGATTTAAATCCTCGCACCGTGCTGCTGCCGCCGGCAAAGTAATTCTTGTAAAACGGCAATTCATCCGTTCCGCCATAGGCCTGGCCATAGCCAAGCTCACCCTTGGCCTTGAACGACAGATTCTCGGTTAACGCCCAATAGCGGCCGAGCAAATAGGTGAGTTTGTAATACCGGACATCGCTGCCGGGTACGGCTATCTCGGCCGAGAGTGATTGCAAACTGCCGCTGGATGGCAGCAGCAGGCTGTCCAGGGAGTTATGCGACCAACCCACGTTTGTCTTCACGAGATTGTTCACCTCGCCGTGTCGGGCGACGAAATCCTGTGCGGCCTGGGCACTGGTTGTTGTGGTATGAATATCGATGTTCTCAACATCCGCACCGACATCGACTTTGTTGTCCTCGTTCAACGGGATACCGAAGAATACCCCTGCCCCTTTCGTGTCCACATTGTAGGCCGCGGTATTGGCGGCGGCGGCATTCAACCGGCTGTCGAATACATTGAAGCCGCGACTGATGCCGTCATTGGTGTAATACGGATCCACGTAACGGATATTGATGTTCCGGGTGGAGCGCGAGTTATCGAAACTGGCGCTCAGTTCCTTGCCACTCCCAAACAAATTACTCTGGGTGATGCTGGCGTTCAGGAGAAACCCATCAGTATCGGAATAACCAACACCGAGCATCAGGTTGCCGGTGGGCCGCTCTTTCACTGCGACATTGAGGTCAACCTGGTCGGGGACACCCGACACCGCCGGGGTTTCCACGTTCACATCGTCAAAGAATCCCAGGCGCTGCAAACGCACGCGCGAGCGCTGAATCTTTTCGGCGTTATACCACCCGCCTTCCAGCTGGCGCAGTTCGCGGCGCAATACCTCGTCATGGGAGGCCACGTTACCGGAGAAATTGACCCGGCGCACGTAGACGCGCTTGCCGGGATCGACAAAGAACGTGAAAAAGACCTGGGACTTTTCCTTGTCCACTTCCGGAATGGCATTCACATTGGCGAAGGCATAGCCGTCGTTGGACAGACGGTCGGTAATCTTTTTGGTGTTCTCGGTGATCGCCTTGCGCGAGAACACATCGCCCGGCTGAATGCCAATCAGGCTGCGCAGCTCGGTTTCCGGCACCACGAAGGTCCCCGCCAGTTTGAGCCCGGTCACCGTGTATTTCTTGCCCTCGGTAATGTTCACCGTGATATAGATTTTTTCCTTGTCCGGGGTAATCGAAACCTGCGTCGAATCGATATTGAATTCAAGGTATCCCTGATCCTGATACTGGTTACGCAACCGCTCGAGATCGCCGGCCAGTTTCTGCTTGGAGTACTTGTCGCGGCTCGAAAAAATGGCATACCAGGGGGCGGGACCGAGGGTAAACAACTTGAGCAATTCCTTTTCAGAAAATGCCACGTTGCCGATGATGTTGATTTCCCGAATCCGCGCCACCTTCCCTTCCGCCACCTCGACATTGATATCCACGCGGTTGCGCTCGAGCGGCGTCACCGTCGGTTTGATCGACACGGCATAGTAACCACGACCGAAATACTGCTGGCGCAGTTCCTGTTCGACCCGGTCCAGCAGCGACTTGTTGAAGACGCGGCCCTCGGCCAGACCGATTTCCTTCAGCCCCTTCTTCAGGTCATCCTCGGACAGCTCCTTGGTGCCGCTGATCTTGATGCCGGCGATCGAGGGGCGTTCCACGACCGTCACAATGAGCACGTCCTTGTCGCGCGCAAAACTTACGTCGCGGAAGAAACCGGTCTTGAACAGGGCGCGGATGGCCTCCTCGGAATTCTTGTCAGTGACCGTATCCCCCACCTTGATCGGCAGGTAGTTGAACACCGTGCCCGCGGCGATTCGTTGCAGGCCCTCCACGCGGATATCCTTTACGACAAAACCATCGATGGCATAACTCAGGCTGGACAGGGCGAGGAGCAGCAACGCTACGGCAATTCGTTTCATTTCTTTTCTTATCTTTTCTTGAATTCGGGTTCTGGCCAGCAGCCTGGGTTAGCGGAAAATCCGGGTCAGGTCATTATAGAAAGCGAGCACCATGAGGCCGACCAGCAGGGCCACACCGATCTGCTGGCCCCAGTACAGGACGCGCTCCGGCAGCGGCCCGCCCTTGATTGCCTCGATAATGTAATACATCAGGTGCCCACCATCGAGCACCGGGATCGGCAGCAGATTCAGCACACCGAGGCTGATGCTGATCACCGCGAGAAACAGGGTGAACTGCTCGACGCCCACCTTGGCGGAATAGCCGGCATACTGCGCGATCGTAATCGGTCCGCTGATGTTTTTGGTGGATACCTCAAGCTTGAGCATCCGGTAGAGCATGTCCAGCGTGAGAATCGACATGGCCCAGGTATTGCTGGCGCCCTCGCTTAACGCCGCCATCGGTCCGAGGCGAACCTTGACACGCAGGTCATCCGGGATGTCCGATAGCTTCGGCCGGATGTTGATACGGCCCAGTGTTTGTTCGCCCTGCGTCACCGCATTCGGTGTCACGTCAAAGTCCATCGGCGCGCCGTCGCGCTCAACCTTAATATGGAGTCGCTTGCCCGGGCTCTGGCTGATATGCGCGGCCAGGTCGTCCCAGGTCCTGACCGGCTGACCATCGATCGCTACCAGACGATCCCCCACCTTCATCCCGGCGTTCGCGGCCGGGCCCGGCTCCATGGCGCCGATCACCGGCAACGGTTCCGGGAGATAACCGATCAGTCCGATGCCGCGTTCCAGCAAGCCGGCATTGATCTCCTCTACCGGGATGCCGGAAAGATCCAGCGACCGTGTGTGCACGGCATTTTGTGTGTCACGCACTTCCACTTCCACGCGTGCATGCTTCAGCGCCTGCTGAAACAGATATAAACGTCGATGGTCCCAGCTCAGCACGTCCTCGCCGTCGATCCGCGTCAGCACATCGCCGGCCTGAAAGCCAGCCTGCTCGGCAATGGAGCCTTCCATCACCCGGCCCACGACCGGCTTGATGCCGTCGACCCCGATCATATACGTGGCCCAATAGGCCAGGATGGCGAACAAAAAGTTGCATGCCGGCCCGGCCACCACAATCGCCATGCGCTTCCAGACCTGCTGCCGGTTGAAGGCACGGTGTAGGTCTTGCGGCGCTACCTCACCTTCGGTCTCATCCAACATTTTGACATAGCCCCCGAACGGGAAGGCGGCCACCACCAGTTCCATGCCGTCCTTGCCGACGCGTCGCATCCACAGCGGGTGGCCGAATCCGATGGAGAAGCGCAGCACTTTGACGCCCAGGCGTCGCGCGACCCAGAAATGCCCGAACTCGTGGACTGCAATGAGAACACCGAGCGCCACCACAAACGCGGCCACGGAGTAGAGAATATCGAACATCATGCTCCCTGCATCACTGGCGTCGACATGCCGGCAATGAATCGACCGGCCGCCTCGCGCGCCCGGACATCGTCGGCGAGCACCGTGCCCAGTTGGGTATCCTGATTTGACGGCATCCTGGAAAGCGTGTGCTCGATGACACGCGGAATGTCCGTGAAGGCTATCCGTTTTTCCAGAAACGCCTGCACGGCCACTTCGTTGGCGGCATTCAGAATGGCCGGTGCCGTGCCACCCGTGCGCGCCGCATCATAGGCCAAACGCAAACAAGGGAAACGCGCCAGATCGGGTGGCTCGAAATCGAGGCGACCGACATCGCACAAATTGAGGCTTTTGACACCGGACTCGATACGGTCCGGCCAGGCCAGCGCATGCGCGATCGGGGTACGCATGTCCGGATTGCCCAGCTGCGCCAGCACCGAGCCGTCCGCATACTCCACCATGGAATGGACCACGCTTTGCGGGTGGATGACGATTTCAATCTGGTCCGGGGTGACTCCAAACAGCCAGCAGGCTTCGATCAGTTCCAGCCCCTTGTTCATCAGGGTCGCGGAATCGACGGAAATCTTCCGGCCCATGACCCAGTTCGGGTGGGCGCAGGCCTGCTCCGGGGTCGCATGGGCCAGGACCTGAGGCGCCGAGGTACGAAACGGACCGCCCGAGCAGGTCAGAAAGATCCGGCGTACGGAGGCCGGTGTATTACCCGTCCGATACCCACTGGGCATGCACTGAAAAATCGCATTGTGTTCGCTGTCAACGGGGAGCAACTCCGCGCCACTCGCGCGTGCCTCCTCGATGAAGATATGTCCGGACATGACCAACGGTTCCTTGTTGGCAAGTAGCACGCGCTTGCCTGCCCGCACCGCCGCGAGCGTGGGCATCAGCCCCGCCGCACCGACAATGGCGGCCACGACAATAGGCGAGCGTGGATGTGTCGCCACGGTGTTCAGTCCTTCCACGCCGGCAAGCACATCCACCGGCAGGCCGGCGCTCAGAATTTTTTCCTTGAGCAGGGCCGCTGCGCGCGTATCGAGCATGACCGCCTTCTGTGGCAAGAAACGCTGGCACTGCTCGAACAACCGGTCTCCCTGAGTATTGGCGGTCAGGGCCACCACGCGATAACGGCCCGGGTGCCGGGCCAGCACATCCAGGG
>JBGPBL010000120.1:0-4810 GCA_041481225.1 Sulfurifustaceae bacterium | reverse complement strand
GAACCCTTTGGATAGCACGGGCGTGAAACTCGCTAATGTAGCCTGCTCCAACCAATCCGACCCGCAAATATGAATCCGATAGCATTCAGGTTCCTCTTCCAATTTGATGGGCGTTAGAATCGACTTGTTCCATTTGAACAAACGAATTCACCGCGCTCTCACCACCGGCTAACTGAACCACGAAGCGAGCATTCGCGGCCCACGTATGGCGCTCGAAGACAGTGCTTCTTGCCCGGCCACCTACTTGAATCCGGAGTGCTGAATCTTCGACAAGCCGCAGAAGCGCTTTTTCTAATGCGAGATAATCCGAGTGAGGAAACATGATCCCCGTCAAATTGTCATCAATCACGTCACGCATTGGCCCGAGATCAGGGACTACACAAGGCTTGCCCATGGCCATGAACTCAAACAGGGCAATCGGAGAACCGAAAGCGTTTGAGTCGGGCAGCACACAAATATCCATCGCATCGATGTACCCGGGCACGTCATCGCGGTGTACTGGTCCGGGAAGAACGACCGCACTTTCCATTCCCAATCGACATGCAGTCTGTTTCAAAGTCTCCATCTCAGGGCCGTCGCCCACCAGCAGTATTTTTGTATCTGGATGCTGCTCGCGAATGTTTTTCACTACGTCGATCAAGACGTCCAGACGGTCCCACAGGTGAAACAATCCCACATGGCCTATGACGATAGAGCCCTCGAGGCCCAGGCGCGCCCGAAGCGATTGCGCGGGCGGTAATCCTCGAAATCGATTTGGATCAATTGCATTGGGCAAGACATGAACGCGTTCGGCGCTTGCGCCGCGCTGCTGAGCTTCTTTCGCAAGTACGCGGGACACGCATAGGATGTGGTCGGCCTGTGAAAATACCCAGGCATCGATCCGGCGCGCGAGACCCTCCATGATCAAGCCTCGGGCTCGCTTGAATCCCGCGAGCTCATTCACTTCCAGGATGACTGGACGTCCCAGAACTTTTGCCAACAGAACGCCCGTAAACATAAAGTACGCGTGTCTCTCGTAGAGCACGGCGTCGGGTTGGCGTAACAAAAGCGGCAGCAACCGAAATGGGAGAAACAGGTTGTAGAGAAGCTCGAATACCTCAAATGCAAACTGCGGACACTGGCAGCTTATGTATTTCCAAATGCGTTGAAGACCCTGCGCACGATCCCCCTTCCGCAAAAATGGCATCTGTCCAGCGGCTTTGAATGGATCAACTCCTGGGGGGGACAACATGGTCACTTCATGCCCATCCTCTTTCAGGGCTTCCACCAGGCTGCAAATGTGGATAGCTTGGGAACTGCGGCCCATGGTGCGATGGTTGTATATGAATTGCAAAGTATATGGCCTCGAACAGTGAGCGAAAACGCGGCGACGACACCGTCACGCCCATCTATAAGCTGCAAACCGGCGATCGTGCGGCTTTCTATGTGGAGTGCAAAGCTTGATCGTGAGAAATTCGTCGATTGTAAAGGCGCATGTATTCATCATGCATGCGTTCCGGCCTAAAATATTGCTCGTAACATGTGCTGGCCAGTTGTCCCATTTTAAGGAGTTCTTGCCGCCGGCCAATCGCGTCGCACAAGGCGCCCGCCATTGCCTCGGGATCGGACGATGGGACGAGCGTGGCTGCCCCCGATAAACGCGCGATCTCGCCCATACCTCCGACATCGGTAACCACCGCCGGGAGCCCGACCGACATTGCTTCGAGCAGCGATACTGGCAAGCCTTCGGTTACCGAAGACATCACGAATAGATCAGCCGCGAGCATGAAGGGCGAAACGTCAGCCTGTTCACCGAAAAAAGTGACGCATTCCTTCAGCCCAAGTTCATCGCTGAGCTTCCGCAGACTGAACTCAAGCGGCCCATCGCCAACTATCCACAGCTGTACGTTTGGATGATGCATGCGTGTGAGCGCAACCGCTCGTAATAAAGTCGCGTGGTCTTTCGGTGGCGCCAGTCGACCAACGTACAGCAGAGTAAAACCATTTTTTGCCCGTGGGACGGCCCGGATATCGGCGGGCGAAGCGCCGTTATAGATGTGAATGATCCTGCCGCGAGCGGCAAATGGTGCTGCCTGTAAATTCGTCCGGGTGGCCTTGCAGACTCCAACAATCCAATCACAGCAGCGTGAAGCAAGGGCAAATTTCAGCTCACGACGCAACTGGTAGGGAGGCTTAACCAAGCCATGTCTGGTTACGATCACCGTTTTCACCCCAGCGAGACGGGCCGGAAGAGCAGCAATGATAGCTGCAGTGGCATTATGGCAATGCACCACGTCAGGAGGGGAACGCTTAAACGCGCTATACAAGGAGCGCATCAAACTAAAAAACGAGGCAGGATGGTGATGAATAACCTCAAACCCTTCAGCCTGCAACTCTCTGCCGAGCACGCCAACCAGATAAAGGCAGTGGATTGACGGAGTATGGCCCTGGTGGCGTTGCAATCGGCACAGCGTAGCTGTCAGCTTTTCCGCTCCGCCCATTTCCATGCTGTCAACGACATGAGCGATATTCATTGGGGAAGTGTGCTCAGTTGGCGCACTTGCTATCATTGTGGATCTCGCTGCTTCCATGACTCTACCCATCGGAGGGAAACCATTTATCTTGAGATTTCCGCGGCCGGAGATTGAGGAATCAGAAAATCGACCAGGCGTGCAAACGAAGGACCTACCCGTGAGGGCAGCGAAGCAGAAAGCATCAGTAGACGCCGTCGATCGTCCTTTTGCAGTACCATGAACAGCCGGCTCGTGATTATGAAAACAATTGCTCCTGCAGGTATGGCAACGCTCAACTTCATAACAGCGCTAAGAGGCATCGCCACAATGCCGAGTACAACAACCGCCATTGCGATGGTTGTGGCTGCAAGTCTCAGCAGGACAGGCATATTGATCCGGACGGGATAATGGAGAAGGACACGTCCCCAGATTGTTAGCGCGGCGAACGTTTGGGCGATACCATTTGCCCAGGCCGCACCAATCGCGCCATGACTTGGAATCAGGACGACATCAATCACCACGTTGATTAACGCGGCTACACAGCCCCACTTCAGGATGTATCCCAAGTCTTCGGCCGAATACAACAGAGTCATTGCAGTCGTGAGAACTGCCTTTGGAATTGAGAAAAGCGCCACCACAATAAAAACCGGTATTGCGGCCAGGTATTGCGACCCATACATAACCCGCACAAATGGACCGCCGATGCAAGCGATCCCGACCAACATCGGAAGTGCTCCCATCAGGACATACGTGGAGGCTTCCGAGGTCATCCTGAACAGCCGATCTTTATCACGTCCGTATTCGGCCATTTGCGTGGCAGAGAGTGCATTGGCAAATGTTTGTGGCACTCGCATTAGCCGCTCCGTCACACTGAAGCAAACCGAAAAGAAAGCAAGTTGACGGATATCGGGCTGCAACAATTTCAAGAAAATGATGTCGGACCGGTCCCAAATTACGATCTGCAGAATCATTAACCCAGTGCTCAGACCGGAAAATGAAAACATCCGCTTGCGAATGTCCATCGGCAGGGGGACCCGGCGCACAGTGTTCATTGATTGTAGTACGGGAACGATTTTTACAATCAACTCCGCAGTGCGATAAATCAACACGCCCGCGGCAATGCCATTTAGGTTCCATCCAAGGAGGAGACTTACAGCCACTGCGATCGTATAGACGATTGCCGCAGCCAGCGTGCCACGCGTATTGATTGCCGCATCCTCGGCAGCACAGTTCGCTTGCGAGGGCACGAACGTAACCATGTTGGGCATCATGCTCAATACCAGCAAAGCAGAACAAACACGATATTCGGGGTCAACAATGGTGAAGACGGCAATCATACTGATAGCCGTCAACGCCGCCGCAATCGCAGTCTGGGCCCAAAGGTTGAAAAAAAATACAGCGCGCGCAAGTTCCTTTTGGCCGCCACCGAGGAATTCGCCCATGTACTTGAAGGTTGTGAGCGGGATGCCCAGCGAACCGACCGAACAAGTGATGGTAGTCAGCCACAATACGAGATTGAAGTATCCAAGTCGCGTTGGCCCGATGACACGCGCAATGACTATGGTCGTTAACAATGTGCAAACGATCGTAATCACTACTTCCAGGCCCATGAAGATGAAGTTGCGCCCGACTACGTGGGCATTACTCGGAACCGGTATTTTTAACGGGTTAGTCGACATCGTCAAACCAATTGAGGGTTCGGCCGCCTATGTTTGTTGCAGTCCGGAAGCATGCAACTGCCTAATGATCTCGGAAATGGTGACGGCCTCGCGTCCCTTTTCTAGTGCTGAGCTGATTACGCGTGGTAGGGCCTTTAACGCAGCCTTGTTTACGCCGTGGTAGAGAATGATATCTCCCGAAGTGAAGGGGGCTCGCTTTACTTGCGCCTCCACCTCCCCCGTCGAAGCACGATAGTCCTTTAGGTCGACGTTCCACATCACTACATGCTGACCGGCAACCCAAGCCGGGAGGAGGCTGCGCAGTGACAGTTTGCCGTGGGGGGGCCGGAATAGCTTGCATTCCTCTCCCAAGATTCGATTCAAGACCCATCGGGTCATCCTGATCTCCCGCATAGCGCCCGTCCAGGAAAGCCGATGAAAGTAAGGGTGGCTATAGGAATGGCTCCCGACAGCGTGCCCTTCTTCCTTCATGCGCATCACGATTTCCGGGTACTGCTCGGCGGCACCCCCCACTACAAAAAACGTGGCCTTCACCGCATGATCTCGAAAAATGTCCAGTATCCGCGGGGTATAAACTGGATCAGGCCCGTCATCGATTGTTAAGGCAATCTGCGGCCGGTCCCTCCTCCCGTGCTCAAG
>JBGPBL010000119.1:0-4823 GCA_041481225.1 Sulfurifustaceae bacterium | reverse complement strand
CGCTATATCGGTTTTTCGCATTTTGAGGCCGATGAGTGTGGATCGCTCAACGAGTTGCTGGCGGTGGCGCCACAGGCCGCACCGGTTTGCGGGCAAATCGCCGCGATGGTTTCGGTCAATGATGTCGCCGACCGGCCGGCACGTGCGCTCGCCAACGGCGAAACGCTGGTGCTCGGCCGGCACGTTCTGCGCTGGTTCGATACGCCGCACCTGCCACACGCCTGGGAATGTGGATCCATGCTGGATGACACGACCCGTACGTTTTTCTGCGGCGACCTTTTCACGCAGGGCGGTGCGGGCGAGGTGGCGCTCACCGAGTCCGATATCCTCGGCCCGAGCGAGGCTTTCCGCGCCCCGATGGATTACTTCGCCCACGCCCCAGACACGAGCGCAATGCTCGAGCGGTTGGCGCGCGAGCAGCCCGCCACACTGGCCTGCATGCATGGCAGCGCCTGGCGTGGCGACGGCGCGTCGTTATTGCGCGCGTTGTCAGCAACACTGGATCATAGAAAGAGCAAGGCGGCTTGATTCTGTGGGTGAGGAGGAGGGTGCCAGGGTTGATCAGTTTTGATTGAGGATCTCAATCGTTAGCCTGAGCCAAGGCTGATTAACTTCCCTCGCCCCACCTCCTCTAGCGTGCCACGCTTGAAGGATTGCTTTTGGCCCTATAGCAGAAATTTAATCAGAAACACTACCAAATAAGCCTAATGGTAGATTTAGCCCCGGTTCACGGGTAGACTGCTGCGCCTGCCTCAAGCGGCGCCTTTGTGCGCCACCCAATTCCATGCAAACCGCGCGTGATATTTTTTCCTACCGCAAGTTCTGGGCCAAACGTTTTGGCACGGCGCCGTTCCTGCCCATGTCGCGTGCCGAGATGGACGAACTCGGCTGGGATTCCTGCGACATCATTCTGGTCACGGGCGATGCCTACGTGGATTTGCCGAGCTTCGGCATGGCGCTGGTTGGGCGTGTGCTCGAGGCTCAGGGCTTTCGTGTGGGCATCATCGCGCAGCCTGACTGGAAAAGTGCCGAGGCGTTCAAGGCCTTGGGCCGGCCCAATCTTTTCTTCGGTATCACCGCGGGGAACATGGATTCCATGGTCAACCGCTATACCGCCGACCGGCGCATCCGCTCAGACGATGCCTACACGCCCGGCGGCGAGGCGGGCAAACGTCCCGATCGTTCGGTGATCGTGTACGCGCAGCGCGCGCGCGAGGCCTATGGCGATGTGCCCATCGTCGTCGGCGGCATCGAAGCGTCCTTGCGGCGCATTGCCCATTACGACTACTGGTCCGACAAGGTGCGCCGCTCGATGCTGCTCGACAGCAAGGCGGACCTGCTGGTGTACGGCAACGCGGAGCGCCAGATCTCCGAAATCGCGCATCGCCTGGCCGCGAAAGAACCCATCGCGAACATGACCGATGTGCGCGGCACCGCCTTTGTGCGCCAGGCGCTGCCGCCGGAGTGGGCGGAAATCGATTCCACGAATATCGACATGCCCGGCGCTGTGCATCCGCCGGCGAATCCTTATGCAACAGAAGAAGAAATGCGCACTCCCCCTCACCCCAGCCCTCTCCCCTCGGGAGAGGGGGTTTCAAATCTTAATGTCATTCAGTTTCAGAAACGCACCCCGAAGTTCGATTGCAAACACACGGTGATCCGCTTGCCCTCCTATGAGCAGGTGGACAAAGATCCGGTGTTGTATGCCCACGCTTCGCGCGTGTTGCATCTGGAAACCAACCCCGGCAACGCCCGCGCACTGGTGCAACGCCACGGCGATCGCGACGTCTGGCTTAACCCGCCGCCGTTGCCACTCACGATGAAAGAAATGGATGCCATCTACGAGCTGCCGTACAAGCGCCTGCCGCATCCCGCGTACGGGCAGGCGAAGATTCCGGCGTATGAAATGATCCGGTTCTCGATCGCGATCCAGCGTGGCTGTTTCGGTGGCTGCACCTTTTGTTCGATTACCGAGCACGAGGGGCGCATCATCCAGAACCGTTCCGAAGATTCGATCATCCGCGAGATCGAAACCATTCGTGACAGCGTGCCCGGTTTTACGGGCACGATCTCCGATCTCGGCGGCCCGACGGCCAACATGTACCGGCTGCATTGTAAGAGTACGGAAATCGAATCCGCCTGCCGCAAGCCTTCCTGCGTCTATCCGGACATTTGCCAGAACCTCATCACTGATCACGCGCCGCTTATCCACCTCTACCGTCGCGCCCGCGAAATGCCGGGCATCAAGAAAATCCTGATCGGCTCCGGCGTGCGCTACGACCTGGCCATTGAGTCACCCCAGTACGTGAAAGAACTCGTCACGCACCATGTCGGGGGCTACCTCAAGATCGCCCCCGAGCACCTGCGCGAGGGCCCGCTGTCGAAGATGATGAAACCCGGAATGGGGGCGTACTACCGCTTCAAGGAGATGTTCGACAAGTTCTCCCGCGAGGCTGGCAAGGAGCAGTACCTCATCCCCTATTTCATCGCCGCGCATCCCGGCACCACCGACGAGGACATGCTGGAGCTGGCGCTGTGATTGAAACAGAACGGCTACCGCGCCGACCAGGTGCAGGCGTTCCTGCCGTCACCCATGGCGACCGCGACTGCGATGTACCATTCGGGCAAGAACCCGCTGCGCAAGGTGACCGCCCAGAGCGAGGGCGTTTACATCCCCAAGGGTCTCAGGCAACGCCGGTTGCACAAGGCCTTCCTGCGCTATCACGATGCCAACAACTGGCCGCTGCTGCGCGAGGCGTTGCGGCGCATGGGTCGCGCCGATCTTATCGGCAGTGGCAAGCACCAGCTCGTCCCGTCGTATCAACCCGCTGGCACCGGGTTGGCGCCGGAAGGGACCCGGAAGGGAGGCGCCTTCAAGACGCAACACACCGGCCTGCCGCGACACCCACCCACGGCACCGATGCGGCGCACTAAAAGTCGTCCGCACAAGACGAGCCGCCCGGGAAGTCCGACCGGTGCCGGCAAGCGTCGCTGACGCCCCGGGATTTTTCATTCCGGGCCGTGCATTTCGTGCAACGGCCGTGGTAGGATTCGCGACCATAACGATCCGCTTCACGGAGGCAGTGCGCGCAAGATGATTCTGCACATCGATATGGATGCCTTCTATGCCTCCATCGAAGAGCGGGATCGCCCGGGTTTTCACGACAAGCCAATGGTTGTCGGCGGCAATCCCGAAAAGCGCGGGGTGGTATCCGCGGCCAATTACGCGGCGCGCCAATTCGGTATCCACAGCGCGATGCCGACGGCGCAAGCCAAACGCCTTTGTCCCCACCTTATCGTGCTGCCACCGCGACACAGCTACTACGCGCAGGTCTCACAGCACATCCGCGACATTTTTCATCGCTACACACCGCTCGTGGAGCCGCTCTCGCTCGACGAGGCATTTCTCGACGTGACCCACAGCCGCCGCTTGTTCGGCGCGCCCGCCGATATCGGCTGGCGCATCAAGCAGGAGATCAGGAACGAACTGCGGCTCACGGCCTCCGTGGGGCTGGCGCCCAACAAGTTTCTGGCCAAGGTCGCGAGCGATGTCGGCAAGCCCGACGGGTTTCTGATCGTCAACGAGAAGCAGGTCCAGCCCTTTCTCGATCCGCTCCCGGTGTCGAAGCTGTGGGGGGTGGGCAAGGTGGGCAACCGCCGCCTGCAGGAACTCGGCATCCATACGGTTCATGACCTGCGCCACCAGCCGCGCGTGCGGCTCTATGCGCTGTTCGGCAACGGGGGTGAGCAACTCTGGAATCTGGCGCATGGGATAGATGACCGGGCGGTGGTCCCGGACCACAAGGCGAAATCGATTTCGCACGAGACTACCTTCGCGGAAGACATTACCGATGCCGACGCGCTGCACGGCTGGTTGCTCGACCTGACGCGCCAGGTGGCCACGCGCTTGCGGCGCAATCAACTGCGCGGTCGCACGGTGCACGTGAAAATACGCTTTTCCAATTTCCGCACCATCACGCGCTCGTACACGCTCCCGCAATCCACAAACCTGACCCAGGAGTTATGGAATGCCGGCCTTTCCCTGCTGGTGAAAAACATTCCGCTGCGGCATCGCGGCGTGCGCCTGCTTGGATTCAGCGTGAGTGGTTTTGATGTGGTGGAGCTGAAACAGGCGGACCTCTTCAGCGAGCCGGCCACCGTAAAACAGGTGCGTCTCGATACGGTCAGCGACTGGATTCAGGCGCGCTTCGGCCGCGCGGCACTGGCGCGCGCCGCCGAACTCATGCATGCCGAGTAGTTTCCGCCGCTACTGAAAACGCGCGAGCGTCAGTCCTTCGAGATTCACCTCAGGTTTTTTCCCCGAGACAAGGTCGGCCAGCACTTTTCCCGAGCCGCAGGCCATGGTCCAGCCAAGCGTGCCGTGGCCGGTGTTGAGGAAAAGATTCTTGTAGGGACTCGGTCCGAGTATGGGGGGATTGTCCGGCGTCATGGGGCGCAGCCCGGCCCAGTGCTCTGCGCGCGCCATGTCTCCGGCCTCCGGGAAAAGATCACGCACGACATGTTCCAGTATCGCCAATCGTGAAGGGCGAAGCCGCAGGTCGTAGCCGGTCAGTTCCGCGGTGCCGGCCGCGCGCAGGCGGTCACCGAGGCGCGTGATCACGGTCTTGTAGGTTTCATCGGTGATCGTGCCTTGCGGTGCCGCCGTTTCGCGGGTGATCGGGATGGTCAGGGAATAACCCTTTACCGGGTACACCGGGAGCCGGATGCCGAGCGGCTGCAGCAGGGAAGCGGAGTAGCTGCCGCAGGCCAGTACAAAGGCCTCCGCGGTGATCTCACCCTGTTCCGTGATGACTCGTTCGATG
>JBGPBL010000118.1:0-4914 GCA_041481225.1 Sulfurifustaceae bacterium | reverse complement strand
CTTGGTGACGCGAGAAGAACTCGATGTCCAGGAAGCGGTACTGGCGCGCACCCGTGCGCGCTTGCAGGAGCTGGAGAAACGTATTGCTGAGCTGGAACAGAAGTCGCCAAAAAAATAATTTTGTACTCATCGAGAGAGTGTCCATGCCACTTGCCATCATTCACAGCCGCGCCCAAATCAGGACCGATAAGCGACCCTGAATTGCTTTGAATTATTTTCTTTGCTTGATCGGGTCGAATCAGGGTTTCGCGAACTATACATATAATTAGAATCAGGATTTTGATGTGCGTCAAAATTCTGCGGAAGGTGTTTTAAATTTTTACCTGTCCAATGTAAAAGCCAATTCCAAATTATTGACTCACCGAAGATGGGTTTACGGCAGGACAAGGTGAGCCAAGATCGCGCAGGTGTTTCCGGCCCACTGCTCGACCGCAGCGACATGCATGTGGAAGTTCTGTCCGGATCGCGCGACATGTTGATCGATAGGTCAACCAGTGTCGGCGAATCGTCCGTGCAAGTACAAGAACGGGTTGAAGCAACGCGCGCACGACAACATCAACACGGAGGTTGTGCCAACGCCGTGCGCAACATCAAGCAAATTGAAGAAACCTGCCGGCTGGACGAAGAGGGACAACGATTACTCGAACAGGCAATCAACCGCTTGGAATTCAGCGCTCGCGCCTACTACTGGATTTTGAAACTGGCGCGCACCATCACCGACATGGCGGCGGAAGAAACGATTCGCCCAGCGCATGTCACCGAGGCGATTCAGTACCGTTGTCTCGACCGACGCAGTCGGTTGCTATCGAGACAAATACGAGACAAATAAAAAAGCGGCCTTGCGGCCGCCTTTTTATGTTACAACTCTGACGAGGCGAATATTACTTCGCTTTGCCCGCCATGTAGTCCACAGCGGCCTTCACGTCTTCGTCCTTCAGGCCGGCGTTCCCGCCCTTGGCCGGCATCATGCCTGCCTTGCCCTGGAAACCCTTGATGGCATGGGTGTGCAGCGTGTCAGCGCCTTGGGCAATACGCGGGGCCCAGGCAGCCTTGTCACCCAGCTTCGGCGCACCGGCTATACCGGCACCGTGGCAAACGCTGCAGGTGGCGTCGTAAACCTTCTTGCCCTTGTCATCCGCGTCCGCGGCATTGGCGGAGGGAATGATGGCATCCATCACCGGGTTCGGGGAGGCGGGGCTCACCGCACCGACGGTCACTTCGCCCACCGGCTTGATGCGCTCGGCCACGGCCTTGGCATCGGTCGTGTTCTCGGCCTTGTTGGTCTTGCCGCCGATGAACTGGGCAGCGATAAAGATAATGACCGTCAGCGCCACCAGAGCGGCGATCAGGCCGGAAAAAGATTTGAAAAACTCACGGTCGCTCATGCTTGATCCTTAAAAAATAAACAAAGGTTGAAAAGTGTATTTAACCCGTCCGCTGGACGGAATCCTTAAATTGAAGCTGTAGTAGTATAGCCTAATGTTACTTATAGGAAAATACCTTTTGAATCAAGGCTGATAGACGCTGTCGCTCAGGGCGGTTATGCTTGCCGTCCCCGCGCCCTTAGCTCAGCTGGATAGAGCGTCAGCCTCCGACGCTGAAGGTCAGAGGTTCGAATCCTCTAGGGCGCGCCATATTATCAATGGGTTACATATGGCCTGCATAGATTGAATACCGTCTGTGCCCAAAGCGGGCCTGAGCACCCATGCAAGTTCTTCCGGGTACACCAAATATAAAAATTGCCGTAAGACCCGAAAGTACTGACCTGACCGACTACGCGTCGCTGTCATATCTTAAAAAGCACTTCCCGATCGACACGCTCAAGATCGACAGGGCATTCGTGCGCAATATCACCACCGACCCGGACGACGCCGCGATCGTCATGGCCATCAGCATGGCGTACACACTGGGAATCCAGACCATTGCCGAAGACGTCGAGACGCAGGAACAGCTCGAATTCCTGCGCCAGCATGGCTGCGACGCCATGCAAGGCTATTACTTCAGTCACCCGATTCCGGTAGAGGAAATTGCCGAATTGTTGAAGGGGAATCTGCGGCTGTTGCCACTACGAAAGAATTCGGCGCAGTAACAATGCCGCCGCCGCGAGCAACCCCAACCCTAGCACCATGTTGGCGAGAAAGCCGGCCTGTGTTTTTCCCTCCAGTAGAAACGGCAAGAAAAAAACCAGCGACACCGGCACCAGCACAAAAATATCGCGCGCAAACTGCGTGAGCTGCGCGTTGTCGCGCGTCTCCGCGTAGAGCCAGCTCATGGCGAGTATCGACGTGAGTGGCAGGGCGATGATCAACGCGCCCCAAAAAGGTTGACGCTTGGCCACCTCCGTGGCGAAGGCAATAACGACGGCGGACACGAGTATCTTGGTGAGAAAAAGCAGGTTCACGATTTCTCGCGTCTCGGCTTCGCCAGGTGAATCGCGCGGCCGCTGACAGCGAGCGCCGCTTCATGCATGGCCTCGGAGAGCGTGGGATGCGCGAACATGGTCAGCGCGATGTCCTCGCTCGAAGCGCCGAAGGTCATGGACAACACCGCCGAGGCCACCAGTTCGGAACAGTTCGGGCCGATCAGGTGCACGCCGCGCACACGATCCGTATTGGCGTCGGCCAGAATCTTGATGAAGCCGGCGGTTTCGCCCATGGCCTTGGCACGGCCGCTGGCGGCAAAGGGGAAAATGCCGGCGCGATAGTTTTCACCCGCCTGCTTGAGCGCCTGTTCGGTTTTTCCCACCCAGGCAATTTCGGGCTGGGTGTAAATCACGGACGGCACGAGATCGTAATCCACCGACGCGGCATGGCCGGCGATGCGTTCGGCGACCATCACGCCTTCCTCCATGCCCTTGTGCGCCAGCATCGGCCCGCGCACCACATCGCCCACGGCGTACACGTTCGGCAGATTCGTGCCGCCGTGCTCGTCCACATGTATATAGCCCCATTCGTCGAGCAACAGTCCGGTTTCCTGAGCAAACAGGCCTTCGGTATTGGGCCGCCGTCCGACCGCGACGATGAGACGATCCATGCTGTCTGCGCTTTCGCCATCCTTGTCCTGATAACGTACAGTGACAGCGTCCCTCTCAACCCGGGCTTCGAGCACGCGTGCGCCCAAGCGAATGTCGAGTCCCTGAGCGGTATACTGTTTATGTGCCTCGCGGGCAATCTGCTCATCGGCCATGGGGAGAAATATCTCCTGGGCCTCGAGCAACACCACCTCCGCACCCAGCCGCCGCCATACACTCCCGAGTTCAAGCCCGATAACCCCGGCGCCGATCACGCCCAGCCGCTTGGGTACGGCCTTGAACCCCAGTGCGGTTTGCGAGTCCACGATGCGCTCGCCGTCGAACGCGGCGCTCTTCAGGCCCACCGGCATGGAACCGCTGGCCAGAATGACATGTTCCGCCTGCAACACCTGAGCCGCCTTGCCCGAAACCTCCACGCGGTTCTGCGTCAGCAGTTTCCCCCGGCCGGGAACCCAGGCGATGTTGTTGGCCTTGAACAGCGTGGCGATGCCGCGCGTCAGGTCGGAGACAACCTTGTCCTTGTGCGCCATCATGGTCGCCAGATCGAGGGAGAGCCCAGAGAATTTAAGGCCACGGGCCGCACCGTGATCGCGCGCCATGAGATAAAACTCAGAGGATTCGAGCAGCGCCTTTGACGGGATACAACCAGCATTGAGACAGGTCCCACCCAGCGCCGGGGCATCGGCGGCATCGCGCCAATCGTCCACGCAGACGGTCTTGAGTCCGAGCTGGGCCGCGCGGATCGCGGCGGTATACCCCGCGGGTCCGGCGCCGATGACCACCACATCATAACGTTCCGTCACTATCGATCTCCTCCGCCTTGCCAGAATGGCATTACACTTCCAGCAGCAGTCGTGATGGGTCTTCGAGCAATTCCTTGATCATCACCAGAAACTGGACCGCGCCGCGCCCGTCGATCAGGCGATGATCATAAGAAAGGGCGAGATACATCATCGGCCGGATCACGACCTGCCCGTTCTCGGCCACCGGCCGCTCCTGGATTTTGTGCATGCCGAGAATGGCGCTCTGCGGTGGATTCAGGATCGGCGTGGACATGAGCGAACCGAAGACACCACCGTTGGTGATGGTGAAGGTACCGCCCGTGATCTCCTCGAGCGCAAGTTTTCCGGCCTGTCCGCGTTCGCCGAAATCGCGGATGCGCGCTTCGATCTCGGCCATGGTGAGCCGGTCGGCGTCGCGCAGCACCGGCACCACCAGACCCCGCTCGGTGGCAACAGCAATCCCGACGTCAAAGAAACCGTGGTAGACCACGTCGTGGCCATCGATCGAGGCGTTGATCTCGGGAAAATGCTTGAGTGCGTCGACCGCGGCCTTGACGAAAAACGACATGAAGCCCAGGCGCACACCATATTCCTTCTCGAAGCGCTCACGGTGGCGCGTGCGCAGCCCCATCACGGGCTGCATGTTAACCTCGTTGAAGGTCGTGAGAATCGCTGCCGTGTGCTGCGCCTCCACCAGGCGCTCGGCCACCTTGGCGCGCAGCCGCGTCATGGGCACGCGCCGTTCCGGCCGATCGCCCGCGGTGGTACTCGGTGCCATGGGCGTCGGGGCGGGGGGCGTGCTCGGCTTGAGCTTGGGTTTGACCGGGGCAGGTGCCGGCTCGTTACCGTCCAGATGTTTGAGCACGTCTTCTTTGAGAATGCGCCCGTCCTTACCTGTGCCCGGCACTTTACGTGCATCCAGCCCATGTTCCGCCATCGCCCGTTTCGCGGCCGGCATAGCCATCGCGGACCTTGGCCGGCTCGGTGATGTTGCCGCCGCAGCCGGGCGGGATGAGCGTTTCCGAGGCGTCGGTCTCGTTGGCGACGATCAGGTCCAGCAGGTTCATCATCCCGCCGCAGGTATGATAGGTCGAGATCAGG
>JBGPBL010000117.1:0-4928 GCA_041481225.1 Sulfurifustaceae bacterium | reverse complement strand
TTCCGCCTAATCCGGTCGACAAAACGCGACCTGGCCAGGATTGTCACGCCGCTGCTCATTGTGCATTCAATAGAAGACGATATGGCGAGCCTGGAGAATGCGAAATTCTTGGCGGCGCGGGTGTCTTCCAGGCACGTGGAGGCGTTTTACCTGGACGATACCTACCATGTTCTGACTCTGGACAAGCGCAAAGACGACGTGGCCGACCACGTGGCGGAATTCTTCTTGCGCCACGAAACAAGCATCGCCAAACTAGGCGCTGCCGATTCCATCATGGCATGAAACCGCCTTGTAGGCAGCCATGGTTTGGCATCGATAATCCTGTTCAAACGATTGGGGATATCCATCATGACGAAAATTTTTGAAACAGTTCAACAGATCCTGGCAAGGAAATACTCCCTGCCCATAGAGCGCATCACACCAGAGGCGACGCTGGAGAGCCTGAAGCTTGACTCGCTGGATTTGGTCGAAACGCTGTTTGAAGTGGAGGACGAACTTGATATCCGTATTCCCCAGGACGGAAGCGTGGACATAAAAATCACGACGGTTCAGGATGTCGTCGATATCATCAGCAGGCTGGTTGCACAGCAAACGCCGTCCCAATTGGCGGGCAATCATTGACTTCGAGACGGGTCGTGGTCACGGGGCTCGGCGTCATCTCCCCGCTGGGCAATGATCCGGACACCCTGTTTTCCAAGCTGATGGCGGCCGAGTCGGGTATCCGGTTGATCACCGCCGACGGACCCCGGGGGCAATATTCCATCATCGCTGCTTCGGTCGAGTTCGATCCGGTGCTGTATTTCCCCCCGCCGCAGAAAATCGACAACCTCGATCGAGTTAGCCAGTTTTCGATCGCCGCCGCCGCGATGGCGCTGAAAGATTCCATGATCCAGCTCACGGATGACGGCAAACGCCGGTGCGGTGTGTCTTGGGGTACTGGAATGGGCGCGGCCAGCTCGCTCGAGGACAGCTACAAGCAGGTGCTGCTCCACGACCCGAACCGGCTCAAACCGTTGACCATACTGACGGTCATGAACAATGCCCCCGCCTCCCACATCGCTATTCAGCACGGTTTGAGTGGGTCAAGTCTCACCTACTCGTGCGCCTGTGCATCTTCGGCGGTGGCTATCGGCGAGGCCTGCCGCCAGATCCGCCACGGCTATGCCGACGCCATGATCGCCGGCGGCGCGGAGGCGCCCCTCAGCTTCAGTCTTTTTAAAGCATGGGAGGCGATGCGTGTTCTGGCTATTCCCAATCGCGCTAATCCATCGGCCACGTGCCGTCCGTTTTCGAAGAATCGATCCGGCCTGGTGCTCGGCGAAGGCGCCGCCATGGTGGTGCTGGAAGAACGCGAGGCGGCGCTACGACGCGGTGCCCGGGTCTACGGCGAGTTGATGGGCTATGGGTCTTCAAACGATCCCTCGCATATCACCAAACCCTCCGTGGAGGGACAGGCACACGCCATGACCCTGGCGCTTGCCGATGCCGGTCTGACGCCAAGCGACATCGATTACGTGAACGCCCACGGCACCGCAACCGTCTTGAACGACGTGACGGAGACCCGCGCCATCAAGCAAGTCTTTGGCGAGCGGGCATACAAACTCCCGGTCAGCTCGACCAAGTCGATGCATGGGCACCTGTTGGGTGGAGCCGGCGCCATGGAGTTCGTGATTGCCTTGCTTGCCATGCACAACATGGCGGTCCCGCCAACGGCCCATCTGGAGGTTCCCGATCCCGAGTGTGATTTGGATTATGTGGCAGGCCGGGGCAGGCGTGATCAAGATATTCGCGGCATCATGTCCAATTCTTTTGCGTTCGGCGGTACCAACGCCGTCCTGATTGCGCGTAAACCCGAGTCATCGGACAAAGCGTGATAGGGGCAAGCCTTTTAAATCTTTCTACCCACTTTGCTGTGTCCATCGCCGCGGGGGTGCTTGATGGCTCCGCCCTTTCAGCCCGCTGAACGGTGTAATAGTCACCTTTACCCTGCTGTTCGTTGAGAGCTTACACCCGACCGGGCAGAACGACTTCGGAAACCAGATCAACTCGCGCCGGCCGGCGGATAGCCATAGCGAATTTTCTTGTACCGCGCTCTGATCATCTTTAGCGCAGGTCGCTCTACCAGAAATGTCATGGCAGAGGCAAGACCGACCACGGCAACGACCGCCGTGGCGATATTCACGTAGGGATTAAGCCTGAACGTATATATCCAATTAAGAATTATAAATCCAACGTTCTCGTGTATGAGGTATAACGTATATGAAATCGTGCCAAGAAATACCAGCGGCCTGCAAACCAGACGGCGCATGTAGCCATTGATCGCCAAATAGAAGACAACGAAAAATGATGCAACGGCAGCAAAGGATTTAAAGTCATAAAGAACCCAGTGAACACCGAGGCAGGCGAAGACCGTTGTGTACCATGCAATCGAAGCACCCTCCTTCCATATCTTGTAAAACATGATTCCTGCTGCAAAAAGATGGGCGTACCTGAGCAAAAGAAGTGTTTCGAGACGATCTGGAACCACAACATGAAACACATTGTGCAATGCGTAAACCGCTACCTGCAGCAACAGCCATCCTACAATAATCCGGTTCACGAATGGCAGGAGTCTGGCCCGGTGGAGCATGAATATGAGAACATAAAAACACAACTCCAGAATCAGAGTCCAATATACACCGTCAACATCGGGAACGTAGAACAGTGACTGCAGCATGCTCAGGTTGATAATCGCATCGGTCAAGCTGACCTGCTGCGTGGACAGACCGGCAACGCTGGTGGCTAAAAATGTCAAACAGACCCCAAGCCAGTATGCCGGGAACAACCGTGAAAAGCGCGATACAACAAAATCCAGCCAGTGTTTGGTCCGATCCAATGTCATAAAAATGACAAATCCGCTGATCATAAAAAATAAATGCACGCCGTATTGGCCGGGCCAAAAGTGGAACTTTATGTCCTGCACATGGCCGTATATCTGGTCGAATCTGACCGTGTAATGGAACAAAACGACAGCGAACGCGGCCAGCCCGCGCAATATGTCCAGTTCCAGAATCCGGTCACGAGGAATTGTCATAGCAATAGCAGGATGGGGGGGAAGGGCTGTCATATCAGTCGCACGGCCGATTAACAAACTCTCTTAGCAATTTCACAGAGAATCGAATCCTTTCCACTCATTTCTTCTGTGCTTCATGAATGCCTGCGATCGTCATCTTTGGTCGATTCTAATGCATGACAAGGGGAAAGAGTATGACGACTGCGTCGCTCAGAGAGCAAGACACGTATCATTCCGGATTATGTGCCTATCACGATCATGCTGCGGTTAGCGCAATTAATGATGTCTTGGGCTAATAACTCTAGCCGCACGTTGGGCTTACAGCCAACCTGCCGTACCGTCCTACGACACGTTGACCCGATTGAATTGGGTACTGTTTATCTGACATGAATTACTGATAATCAGCTCGAATGCCGGTCACGCTGGGTTTTTCCCATTGGTGGCTGGGCAATTTCGGCCAATTGAGCACACTTATAGTTGCAGGCACACGTTCGATCGCCGGGTAATAAGGACACTTACAAAAAGAGGGCCCCATGGCAGGGCCCTCTATTGCGCGGATTTCCTTCGTACCAACTAACTAAGCAGGATGTTTTGCCTGAGGATGCGCCTTCTTTTTGTGGTCGTGCCGCAGATCCTTTCGGTCGGCGTGAAGGTCTTTACGGTCCCGGTTCAGGTCCTTGTGATCCGCCTTACGATCCCGCTTGTCCTTGCTGATATCGGTGCGGTCGGTGCGGATGTCCCGATTGTCTTTGGCCAGGTCAGCCCGTTCTTGCTTGGCGCCGGCGGTGTTGCCTGATTTACGATCCTGGGCCAACTCACGCCGGTCGGTATTACGCTCGTTGACATCCTTGTGGAGGTCTGCGCGGTCCTTATTCAGGTCCCGCCGGTCCTGGCGGGTATCCTGCTTGTCCTGACGGATGTCCGTCACGTCCTTGCGAACGTTGGTTTTGTCTTGTTGGATGTCCTCGGCATGGACGGGAATCATCACCGTGAGCAGCGCCGCGGCGGCGGTTGCATAGAGCGTGTGTTTCAACATCGGATGTTCTCCCCAAGTAAAAGAAATAAAAAGATTCACCACGTACTTCTTGATTCAGGTAACCCCGCTCACGCGCTAACGCGGGTTGTGAGCTCACAGGAGTCTTGCAAGCGCCGTGCCGATTCGTATTGGCGTACGAAGAGGCGAGAAATCAACGGGTTATTATTTTGAGCGGCGAGAGTTCCGTAAGATCGAGCCTACGTATTTTGTAGGAAGCTTCACCGTTGTGTGTTGAACCTTGGTGCGTCTACTCTTCACCACTTCTGACATGTGCCCGGTTCAGCCTAAACTGGGGTTGAGCAACCGCTCAGTGTCAGTTTCCTCCCCCCGTCGGCGGATGGGCAATAATCGGCCAGGACGGTCGCAATATCCAGAAAGCATAGGTAATCGGGCGGACCAATTTGGTCGAGTCCTCCTGAGGTTGAATGGCACCAGTAATTGATCCAGTTTTCCATTCTGGCAGACCCCTCAATAAATTTGGGTGCACTCCAACAGTCTAGTCACCATTCGATTTCGGAAGAAACCGTTGTTTCGCGGCGGACGAATCTTGATACTGCCGGCGCATACCAGGTGACGATGTGTGCCTTGTTTGAGCTGCTGTTAGCATTTGTGCTGAGAGCGGGAGCAGGCGCAGGCGCTATCCCTCCCCGGCCTGAAGGCCTGGGTTTCCCGCATGAAATGGTGAAACGCAGATGGCCTGCTTACTGGTACAAGCTGCCCCAGCCCCCGTGGTTTGAAAGATTTACCACTGCTTTAATAAATTACTCTCCTGATCCTCTTTGCGCGCTTTAGCTAATTTTGCAATCCACTTCTCGTCACGGCTTACTTCATCACGCTGAT
>JBGPBL010000116.1:0-4975 GCA_041481225.1 Sulfurifustaceae bacterium | reverse complement strand
CACCGTGCGCCTCAACCGCCTCCTGCTCGCGTGAAATATTGCCGGTAATGTCGTCGCTGTGCGAGCGGTAATCATTGCCCTTGGCGTAGATGTTCGGCTGGATCTTGTGCAGCGCCTCAACCGCCGTGACAGCATAATTGACAGCAACGTAATCCACACACGCGAGTGCCGCGAGATTCTCGGCACGTAGCTGCTCGTTAAACACAGGGCGGCCCGGGCCCTTGTTCACGTAGGCATCGCCTGTCACGGTCACTATGAGTATATCCCCTTCCTGCTTGGCACACTGCAAGTGACGGATGTGGCCGGCGTGCATGAGGTCAAAGGTGCCGTGGCACAGTGCTACGCGCTTGCCTTCGTCCTTCAATGCCTTGGTGCGCGTTGCAAGTTCTTCCAGAGAAAGAATCTTGTTGTTAGACATGCTCAACCCACCTTGCCTTCACACCCAAATCGGTCCGCAATATTATGTAGCACGAATTGGTGGCCAATCTCAACGAAGCCGTAGTCACACGAACCGAGCCAGATATTGAGGTCACCCATGCCCCTCAGTGCATTAGTGCTGTCAAAACCGCTCAGGGTGATTACGACGCCACCCATCTGTTTCATTGTCGCGGCTGCATTACGAATGTTTGGCGACTTGCCGGAGCTGCTGATGGCGATCAACACATCGTCCTTAACTGCAAGCAGCGACAACATGCGGGCGAACGCATTCTCATAGCCATAGTCATTCGCCATACAGGTAAAAATTGATGAGTCGTGTAATGTATGCGCACGCAGATTCGCTACGTTGACAAAATCAGTGGTAATGTGGCTGGCGACACCAGCACTGCCACCATTGCCGATCAAATGAACACGACTCCCGCGCTGGCGGGTGCTACGTAAAATCTGCATTGCCCGCTGGATACCGTCTTCGAGCTTAATCCCCCCACCGGCGGCATCGGTGAACTCGCAGTCGGCAAGCAGTGTCTGGAACTGCGCGGCTCGTATGTTGAGGGATAAATCGCTGTTGTCCATCAACATGACGCCTTATCCCCAAGATACTGGAACCACGACGCCGTCGCCTGATTGATCGAAGCCGGATCCCACACTGGCGCGTCACGCCAGTCGTTCACCCGTTCGAGCATGCGCCGCACACCCTCTTCGAATGTTACTCCGGCCTCCCAGCCAAGCAGACGCGCGATCTTGGATACATCCGCAAAGGTGCAGTCCGGCTCGCCCGGACGCTTGGGGATATGCACCACGTCGCCACCGAGCAGTTCTACTAGGCGGTTCACACTGTAGTGGTTATTGCTGCCAACATT
The DNA here is from genome assembly GCA_041481225.1 of Sulfurifustaceae bacterium. Lineage (GTDB taxonomy): Bacteria > Pseudomonadota > Gammaproteobacteria > Acidiferrobacterales > Sulfurifustaceae > Sulfuricaulis. The sequence continues at coordinate 3,677 of JBGPBL010000116.1, read as the reverse complement.
CATCGCCTCACCGGAAAGCCCGGACTCGGCCGCCCGCAGGAAGGCCTCGGCCACATCGGTGACATAGGTGAAATCACGCGTCTGCGTTCCGTCACCCACCACGGTAAACGGCTTGCTATTGAGCTTCTGCGCCAGAAATACTCCGAACACCGCGCCGTAAGCACCAGTAGTACGTGAACGCGGCCCATAGACGTTAAACAGCCGCAGCGACAACGCTGGGAGCTTGTAAGTCTGCGCCCAGTGCAACACCAATTCCTCTCCCATGTATTTGGTGAGTGCGTATGGGTAGTGCGGGCGGATCGGGGAGGTCTCCGGCGTGGGATAGACATCCGGGATACCGTAGCTCGACGACGACGCCGCATACACCAGGCGTTTCGTCCCGCGCTCGCGCGCGCATTCAAGCACATTGAAGGTGCCGGTCACGTTGGTGCTGTAATAGTTGTCCGGCTGCTCGATGGACGGAACGATATCGGCGAGCCCGGCAAGATGGAATACCCATTCGATGCCACGGAATACCGGCCGCAGCGATTCAAAATCGCGGATGTCGACCTTGACGAACTGAAAATGCGGGTGCTTCTCGAAGGACTTGAAGTTGCCTAGGCGCCCGCAAGCGAGGCTGTCCACCGCGACGACATCGTGTCCCCGCGACAATAGTAGTTCGCACAGATGACTACCGATAAATCCTGCTCCTCCCGTCACCAGAGTCTTCATAAGAATGCCGTCCCCTCCCTCGGTCCGATATGGTTATATGAAATTGACGTGCGGTACCTGATTCTCGCGCAACCTGAACAAGTAGCGGTTGACCTCGTCCATCCGGCAATTTTTGCGACACTCTTTAATATCGAGCTCGTGGCGGACAAAGTGAAAATTCAGCCGGCGTTTCTCGCCCTCCCATACCTCCTGGAAAGACTGCTCCATGATATTGCCGTACTCGAAGCGTTTGTCGAGCAGATAGGCGCTGCATCCGTAAAGCGCACCGTCGGCCATGACGTAGGCCCACATGAACGGCGTGGCGTTGCACTTGGTATAGCGCTTGCTCTCGTCCTCCATGTATTTCTTCATGGTATTATGACGGAACACAACCTGGAAATCCTCGGTATTGATCTTTTCGAAGACCTCGGCCATGTCGAGGAACTGGTTGTAGTCGATGCCCTCGTACATATGGGTTTCGCTGAAGAAATGCTGCGAATACGGCTTGACCACGAGGTAATCCAGACCGATCTCGTCGCGGCACAGGAGCGCAAGCCGCTCCATCTCGGCGGCGTTCTCCGGCAACAACAAGGACTGCGCGCCGATGGTACAGTCGAGCTTGTGCGCACGTTTGAACGCAACCGCCTTCTTGAGGTTGTCCACCACTTTGTGGAAGTCCTTCTGGTCCACTTGGTGAATCTTGGCGTAGGTCTCGGGCGTGCCAGCGTTGATCGAAACCTTAATCCAGGAAGTACGTGGCAGCGACTGTTCGATAAAAGCTTGGTTCATCACCGTGGCGTTGGTGGTGAAAGATACATCGATACCGGCCTCTTTGGTGGAGCGGACGATATCGTTGATCTTCTTGTGCAATAGCGGCTCGCCCTCGCCGGCGTACATGATGCTTTTCACACCCAGCCGTCCCATCTCGGCCAGCCGGTCGGCGAGCTTGGCAGGGTCGAGCATGCGCGCCTTGTAGCCGATGTAGTCCACGGCACAAAAGGTACAGCGGTGGTTACAAGCGCCTACCGGCGAGACCTCGATGTAGATCGGGTAAACCTTCTTGGCCAGTTCCCAGTCGTCGCCCGCATCGAGCAATTGCGCGACTCGTGCAGGATGGTAAATAAGTTTGTGGCTGTCTATTCCGTACGCATCGGCCATAATGGTCCCTGTTGGAATGATCCCGATGATACTGCTTGGACGATCAGAATGTTATCGCGAGGGAATACACCTGACCTGACACCTGAAGATACCCGAAACATCATAATTTTCACCATAGCAGAGTGATACAAAATCCCCTTCCCTTCGGTACAAACCAGGGCGCAAATAATAACCTGCCCGGCTCGTTTTGACATAACTATCCCCCCTTCTTTCTTCTCTAGGATTTCCCCTGCATCCTATGCGTGAAATAGGGACGAAACAAGTTCTTGACCATGACCCGTCTCAATTCCCAAGCACTGACACGTCGTTTTGACTGAACCTTTTTCCGTTCACGCAATATCCGGGGAAGCCCCTTCAAGGCATCCCATTTTGCCTTGAAAATCACACGCGCCTGCCCACGCAGCGAGAACCATGCCAGCGAAATTAGATTCAGCAGAATATGTTGGGGTAAATACAGCCAGAACAGCGGCCAAGGCATATTCTTGAAATAGGTCCATACAAGATTACGGTGGCCATGGTACACCGTAAAGTCGCTGCGACAGCCCGTTGTCGCCGAACCGACGTGGTACGCAATGGCGTCGGGTACATAAAAGCAGTTGAACCCGAGTAACCTCATTCGGAACCCGAGATCGATATCCTCTGCGTAACAAAAGAAGCTTTCATCAAATCCGCCAACTTTCAGAAATACGTCTTTGCGGCAGATCGCGGCAGCTGCGCACGGCGAGAATACTTCCTCGACGACGGCGTATCGCCCCGTTGACAACTGGCCCCAACCCCGACGCCAGTGCGCTCCGGAAACGTGGTACATATCTCCTGCTCCGTCCAGTCTCTTTGTGTTGCCCGCCTGAAGAAGGCAGCCGCCAACAAATACACAGTTTGGCTGCGCCGCTGCCGCCTCTAATAACTTTTCGAGCCACCGCGGCTCCGGCACTGCGTCTGGATTAACGAACGCCAACCACTCGCAACCTTCTGCCTGCTCCGCGGCAAGATTATTGCCCTTAGCAAATCCGACATTCTGTCCAAGTTTTACGATCTCGCCGTCGAAACCGTCTTCGAGTCTCTCAAGGGAGTTATCTGTACTACAGTTGTCTATCACAATTATTTTTGTCAAGGGATAGCTTTGCTCGGACAAACCGCGCAAACATGCCCGCAAGTAATCTCCGCTATTAAAGTTAACGACAACCGCAGCAACTGTGGCGCGGCTGTCACTGCCAGATACTGGGCACTCACCTCTATCCTTCATGTGCACAATTCCTTTCATGCCAAATTAAGGCCACAGGCGAACCTGCCTGTAGCTAATCCCCAACTTCTTGCGTAACCGCTTGATGTGCCAGACACCGGCCTCAAACCCATTGACCTTAAGCTCCGGTTGCGGGCGCTCGGGGGCGTAGCTTTCCCGGCTGGCTACGCCGGTTCACCTCCTAGATCGCCACTTAACAGACGGTGATTCGCCTGCGGGGGCCGCGCGGCCCAAACGTGGTAACCGCTTCGGGAAACATCGAATACCCGGTGCATTACCGCTAGGGGTAGTGGAGTCGCAGAGTCTTCACGACGCGTACCCGGCAGCGACTCCATGGCAAAGTATGCCATGGCCTTTTTAGGATGTCGCGCTCCATTCTGGCTTCGGCCAGCTCGCGCTTGAGCCTGGAGACCTCAGCGTCGAGTTCGGTCATGGGCTTTTTATTTTCCGCCCAGCCCACCGAGCTTGCCGTGCCTTGCCCGAAAGACTCAGTTCGCCAGCGTCTTGGCGAATATGGAAAGCTGCCTCGCCGCCTGCAGGATCGTCCGCGCCTGCTCGATCACCTGCTTCACTGCCTGTTCACGATATT
>JBGPBL010000115.1:0-5017 GCA_041481225.1 Sulfurifustaceae bacterium | reverse complement strand
TGATTTCCTCTGTGTCAACGACGACAGTGCCAGCGTCTAGAAATTTCGTGTTGTCAGTAACGATGATCTGGGATTGGGCTGGCGCAGAACAGTTCGCCGGCAAATTTGTCACCAGCGTTGCAACGGGATAGACATTACTGTCGCGTAAATGCGTTTGCGCCGTGGTAGTCACCGTACCGATCGTCACGGTGCCACGTGAGGAGGCGCTGAAAGTAGTTGCCGTCTTGCCGGAATACGCCACAAATTCCCCAGACGCAGTGACGTCGTCCTCGATCTGCAAGAACCCTGACGCCGGGAAGCGATCCGTCGAATAAACCTGAATAGTAAGGTCTGCAGCAAGAGCACGCGTCTTCAGTTTGGTCACCGGCAGATTGGTAGATACCGCAAACGAGCCTTGGCCCAGATTCTGGGTGGTCAAATCAAACGGATCGGTAGCGCTGCGATACCAGTCCAGATTCTGCGCCAGCTTTCTCTGCTCGTATTCCGTTCCGCTTTCCGCCAAAAACAGCGCCTGACCAGACTGAAGATTATCCGCTCCCGACTGGCTACTCATCGAAAACATGAACGCCATCGCGCCCACCAGCAGCGACACCACGACGACCAGCACCACCGCCGTAATCAGCAAAAAACCACGTTGGCTGTTTCTTCGTTTCACCAAAAGTTCCTCGGCCGTACATTAGTGCGGAAGGTGCCGCTGTAATCGCCCTTGGCAACCGTTACGGCGACCGTTATGTAGTAAACATTGGCGACCACAAAGGTCGCATCTGTTCCATCTTTCTTCCAAGTGCTGAATGTCAGCGAGCCGACATTGTCCGCCAGCGGTTGCGGGCTCGTTGGCCCGCAGGTAGCGGCGGCGGGGCCATCCCCTGCACGCGTCAATACCGACCCATTCAGATAGAAGCACACATTATTGCCATCCGTATCGATATACCGGACTTGGGAGGCAGATATCGCCAGTTGTGGTGCTCCGGTATTGTCCACGCTGATGGAACGCAGCTCACGCGCCATGCGCTCGAACGCAACCTTCCCCTGCCAATCCCCTTCCGTGATGTTCTGAGCGGAAAAATATGAGTTGAAAAACTGGCTCAACAACGCACCGCCGATGGCAAAAACGATGCCCACCAGAACTATGACAATGACCATTTCAACGAGAGTAAAGCCGCGCATATGCGCTATTCCCTTGCGCGAAATACATGCGCAACGCCAACCAAGTGAATTGGCATCCTCCGGTTTACGCAAAATAAATGTTCTCAGAAGTGTCATATCAGTAGTTCGCCACGGCTGCATTCAATGTGGCCAGGGTTCCGCTCGATCCGTTTACGGTAACGGTGATGCATTTGTAATTGACATTGCCGCCCAGACAAGCACCGGTTTCATCCAAGGCAGGTGTTACGATATATCCCAATGTTGAATTGCAGGCCGGGTGTGTGGACACCGCAAACGCAGCGCAGGAACCTGCCACCGCTGCAGCCTGGCAAGGATCATAACGCGTGCCTGTGAAGCAGGCGAAACCGACGAAATCTTTTCTCGCACGGATCAACTCCATCCGCTCCTGGGCGAGTTGGAAGGCCTGGGTCATTTGCTTGGGCGTGCCGCTTCCTTTCAGCGTGGTGCTCATGCCTGTCGCCAGACCGGCGACAACTACACCGATGATGACAATGAAAGCGACAAGCTCGATCAATGTCACACCGCGAGAATGGAATCGGTTTGTCATTGCACGAGCACCCGGCCCGTTTCCGGGCTGACGCTGACGGAGCGGGTATCACCGCTGGAGGTCAGCGTGACCGTGGCATTAGTGGCCGACGCCGTGAATGTGTAGGGTTTCCCCTTGGTATCAAACTCAATATAGGTACCGGAAATATTATTTAAGGCCATGGTCACATTGCTAAACGTGATATAGGCGGTGGAGCCCGTGGCCGGATGGACCACAGCTGTGGTGCAGTTGGTGTTGCGAAATTGGTATTGGGACTGCGCGGTATTGAAAAAAATACAGTAGCGTGCTCCGTGGGTCATGGATAACGACTGGGCAAAACGGATGTCACTCGCCAGTTGTTCCGCTTGGCCATTAAGCTCGATGGTCAGACCGGGATAACGCGGCATGAAGGAAAACGCCAGTACCCCCATCAGCACGATGATAGCTACCAGTTCGACGATGGTAAAACCGCTTTCCTGTTTCATATCCGCATCGAGTAGCAGAATTGGGTCAATACTACATATGTTTAGCAAATCTTAGGCCAAATAACGGTCCGTGAGCGTTTTGTCCTTGTTTTTGCGTTGTCGTTTGGATTCGACTTAAGAGCACGAGCGCTAAATCATTGCGGTTTGGCACGATTATTTACGCTCATTCGCATTCACCGTGTTGGATGCTGTATTAGCACCGGCGGTCTCCAGTAACTGTTGAATCTTCAACTTTAACTCCAGGGCACGATCCGGCTCTCCGGCGTCGGATCGCAACTTCGCCGTTAATGCATAATACGGTACGAAGCTGATATGTTCGGTATGCGCGTAACGCAATCCCACCTCCAGCACTTCCTTGGCCTGTTTCGTCCTTCCCCGGGACAACAGATACTTGGCATAAGCAAGTCGTGCCCCGAAGGAACGCGGATTAAGCCGGATGGCATGTTCAAAAGCGTTTGCGATTTGCACCTCCTGATCTCCGCCAAGCAACTCGGGATTCTGCTGATAGAGTCGTGCCCGAACCAGAAAAGTCTGCACACGTAACGGATTGAGCTGCTCCGCCTTTGTTAGCAGCTCCCGCGCCAAGTCGAACAGTTCTTGTTTTTTGCCATCAAAAGATGCGGGCAACACCATGATCGCATGCCGATACAGATCCGCCTGCGTCATTAAAATGTTATCCGCCCGCGGGTTAAGCCTTGCGGCACGTATAAAGGACTCTTCTGCCTCCTCCAATAATCCTTGCTCAGCCAGTTCGACCCCTTTACTGGTCTCGCGGGCAGAAAGACTGAGCGTGCTTAGGTATGTCAGAGGAAACATGAACAACAAGAGAATGATCGTACGATACGCCGCTAGGCCCAACCACTTTCGCGGCTGGATTCTCCAGCTTTGCACCGATTCAAACGCCGCCGCTAACGTCTGGACACGGGCCAGGATAGCCCCGGAAAGCGCGAGAATTGGGACAACATAAAAATTGAAATCGACCAGGCTATGAGTGGCGATCGCAAAAAATCCGCCCAGAAGCCCCGCCATCTGCACCTTGGAATCACCATATCCCCGAGCCTGATTCAATAAGCGGACGAACATCCACAGGGCAGTAGCAACAATGGAAACAAGAAGCAGCAGTCCTGGCAAACCTGCCTCAATCCATATTTGCAGATAATCGTTGTGCACGAAAAAACCGGCGCTGGCATCCTCTGGATTCCAGTAAGGGGGCCAGGCAAGCGAATAATTACCAAGTCCAATGCCCCACCAGGGAAACTCCTTTAGCATTTCCCACGATCCCTGCCATATAAGAAATCGCGTAAATCCGGCGCTGGCAGGATCGACCAGGGTTCTAAAACGATCCAGCATTCCTCCTTGCGACGTAATGTTGGCCAGTATCAGCGCGCTGAGAATCAAAACCAGCAATGTTTGCACGGCCCTCTTTGGGACATGCTTTATAGCCACCGAGATCAGCAATCCAGCGCCCAGAATAAATGTCAGCAACGCACCACGCCCCTGGGTAATCCCGATTGCATAAACGAGCACGAATAGAACCATTCCCAGCGGAATGGTTAATCTGTCTTGGCGAGCATTAAAAAGCAGGAAACAAGCGGCTGCCGGTATTGTGATCAGGTTAAGCAGGCTGGCATATGAATTGATGTTGAGAAACATCGCCTGCGGGACTTGGCCAAGCACCAGCAGTTGGTAAATTCCGGTCAACGCCAGTGCAAACCCAAGCAGCAACACCGGCCCCTGAATATAGCGCCACACACGCTCTTGGCCCCGCGCAAGCGTACATATCCAAAAGGTCAGAGGCAACGTTCCCATCCACCAGAAGACATAGAAGCTTACATATGGGACACGGCTCCAGGTAATTGAAATCGCCAGCCACGTCCAATAAAGGGTTACGGCAAAGGTTAGCCCGGTTCTCGGAATATCGAATCCGTTGTCATAACACTGCCAAACAACCCAAACCGCGCAAACAAGCAACAAAATCTCAGCGGCTACCAGCATTTCCCCATTCGCCCCCTGAAAAAAAAGAGAGGCCACCAGTGCTGAGAAAAACAGCAGGACGGCTATCCATGTGGGTTCAAAACCACGACGCATGATCGCAAACCGCATTAGGGGGTATTCAAATTCATGAGGAACGATCCGACTAGAATCAAAAAAATGGGCGCCAACCGGCGCCCATTTTACTGAGGTGAGAAAAACAATCAGCAGCCGTTTGATGTGATTGCAATTGCCGGGAAAACTCCACCAGCTGAAGCGGCGTATGAAGCATAGCAACTGGCGGGGGTAGGAGCCCCGGTCTTCTGGAACTGGCCCGGTGTGGTAGTTGTGTCAAAACCAGACGTGTCCGTCATGGTGCTTGCGAGAGCCGCGACCGTTGGATAGCCATTTGACATCGTTATTGTCTGGCCATCAATAGTAACGCTTGTGCCTGAAGCAAGGCTCTGCTCAAGTTGCGTGGCATGGGCAAGTGTTGCGGCACTGCGCATAGCAGCGGCTGCGCCTTGCAGCGTCGCCCGGCGGGCGTCACTCGACAAATTGGCAAACCGCGGCAAGGCCGTCGCCGCCAGGATGCCCAGAATCACGATCACCAACACCAGTTCAATCAAGGTAAAACCCGTTTGCTGCTTTTTCATTTCGCCTCTTCTGCTGAATTAAATTGAGGTGAGAAAAACAATCAGCAGCCGTTTGATGTGATTGCAATTGCCGGGAAAACTCCAGCAGCTGAAGCGGCGTATGAAGCATAGCAACTGGCGGGGGTAGGAGCCCCGGTCTTCTGGAACTGGCCCGGTGTGGTAGTTGTGTCAAAACCAGACGTGTCCGTCATGGTGCTTGCGAGAGCCGCGAC
>JBGPBL010000114.1:0-5303 GCA_041481225.1 Sulfurifustaceae bacterium | reverse complement strand
CTTTCCAACCACTATGAACGGGCGATGATTACCTATTTGGATCACAATATCCTCTGGAGGGGGGCGACGCTCTTCTATCATGCGGATACGCTGCCTTATTGGCGGAAACGAAAAAATCTTTCCCACCGATCAGCAGCGGTGGACGAGGCCAGCGTTCAGCAACTGGCCGACTTGATCCGCCACTACTTTCATCACGCTGAGGGTCGGGGCAAAAACTGCCTTGTGGAGTCCTTTCGCCGGGGCGAGCTGGACTATTTCTTCGCTTACCCTGAAGACTATTCACAGCAGAGCATCGAGTGGGTGGATGGGAAGTTTGGCCGTCGCCCGCACAATCCCGCCTTTGAGGTCATTTATGTCTACTCAGAAAAGGAAGGCTCGCTAGACCTGAACTTTCGTGGCTCCTACAAGTCCATCGAGCCGCTCCAGGGGATGTTCGCCCAGGCGATACTCAAGCTCGACGAACTACCGTCCGACCCAAAGGACGAGCGTGTGTATGACCTGAGCCCACTCCTCCAAAAGGGCTTTAATTTCAGCTACGATGCTGGCAGCGGTATCAAAAAAGTGACGGTAAAAAAACTGCGCCTCTCTTCACGGGTGGTTAAGGGCGACCGGATTACCCTGGAAGCCGATTCGTCCGATAATCCCGATGCCGTCTACGATTTACTCGACGAGATCAGAGCATCCTTGCGCCTGAGTATGTACAGCGTCACCCAGGTAGAACTGGCCGCTTCGGTGGTGATGGATGTAGACAAACCGGCGAAAACGGTGACCATCCGCATTACTTATCCAAACTCCTGCTCGCTCAGGTACGACGAGATCGGCCTCAGGCTGCGCGCCATGCTGGAAGCCTCTGGGATCGAACCCAAGGAGCCACCCGAAAACGCCGGGGCTGAAGCATGAAGCCGGTAGATGCACTGATCGAGCTACTGGACCGCATAGGCGCCAACCACGGCGCTGCTATCCTGGTCAATGACGACGAGTTACGCCAATGGCCGTCCGAAGCGGTTAAGGCTATGCAATTACCAAGGCTGGTTGCCAAGACACGCCCAGCTGCCAGCGCCATCTGCCCTGGGTGCGAGCAACAGTGTGTGATGCCAGTCCATACCATACCCGCCTCAGCACGCAGTGCGGTGTCGTTCATCGTTTGCGACAAGCGCGACGACACCAACAGGGTGCCGGTTTCTGCCGGTCGGCTGATCCAGTGGCAGTGCAACGCTGAGTTGGTGTGCGGATTCATTGCGGCTAGCCTGGGATTACGCCGTAGCGACAGGCAAACGGCCAACGCCGATCTTTGGGAAATTGGTGTCGCCACAGGTAACAAGCGCAGCCAGATGCTCTGCCTGCAAGCCGATGACATATTGACCATAGTCGTTGGCGGCAACAAGGTGCCATTGGCCGAGTTGATTACATTTTGCGACGGGCAATACTCGCTTGACGGCGCCATGATCCGCCGGATGGTGGATGCCGCGACTACGGCTGACAGCCGCTACACGCCAAGTCTGGCCAAGCGCGAGGTCCGCAAGCTGGAGACCCAAAAACTGCATGCAACCTGGCAGAAAAAATATCGTGAGCTGAAACGCAGTAAACCCGGAAAAACCGATAGCTGGTATGCGCAGCAGATTGCAAAAATGGACATTACCCCGCAACGCAACCCCGGGACCATCCGTAAAAATATGAAGAAATGAAAAAAAGCTGGGCGGAATTTTTTCGCCCAATCCGGCCACCTGCCAGCACTTTATTTTCCTGCTCTCTACGTCAGCCCCTCGCCATCGTTCCATCCTTAATTATCCATCAGAGAATTATCTAACCGTGTGATTTTGCGAATAATACTGTGCTGGTGCGGGGCGTTGGACAGGCATTGCATCGCCCAAATCGCCATATGACGCTTCATTCATCAATCCACTACAACCCTAGGAGGTGCAGAGATGAAGCGTACCATACTAAGGATTCCGGCCGTTAAGTTTGAATCAGGACTTTCTCGCTCCACCATCTATCAGCGCATTGCGGAGGGACTGTGGACAAAGCCGGTGAGTCTTGGCGCTCGGGCGGTGGGGTGGCCTTCCGACGAAGTCGATGCAATCAATTCCGCGCGCATTGCCGGGAAGACCGATGAAGAAATCCGCACACTGGTAGCGAAGCTGGAAGCTGATCGCAAGGTTGTGAAGTAAGGGAGACGAGGATGAATTCTCCATCGACAGTTATTTCGCCCGATTTGGTGCAAACCGGCAAAACCGATGAAACCAACCTCGTCAACAATAAGGCATTTCTCGCGGAAGTGTTTGGGCTGGAGCTTGCCGAGGCCCGGCCACTGGTGGTCAGTTTCAAAGGCAACCCAGCGATTGTGCACAGGAAAGCCTGGTTTGGCAGACCGTGGATAGATGGCATCAACATGGCAACCGAACTACCTGCTGATGCCAATAATTATTTCAGCCTGGCAGTATTCAGACCCGACGAGGCCGGGCAATATCGCCGGCTGAAGGCGCGTTTCCAAGCCCTGCATGGCGTGATGCTTGATGATGTGGGCAGCAAGGTTGCCATGGAGAGGCTGACCTTACCGCCATCATGGTTGCTGGAAACGTCACCGAGGAACTACCAGGCCGGGTATTTGCTCCATGAGCCCCTTAACGATGGCCTTGTCGCCGACCATTTGATGAACGCCATTGTTGGGGCCGGGTTGTGCGACCCCGGAGCGAATGGGCCAAGAGCGCGCCTGGCTCGATTACCGGTGGCGATAAACAGTAAGCATTCCCCAGTCTTCAGGTGCCGGATGCGGGTTTGGTCACCTGGGTTACGCTATTCGGTTGAGGAACTGGTTGATGGCTTGCAATTGGAGATGACGCAGGCCGGTCGCCCCAAGCGGCAAGGGAGACGTGAGAGACAAGAGCACCCGATCGACGGAGATCCGGTGTGGATTCCACGTCCCAACGAAAATGCCGTTCTCGCCGCACTGCGAGACCGTGGTCTTTACAAGGCGCCACTCGGCGAGGGGAAGCACAACATTTCCTGCCCTTGGATCACTGAGCACACAGGCCAGGTGAACGGGGGCACGGCCTACTTCGAACCCGACGACCTCTGGCCTATCGGAGGCTTTAAGTGTTATCACGGACACTGCATCGGCAGGCATGTCCGCGATCTGCTGCGGGTGCTTGACATTGAGGACAGTGCGGCGCGCATGAAGCCGACCATTCGGGTCATCCCGGGGGAACTGAATCGGGTGGTGGATGCGGCCGAGCGCGAACTGGCGCAATCGCGGCGGCATTACCAGCGCGGGGGGCTGATCGTAACCGTGGTCACAGACCCGGGCACCCGTGAAACCAGAGTGCAGGAGATCAGCCAACCGGCCTTGGTGCGAGCGCTGGCCGGTGTTGTAACGTGGGAGCGCTTCGATCTCCGCAGTGAGGCCTGGGTGCGCGTCGATCCCCCGGCCCGGCATGCTGCCGTGCTGTTCGATTCGACCAGCTATCCGCATCTGCCGATATTGAATGGCTTGGCGCGCCAACCATATTTGCGCTCCGACGGCAGCCTGATGACCACAGCAGGCTATGATTCGGTTACAGGCTTGTTCGGCGTTTTCGATGCGCGGGAGTTTTCTGTACCAGACATGCCGACCCGGGCGCAAGCCGAAGCGGCGCTGTCTTTGCTGAAAGACCTTCTCGGGGAGTTCAGCTTCGCAAATGCATCCGATCTGGCGGCCGCTTTGACGGCGATCCTCACCGCCACCATCCGGCCCAGCCTTGCCCATGCACCGATGTTCCATGCTCGGGCACATATGGTCGGCTCTGGCAAGTCCTACCTGTGTGAAGTGGTCACCGCCTTTGCCACCCCGCAGCGCGGCACGCCGACCACCTTTCCCGCTGACGACGAGGAATGCAGGAAGATGCTGCTTGCCGAGTTGCTGCGGGCTCCAGCCGTGGTCGAGTTCGACAATCTTACGGGGGATTTGCTGGCGCACAAGAGCCTCTGCACGGTGCTGACTTCGGAGTTCATGAGCGGGCGTATTCTGGGAGTTTCCAAGACAGCCACAGTCAGCACGCGCACGTTGTTTCTGTCGAGCGGCAACAATGTCGGGCCGGTCCAGGACATGACTCGGCGTTGCATATCCATCCGCCTTGATCCAGGCTGTGAGATACCGGCAGCGCGGAGTTTCAGGCGGCCTGATTTGGTACGAGAGGTGTTGCGGGAACGGGGCCGCTATGTCTCGGCGGCCTTGACTATCGTGCGGGCATGGATCGTCGCCGGCAAAGCGAAAACCGCTTGCCGATCGCTTGCGGGGTACGGCGACTGGTCCGACCTATGCCGACAGCCGCTATTGTGGCTCAACTGTGCCGACCCAAGTGTATCCGTGTTCGAGGCAATGTCAGAAGACCCGCATCGGGAAACATTGGGCCGTCTCCTTACGGCCTGGCAATCGGTGTTCGGCAAGATGCCGGCCATGGTGCGAGATGCCGTGAAACAGGCTTCGCTACTCCATGACGAGCATCTTGAGTTGGGGGAGGTACTTCACGACATTGCCGATGAACGCGGTGAAATCAATCGCCGGAAGTTGGGATGGTGGATACGGCGCCATAGCGGCCGCATCGTTAATGGGCGCCGCTTTGTCCGCGCCAGCGGTAATCGTTCGGCGGAAGCATGGCAGGTGGAGGTGATGGAATCGGTTTCGCCGGTTTCGTCGGTTTCCGTCCCGACAAACGGGGAAAATGTCAGCAGTACTCGATGCGGAGGTGAGTGATGCAAAAACGACATCCAAACCACCGCCTCGTGAAAATTCACCGCAGTTACACAGTGGAAGAAATCGCCGAACTGTTCGCCATTCATAAAAACACGGTGCGTAACTGGGTCAAGAGCGGCCTTTCCACAACCGATGACAAGCGCCCCATGCTTATTCTTGGTATTGACCTTGCGGCATTCCTTCAGGCTCGCAGGACGAAAAACAAGCGACCTTGCAGGCCGGGAGAAATCTACTGCGTCCGTTGCCGCGCCCCGAAATTTCCGGCCGCGAGCATGGTGGAATATGTACCAGTCACCGAGAAGTTTGGGAACCTGGTAGCGATTTGCCCGGACTGCGGCGCCATCATGAACCGGCGCGTCAGCTTGGCCAGGATCGGCCAGATGTGCGGCGGAATGGACATCAGCTTTCCGCAAGCATTGGAACATATAGTTGATAGTGCCAAACCCACCGTGAATAGTGACTCGAGATAAGGGGGAATAAACCATGAAAAAGCACTGTGCAGAGAATGAACGCATCAAACGCCGGTACTTCGCTTTTCTAAAGGAGGCCAAACGTCACGGTGAGCCGACGGTCG
>JBGPBL010000113.1:0-5344 GCA_041481225.1 Sulfurifustaceae bacterium | reverse complement strand
AGCCGGCGGCGGACGACTTCGGTAAATTAGACCGGACTCCGCTGCGCTTCATCCAGGCTACGACTGAACATCAGACTTTCAGACTGAATTTCTTGATCAGGTCGTACATGGTGGGACGGCTGATGCCGAGCAGGTCTGCCGCCGCGCTTACTTTTCCGCCTGCGTGACTCAGGGCCCGCTGGATGGCCTGACGCTCGGCCTCGTCGCGCACAATGCGAAGATCAAAGAATTTTTCGTTGTTCGACACTTCATCAAGCTCAAGGTCCTTCGGCGTAATGTATTTCCCCTCCGCCATGATGACCGCTCTTTTTACCCTGTTTTTCAGCTCGCGCACATTGCCTGGCCAATTGTAGCTTTCCATGGCCATCAATGCGTCCTTGCTGAAACCACGCAGGTTGTGGTTTTGCTCAGCATTGGTATGTTCAAGAAACATGCGCGCCAGCAGAGGGATATCGCCTCCGCGATCACGCAATGGCGGAATCTGAACAGAAATCTCTCCGATACGGTAATAGAGATCTTCACGAAAGGTGCCTGTGCGTATCTTCTCCGCCAAATCCTGGTGCGTGGCGCATACTACGCGCACGTCCACGGGAATCTCCTGGCGCCCGCCGACCCGTTCCACCACGCGCTCCTGCAGAAAGCGTAATAGTTTTGCCTGCAACGACATGGGCAAGTCGCCGACTTCGTCTAGAAACAAAGTTCCGTTGTTCGCATATTCAATTTTTCCTGGGGTCTGCTTGGCAGCGCCGGTGAAGGCGCCCTTTTCGTACCCGAAGAGCTCGCTTTCCAGCAGGTTCTCCGGTATGGCCGCACAGTTGATGGCTATGAACCTGGCCCCCGCGCGTGGACTCAGGCTATGCAACGAACGGGCACATAACTCCTTGCCTGTCCCGCTATCGCCCAACAATAAAATGCTGGCATTCGAAGGGGCGACCTTCTCCACCGTATGGCAGACCTTGACCATCGCCGGGCTACAGGCGACCACACCCTCCACGGGCACATCGACCTTCTGTTGCATGAGCACCCGGTTT
The DNA here is from genome assembly GCA_041481225.1 of Sulfurifustaceae bacterium. Taxonomy (GTDB): domain Bacteria; phylum Pseudomonadota; class Gammaproteobacteria; order Acidiferrobacterales; family Sulfurifustaceae; genus Sulfuricaulis. Next base: position 4,313 of record JBGPBL010000113.1, on the reverse strand, counting down.
TCCATTTCGAGTTCGCGCAACCGATAGGCCCGGTTCACAATCATGCCAAGAATCTCAGCATCAATGGGTTTATGATAAAAATCATAAGCGCCGGATCCCACCGCCCGCACGGCATTTTCCCGGTCATTCTGACCGGTCACCACGATCACCTTGGTTTCCGGGCTCAGCGCCACGATCTCTTCCAAAGTGGCCAATCCCTCGGTAATGCCATCGGCATCGGGAGGAAGGCCCAGATCCAAAGTAACCACGGGTGGCTGATGACGGCGCACCTGTTCCAAAGCGGTGGTGCGATCGCTGGCGGCAATTACCTCGTAGCGGTCGAAACACCAGCGCAGCTGATCTTGCAGGCCAGGATCGTCTTCTACTACCAGAAGTTTGTTGCTTATCTGTACCATCTGTGGCCTCTAATGCTGGTTTTGCCGGTACATGGGCGGCTCTAGAAAGGTTTGATAGGGCAAGCTGATACGGAAGACCGTACCCTCGCCCGGCCGGCTTTGAACATTTATTTCGCCACCGAGGGAGCGCACGTATTCACGCGCCTCGTGAACACCAATGCCCATGCCAGAGCGTCCCTTGGTCGTCTGAAATGGCCGGAAAAGACGTGCACGAATAAAAGTTTCGTCCATACCACAGCCCGTGTCTTCCACCTCGACCACGGCTTGGCCGTTGCTCTTGTGCAGCCTGATAATGACGTGTCCGTTTTCCTGAGTGGCTTCCTGTGCATTCCGGACAACATGGCCCATTACCGAGGCCAACTGGTCCCGGTCTGCCACAAGCGTTATCCCCTGCGCCTTGCACTCGAAAACCGGCACAGGTCTGGAGGCACGGGCATCATGCACAACTTCCTCCAACAGTTTGGCAAGATCCACGATCCGTTTGGAATCCGCCTGCGCCCCATCGCGCAGACGCGCCAACAAACGATTCATCTTCGATACGGAGTTTTCAACGGTGCTAATGACATTTTCGACGAAGAGCGGGTTACTTCGATGCCTTGCAGCATTGGTAACAACCAATGACAGTTGCGAGATAAGATTCTTCAAGTCATGCACGGCATAGGTGGCCAACTTGTTGAATGTTTCGAACTGACGAGCCTCGGCCAGGGCCTGCGAAATTGCATGCTGGGCAAGATAACTCGCCGCCTGGCTGCCACTCGTCTTGAGAAGGTCGCTGTCCTCCCAATTGAAATGTTTATGGCTCGCCGATGAGCGGGACAGCACCACAAACCCTAAAAGACTCTCATGCAAAATCAGTGGTGAAATCAGCCAGGCGTCTGAAACATTCTTGAGCCAATCGGGCATTTCCAGGTCCCCAAGACTTTTGTAAAGCCCGGGATCTCTCTGGTATTCATCAAGGTTGATCACCCACTTCTGAATCTCCAAAAACTGTATCAGCGAGCTATGGGAAGGTTCACTGACTCCATCGATTGGACTTATATTCCAGCATGCTTCGGGCTCGAAACTGCCGTTATCCCGCCGCACCCACAACATGCCGCCGGGACAGTCGATCATCTGGGCGATTGCCCGGATAACGCGCTCTGGCAGCGGAATGTTCTGTTCACTCGACGACAGTGTGCGAATAAACCGCAGCCACTCTTCACGGTAGTCGTATTTATAATGGAAGAAATGCTTGTTTATGAAAACCCTCAGACGCGCGCGCAGGGGGCCTGAAAACAGCAGTATCAGCAGCAGAAGACCAGAACCGAACAGAAAGATCGCCTGCGCCACCATACCCCATGTGCCGCCATAATCACGAACGTAATACCCGCCGACGCCCATGGCAAGGAGGTAAACGCCGCATCCAAGCAATGTTGAGGTGTGGAACACAACCCGCCGTGAAACGAGAAAGCCGGGCGACCATTGCGGGTTTCGCGCCAAAGCCACGCCAAGCACGGGCACGATAGAGGCGTTGATGAAACCCCGGGCCTCCCACAATGCCGGATCGATACGCTGGAACAGCAACGCATCGGAGTACAGATAAAAATCATAGGCGAACATGCCTCCGACTCCGAAGCACAGGTACTTGATAGCGCGCAACAGATCAGAGGGGGTGTTACGGAGGACCTGTTCCAGCAACACCAGTCCGATTACCGCCAGCAGTAAATGACCCGCCAGTTGGAAATCAAAGCCGGCAAGGAAGGATATACCTGAACCACTGAAGTGGAGATAGAGAGCCAGTACCATCATTACCGCGGTAAACGCGTACACACCATGACGCGCGATGGCAAAGCTGTTAGAAACTGCGTCCTTGCCGCCGGCCTTTGTGCTTATCATGTGCAACACGAAACTCAACCAAGCGAGATCTCGCAAGAGTTCAAGGAGCTGCGGGACAATAAGGGGGGTATCGAACGCTGCTTGAAAGGCGGCAGCGGCTGCCCACAGGGCACTGGCAGCGGAAGCCAAGGCTAACAGACGCCTGAACGGCCCGCCTGTCCGGCCGGTTAGCATCACCAGCAATAAGGCGGCAAAAATCCCTGCCGCGGTGATGTAGCTTATGGCGCCGATAATCATGCTGCAATTAACACGATTTTGTGCAAAACAACCTCGAAACAAGCTTCTGTCACAAGCCCCTCAACAGTACTTGTATGGATGCTGTTTCCCCACCTTGCCTTGGCACACGCAGATAATCTCCACGATTCAACGACGTTAGGTGTTTGCGTGTCAATTGCACTGGTTGGCTTGTTCTGGCTGCGGTCTGTTCTCAAATCCCGAACTAGGGCATGCTCATCATCAGATACTGCACTCTTGGGCAAAACAGTCTAAAAAACACCCTTAATTAGCAACTATACAGGAAAATCATGAGCAACGGGGAAAGTGCCACAAACAAGCCAAGTTACCGACTTTAGAAGGGGAATCGGGCGCAAAATGCGTGGAGGCAGCAAAAACCCCCTCCCATGCGACACTGGACATAGGGGGGGTTAGGTATTCACCTGAATCAAGGGATCTGCTTGAGCGTGGCCCGCGCTTCGTCCAGCCCAGGAAAGTCGCTCTTGCCATTCGTCGCCATCGACAGATTGAGCTTTGCCTCAGCCACATTACCTTTCTTGTTATACGCCATGCCTAAATGGTAACGAAAAATTGGCACAGCTGGCGCTTGCGTGACGACGTCCTTGAGAATCGCCACTGCTTTGTCAGCCTCACCAGATTTATAATACGCCCAACCAAGCGTGTCGCGAAAGGCCGGTTGCGGAGATGACTCGAACCGCTGCGCCAAGTCCTTGGCGCGCTTGATGCTGCCCCCATCCCCCTTGCGATCAAGCAGAAGTGATGCGAGATTATTGATGGCAACCTCATCGTCCGGATTCTTCTGCAGGATACGTTCATATGTGCCCATCGCATTGCCAAAATCATTGGTCCTCTCATACGAATTCGCCAAATGAAGCAGCAGTTGGACATCTTCTGGTATAGCCTGTAGCCCCTGGCGATAAGTCTCGGCAGCGGATGGGAACTCGCCGCGCACCAGGTAGATATTCGCCAGATTGCGGTAAGGCACATCCCACTTTGGATTAACCTTAATGGCCTCACGCAGCTCTTTCTCCGCATCGTCATATTGTTTTTTGGAAATATATACCTCTGCAAGAAGTTCATGTGCAAATGGATGGCTCGGTGTCTCCTTAAGGATTGCGCTAATCCTGCTGATAGCCTTCTCGGGTTTTCCCTGCGCGACATAGGTGGTGACTATCGCTGACAGGGGCTTGAAGGTATCCGCTGTTTTCTTCAGCGCGAGTTCAAATTCATGCATGGCCGCATCATATTTTTTCTGGCTTAGATAAAGCTGCCCCAGCTGATAATAACCTACATAATTATCTGGGTTCGTTTCCTTTATCTTCAGAAGCGTCTCACGAAGGCCGCTGGCATCATTTTTTCCAGCGTATATCTCGGCCTTGGCCAAGAGCACCGTTAGATCCTTCGGTGAGAGCTTGATTGCCTCATCAATATTTTTCAGGGCCCCATCATAATCGCCAGTTTGTGCAAGGAACCTCGCAAGGGGCAGTCTGGCCATGGGATTTTGAGGATTAAGTTCGACGGCCTTCGCCAAGCTCTCCTTGGCCAACTCAGGAGACCTATTCATCATGTGCGCGTCAGCCAAGAGGGAAAAAACATCCAAAGAGGCCGGCTGGTCTCTCTGAATAGATCTGAGACTGGTGATGGCATCCTGCGCATTCCCGTGCAGGAGCGATAATCTTGCCTTGATAAAAAGCGCCTCATTGTCTTGAGGACTCTCTTTTAGAACCTCATTATCCAGCTTCTCGGCTTCACTGCGTTTCCCTTCCGTGAGAAATAGATAGGCCAGTTTGTTCCTGGCAACCAGACCGT
>JBGPBL010000112.1:0-5359 GCA_041481225.1 Sulfurifustaceae bacterium | reverse complement strand
CGGCGCGCGGGGCCGCGTTTTTTCTAACACAAACACCTCCCCCTGGTTTTCGCCCTCCATCCGGGCGCGGCCGCCGCCGCGCACGACGCATGTCAGGGGATCTTCGGTGATGATGATGGGCAGTCCGGTCTGTTCGGAGAGCATGCGGTCGATATCGCGCAGCAGCGCGCCGCCACCCGAAACCACCAAGCCCTTTTCCGCGATGTCCGCGCCGAGTTCCGGCGGCGTCTGTTCCAACGCGATTTTAATCGCGCCGATGATGCCGGCGAGACTTTCAGAGAGGGCGGCGTGCACCTCCTGGCTGGTGAGGATCTGGGCGCGCGGCACACCGTCGGCGATATGCCGGCCTTTGACTTCCATCTGCCGCACTTCGCTGCCTTCCCACGCGGTGCCAATTTCCTTTTTCACCAGTTCCGCCGTGGCCTCACCGATCAGCAGGCCATACTTGCGGCGCACGTAGTTGACGATCGCTTCATCCATCTTGTCGCCGGCGATGCGCAGCGAATGGGAATACACAATACCGCCAAGAGAGATGACACCCACTTCGCTCGTGCCGCCGCCGATGTCGAGCACCATGGAGCCGGTCGGTTCAAGGATGGGCAAGTCCGCGCCGATGGCGGCGGCCATCGGTTCTTCGATCAGGTACACCTCGCGAGCGCCGGTGCCCATGGCGGATTCACGGATAGCGCGCCGTTCCACTTGCGTCGAGCCGCAGGGCACACAGATGACAATGCGCGGGCTTGGCTGGAACATGCGGTTTTCATGCACCTTGCGGATAAAATACTTGAGCATCTCGCCGGTGACGGTGAAGTCGGCGATCACACCGTCTTTCATCGGGCGGATGGCCTGTATCGATCCCGGTGTACGACCGAGCATCTTCTTGGCTTCGACGCCGACGGCGAGGATGGAGCGGTTGTTACGGCTGGTGAAATCCTGACGGATGGCGACGACCGAGGGTTCGTTTAGCACGATGCCCTTGTCGCGTACGAAAATCAGGGTATTGGCGGTGCCAAGGTCGATGGCGATGTCGCTCGAGAAGAAACCACGGAAGTTTTTGAACATGAGGAGAATTCTACCTTAAAAGGCGCGTAAAAACGCTAATGTATCAACCGCGGTCCGGCGGTTCAACCGGCGGGATGAATATGATAACGTGCGCGCTCCATTTTCATCCCGTGAACGAAACGGCAATGTCTCTCGACCGCGAACAGGTCCGTAAAATCGCACATCTTGCACGCCTGCACATCACCGAGCCGGAGGCCACGGCCTACGCCGAAACACTGTCCCGGATTCTCGGCCTTATCGAGCAGATGAACGCCGTCGATACCACCGGCGTGGTGCCCATGGCGCACCCGAACGATGCCGGGTTGCGGTTGCGCGAGGACGCCGTGACGGAAACCGACCAGCGCGACAAGTTCCAGAAAATCGCCCCCGCCGTCGAGGCCGGGCTGTATCTCGTGCCTAAGGTAATAGAGTAGTTTTTACTACTGGGACGTCAAGAAAGGGCCGAATGATCCACAAAACCGTTGCCGAACTGTCTGTTGCACTGCGCCAGAAAGCCATATCCAGCGTCGAACTGGCCCAAGCATTCCTGGACCGCATTAACAAGTATAAGGACCTCAACGCCTTTATTACCGTGAATGCGGAAAAGACGCTGGCCCAGGCCAAGACGGCTGACGCCTGTCTCGCCGCTGGCAAGGCAGGGCCACTGACCGGTATTCCCATCGCCCAGAAGGACATTTTCTGTGCCGACGGCTGGCTCACGACCTGTGGCTCGAAAATCCTGTCCAATTTCGTCGCGCCTTATGATGCTACCACGATCGAGAAGTTCAATGCTGCCGGCGCGGTTTGCCTCGGCAAGACCAATATGGACGAATTTGCCATGGGTTCGTCCAACGAAACCTCCTTTTATGGTTCGGTAAAAAATCCGTGGGATACCAGCACTGTTCCCGGCGGCAGTTCCGGCGGTTCGGCGGCGGCCGTGGCCGCGCGTCTGTCTCCGGCGGCGACTGGCACCGACACCGGCGGCTCGATCCGCCAGCCGGCGGCGCTGACGAATCTGACCGGGCTCAAGCCGAGCTACGGGCGTGTCTCGCGCTACGGCATGATCGCCTTCGCCTCGAGCCTCGATCAGGGTGGGCCGATGGCGCGCACCGCCGAAGACGCGGCCCTGTTGTTGAACGTGATGGCCGGCTTCGATCCGCGCGATTCCACCTCGGTGGAAGAGCCGGTGCCGGATTACATCAAGGATCTTAATCGCGATATCAAGGGTTTGCGCATCGGCTTGCCCAAGGAATATTTCAGCGTCGGCCTCAGCAAGGATGTCGGCAACGTGATCGAGGCGGCGATTGCCGAGTACAAGAAGCTCGGTGCGCGAGTGGTGGAAGTCAGCCTGCCGAATTCGAATCTCGCCATCCCGTGTTATTACGTGCTCGCACCGGCCGAGGCGTCCTCGAACCTGTCACGCTTCGATGGCGTGCGCTACGGTTACCGCGCCAAGGATTACACCGACCTGCTCGACATGTACTGCAAGACCCGCGCGGAAGGCTTTGGCGCCGAGGTGAAGCGGCGCATCATGATCGGCGCCTACGCGCTCTCGGCCGGTTACTACGATGCCTATTATCTGAAAGCGCAGCAGTTGCGGCGCCTGATCGCCGAGGACTTCAAAATGGCCTTCTCGACCTGCGATGTGATCATGGGACCGACGAGCCCCACGACGGCATTCAAGATCGGCGCCAAGAGCGACGACCCGGTCGCCATGTATTTGAGCGATATTTACACGATTTCCGTGAATCTGGCCGGTTTGCCGGGCATGTCCATCCCCGCTGGGTTTGCCGCCGATGGTCTGCCTGTGGGCCTGCAATTAATCGGCCGGTATTTCGACGAATCAAGGTTGCTCAATGTCTCGCACCGTTACCAGCAGGTGACCGATTGGCACAAGCGCATACCCAAAGGGTTCAACTGATGGAATGGGAAACCGTCATTGGTCTTGAAGTTCACGCGCAATTGCTCACTAAGAGCAAGGCATTCTCCGGCGCGGCCACGAAATATGGCGCCGAGCCGAACACACAGGCGTGTGCGGTGGATATCGCCCTGCCCGGTGTGTTGCCGGTGTTCAACAAGGAGGCGGCGCGCATGGCGGTGAAACTGGGGCTGGCGATTGGCGCGAGTATCAACCATTGTTCGGTGTTCGCGCGCAAAAATTATTTCTACCCCGACCTGCCCAAGGGTTACCAGATCAGCCAGTACGAACTGCCGATCGTGGCCAAGGGCCAGCTCACCATCGATGTCGATGGTGTGGAGAAAGTGATTGGCGTTACCCGTGCGCACCTCGAAGAGGATGCGGGCAAGTCGCTGCACGAGGATTTTCACGGCAAGACCGGTATCGACCTGAATCGGGCCGGCACCCCGCTGCTGGAGATTGTATCCGAGCCCGACATGCGTTCGGCGAAGGAGGCCGTGGCCTATCTCAAGAAGTTGCACGAGCTCGTGCGTTATCTGGAAATTTGCGACGGCAACATGCAGGAAGGCTCGTTTCGCTGCGACGCCAATGTCTCGGTGCGGCCTAAGGGCGAGAAAAAGCTCGGTACCCGCGCGGAGTTGAAAAATATCAATTCCTTCCGATTCGTGGAAAAGGCCATCGAAATCGAAGTCGAGCGTCAGATCGATCTGCTTGAAAGTGGTGGCAAGGTGGTGCAGGAAACGCGCCTGTACGATTCCGACAAGAACGTCACGCGCTCCATGCGCAGCAAGGAAGAGGCCATGGATTACCGCTATTTCCCTGATCCCGACCTGCCGCCGCTCGTGGTGACGGAGGAGTTCATCCGTCATGTCGGGACGACGTTGCCGGAATTGCCCGATGCCAAGCGCCTGCGCTTCATGAAGAACTATGGCCTCAATGCCTACGACGCCGGTGTGCTCACGGGTTCGCGCGAGCTGGCGGATTACTACGAACAGGTCGTGCGCGAGTCGAAGGCCGATCCCAAGATTGCCGCCAACTGGGTGACAGGAGAACTGGCGGCTTTTCTCAATCGCGATAACAAGGACATCGTGGCTTCACCGGTGACGGTGGCCATGATGTCCGGCCTGCTCCAGCGCCTGGCCGACAACACCATCTCCGGCAAGATTGCGAAGGAAGTGTTCGAAGCCATGTGGAGCGGTGAAGGCGACGCCGATGACGTGATAGCGAAAAGGGGATTGAAGCAGATCACCGACACCGGTGCGATCGAGAAGGCGATCGACGAGGTGATCGCGAAAAACCCGAAACAGCTGGAACAGTACCGTGCCGGGAAAGAAGCGCTTTTTGGCTTCTTCGTGGGCCAGGTGATGAAGGCCACGCAGGGCAAGGCCAATCCCGCCCAGCTCAACGAACTGCTTAAGAAGAAGCTCAGTACCTAGGCAGCACCTGCTTGGCGCGCGTCGCTGGCCAGCCATTTTGAAGTACACTTTTGATTGATGAACACTGCCGTTCTTTTGCCCGCCTCCTGAACGAAGATATGGGGGTCAGTCCGGCGTATCTCCCCGAAGCGTCTTGAGGACGCGTTCCGCCTCTGCCGTGATCTTGCGGCGGCTGAAGAGCAGTTGCCAGCGGCTGCCGCCCAGTTGGCGCCAGAGAAAGGCGGAGCGGATGCCGGCCAGCAGCGCGGCCCGCACCTTGGCCGCGACCTGGAGATTGGCGAGATGGCCTTGCTCGCCATTGACGATGATGCGAGGACTCAAGGTGCTGATGGTCTGGGTATAGAGTTCGGCGAGTTTTTCGACGAGTTTCGGATGCACTGTCTCGCTTTCTACTCCGGCTTCGAAGAATTTCATTTGCGATTCCGCAGTCTCGATTCCGCGGCGGATTTCCTCCTGCATCGGCTCCCGCTGGCGCAGCTGGTTGGCGAGGTGGATCAGAGAGATGACATAACGGGCAATTTCTACATCATTTGCCTCGGTTTTGTCGGTGAGCTTGTCGCGCAGAATGCGCAACCCAAGTACCACACCTGCCGCACCGCCATATATCTCCTCTGTGCCGGGGGCGTTGATTTTCAGGATGCTGCGTACGCTGGTACCGAAGGCGGCGCCTTCGCAACGCCCATCGCGCGCCAGTTGTTGCGTCAGGCGCGCGGCCTGGAAAATCGCGGCGAGGGCGAGGGTTTGGTCCGTGAGGGGCGTGTTCATGGAGTGGCAGGGAAGGACAGCGAACTTACCATAATGCTGAAAAAGTTATCAACGGGCGCAACAAGACGCGGGGAAGATTCGGGCGTTAATAAAAAAGACGGCGGCTTTGAAAGGCGGCGTTCAGCTTTGCTTCATGCAGGCACGCTCTACTTCCACCCGGTTGACGCCTTCCACGCCTTCGACCGCCTGCTTGATCATG
>JBGPBL010000111.1:0-5826 GCA_041481225.1 Sulfurifustaceae bacterium | reverse complement strand
TCCCCATCCTCGGAACCCCGAGCCGGGTGAGCGAAGTCCTGAGCGGCAAGAAAGGACTGAGCATGGCCATGGTGCAGCGCCTGCGGGCGCGTTTTCGCGTGCCGGCCGAACTGCTCCTGCCACCGGTGCCGAAATTACCCCCTCGTCGATCGAAGGTGCGCGCCAACGCTTAGTCGGGTTTCGGCTTTGCGTTCAAAAAAGGGCCGCATCTGCACTAAGTGATGCCATGCCCGGTCGCGTACCTTCAGGCCGCGTCACAGTTCGTGCGGTGGCATCACATAAAATACCGCGCATGGTGGCACCCAAGTTCCTGAAAGGTTTGAATTCCGACAGACTTTATTCCTCGATATCAAACAGATGATATCGAGGAATAAAGTCTGTCAGGCTGGAATAAAGTCCGGCGGGAAACCCTGATGCTAGGAACTAAGTCTGTCGGATCCTGCTCCTGCTCCGGAATCGGAGGACAGCGGTGCCTATAACGAGGCCTTGCGTGGTCATGTCCAACGCGAGAAGGCGCCGCTCGAGGACACGCTTCGGCGTGTGATTCCCGAAGAGTTGCGAAAAGCGGGCTGAACACGTTCATCCGCTGTCGCGAACCGCGAGCAACGGGATTATCGTGTTACCAATTCTAAGCGATGCAGCGTGAGTGGCTGCTTTTCACGATTTGTATGACCGCTATTGGGAAAACTGCAGGTTTGCAGTTGCCCATCCACCGATGGGCAAAAAGCCGCCCCAGACCAGCCAATAACCCTTTCAGACAGGTGTTTTTTCTCCGAAGCTAAAGTTTCATATTATCGTGCCGATAACGATACGTGGGGTGGCTGCCCGCTCACCCTGGAACGATGGGAGACCGCTATGTCAGTCCATTCTGTGCCCGCATCAAGTCCGGCCAGTAGTAACTTGCCCACCCAACCCAAAGGCAAGCCGCAGCCACCGCAGGCCCACACCAATAGTGCCGCCAGCACGGCTGTCAGCAGTGCAGCGACGGCGTTGCAGGAAGTCACTGAGACTGCTGTTCAAACCACTCAGGAAGCCAGGAAAGGCGACCATCAGGCGCAACGCATACTGCAGAAAGCTGCCGCTGCAGCGCCGTCAACCACGCCCGCCGTCAATACCGGGCAGGAAATTGGTAAGATCGTCAGCGCCAAGGTTTAGGCACTGGGTGTCACCAGGTGTTTGGCAAACCCCGGCTTCGGCCGGGTTTTTGCTATTGGTGAATTGTTTCAAGCGGCTTGGAGACGGGCTGACAAAGAAGTAATGGCGCCGGACAGTCTGGCGCCATTAATTTTATAGCCTTATATTTTATAATTTTTTTAAAGGACATACGCCAGCTAACCGTTTGGCACTTTGTGCTTCCAGCCCGCGGAGAAGGGGTCAAGCTAACCCCGAACAAGATACCGGATGGTACGCTCCCGTACACGCGCCTCATACGCGGGCATCAGTTCGCCATTGAGCCAGCGCATGGCGTTACTCACGTGTATTTCCCCAGCCGTTTTTGACTGCGCGCGCAACGAGTCGGGTCGGTAGCGTACGTCCCGTTGGCGATCGCGTCGAGGTCGCCGCGCGCAAGACCGAGATCCTTGAGCTCGTGTATTGAAAGAGCCGACAACTGTTGCCGTGCGGACTGTCCTTCTATCTTTTTCTTGATGCAGTCCCAGGCGCGCCAGCAGCGCGTGATGGGGGAGAGGATCGCGCGCAGAAAATCAACGCGCTCGGTACGCGCGCGCTGGTAGTAGTAGTCGGTATCCGCCGCACTGCTCACCGTGCGGCGGATACCGACTTGCAAACTGTCATGCTCTGTATCTACGGCGCCGCTTTGGGTCCGGCATATTGAGGTCATGACATACTCTTCCTTCGGGCCGCCTGGGTCACGCCATCATAACCCCACGAATCGGCGGCGATGTCGTGAATGACGATGTAAGTGGCCGTCTGTACCTCACCCACGACGGATTTCAGCGCCGCCACCGTCTCGGCGACCATGGCCGCTTTTTCTTCGGGCGTGTTGGTTCCCGCCGTTACCTTGATCTCGACATAGGCCGCCGCATGATCCGCCGCGTTCAGGGCTCGCCCGCCAACGGCCCAGTGGGTTGGGTCGGCTTCCTCGAGGGAAACGACGGTCACCTCGCGGCGTTTTTTCATCACCGTACCCATGAGGTCGGTGATTCTGGCGAGCAGGCCTTCGCGTTGCCGCGGAAGTAATGCGGTACCGGTGAGCTTGATGTTGATGTAGGGCATAACGACTCCTTCTCTTCGTTGCAATGGGTTAAGCGCTGGAAACAGCCTCATTGTGGATTCTTGACCGATTCCCCATAATTGACAATACGCGTTAATTGAATAACACTGTTTCCTATATAGAAACTATTAGAATTGAAGGAACCATGGGCAATCTTCCGGAAATGGCGGTCTTTGCGAAGGTCGTGGAGGCGAAGAGTTTCTCCGCCGCCGCCCGCAGCCTGGACCTCTCAAAATCCGCGGTCAGCAAACAAGTCACCAAGCTCGAGCAGGCGCTGGGGGCGAGACTTCTGAACCGAACCACGCGGCACTTGAGCCTCACGGAAATCGGCGCAGCGGTGTATGAGCACTGCGCCCGCATGGTCGCGGAGTCGGAGGAGGCGGTACTGGCTGCCGGCCGGCTCTCGCTAGAACCAACGGGTACCATCAAGCTCAGTACATCGGTGGCATTCGGTAAAATGCACATGGCGCCGGCCATTTCCGAATTCCTGCGGAAATATCCCAAGGTCAGCGTGCAGTTGGTATTGACGGACCACATGGTCGATCTGGCAGACGAGGGTTTCGATCTCGTGATCCGGCTTACCGATAAGCCGGGACCGAATCTGGTAGTCCGTAAGATCGCGCCGCTTCACTACGCGGTGTGTGGGTCACCCGCGTATTTCAAGCAAGCGGGACTGCCGCGAACTCCTCAGGATCTGACGCACCACAATTGCCTGTTCTATGCGTACCAATCGATCCAGGACCGCTGGAGCTTCAAAGGATCGGACGGCCCGATCTCTGTTCGGATTCGGGGCAACTTTCAGGTCAACAGCAGCGAGGCAATACGTGAGGCACTATTGGCCGGTATGGGTGTGGGGCTGGTGCCCACGTTCACCGTCGGCCAGGATTTAAAGTCTGGCGCGCTGCAGGCGGTGTTGACGAAGTACCGGCCGCTCGGCGGTTTCGGCAGCAGCATCTATGCCGCTTATCTCCCGAATCGGCACCTGGCGCCGAAGGTACGCGTGTTCGTGGATTTTCTGGTTGAGCGATTTGGGGCAAATCCTTATTGGGATGCCAAGTAAGCCACCCACGGCGGCTCGAAAAAACCTGTGAAAGATCATAACGGCTGACTGTCAAAATTACTGTCGCAATTCCCCGCCTTTGTCATTTTTATTGTGTGGAGTGGCGTTGACACACCCCTCATTTATGACTAGACTTAGTCCAGTCATAAATGAGGGGTGCCCCATGCCAAAAATCAATATTCACCAAGCCAAGACCCATCTCTCGCGCTACGTTGAAGAGGCGGCGCAAGGCAAGGAAATCATCATCGCCAAGGCCGGCAAACCGGTCGCCCGGCTTGTGCCGCTTGTCCCCGCCAAGTCCGCGCGCAAGCTCGGACTCCTCGACGGGAAGGCCCGCATTCCGGCCGATTTCAACGCACCGTTGCCCGACGAGGTACTCGCCGAATTCCTCGGCGGTAAGTGATGCGTCTCCTGCTCGACACCCACCTGCTGCTGTGGGCGATGGCGGCCAGCCGCAAGCTGCCGCGCGGCGTAAAGTCGCAATTGCTTGATCCCCGCAACGAGGTTTATTACAGCGCGGCGAACCTGTGGGAGATTGCCATCAAAAGCGGTCTGCGGCGGGCGGATTTTCGAATCGATCTGGAAGCGCTCATGGAAGCGCTGGGCGCATCGGGTTTTCTGGAGTTGCCGATCACGGCCATGCATGCCGCCGGAGTTGCGCGCTTGCCGCCGATCCACAAGGATCCGTTCGATCGTCTGCTCGTCGCACAAAGCATGGCCGAACCCATGACGCTGCTGACGAACGACGCGGTATTGGCCGACTACTGGGACGGGATAAAGGTCGTTTGATTTATTGGTGTGCTGGCAGCCGGGGTCGTGAGGGTGTTGTTTGCGGGCTTCAGCCAGCCGTCGATAAGAAGCAGACCATTCCCAATTTTGAGTGGTACTGGGAGAAGTAGGGCGCTTTTAACATCACGTAAAAACAATAATTTCTCAACAATTTCCGGCCATGACTGTCGCAGTGCCCAGCAGGCTGACATTGGCTTTCTTGCGGTTTTCATGGCCGTGATGATGGCGGCCGCCATCATGCTCTTCCAGCGAACGTTCCAGCTTTGCGTCCCCGAGACAGGCTTGCGTCAAGATTGGGTGAAAATCAGAATTGAGGAGTAATATTCTTCATCGTCGGTATCGCCGATATTTTTTAAGGAGGCACAATGTTCAAACGTATTCTGGTGGCAGTGGATGGCAGCCATACGGCGGAGCTGGCTCTGCAGGAAGCGGTCACGCTGGCCAAGGAACTCCGGGCACAACTGCGGGTCGTGCACGTGGTTGACGAGGTCTCGTTCAACTGGCCGGAGGGCAGAGATTTCGCAGAGGTCAAGGAAACCTTCCGAAAATCCAGTCGCAAGATTCTCGAGAAGGCGGATGCCGAGATGCACAAGGCGGGCATGACGGCGGAAACGAAGATGCTCGAGATCGAAACCATCGGCCATCGCATCGCCGACATGATCGCCGCCGAGGCCGAGGCGTGGCCCGCGGACCTCATCGTCATCGGCACGCATGGACGGCGCGGAGTGAACCGCCTGCTCCTCGGGAGTGTCGCTGAGAGTGTGGCGCGCGTGGCCGCCAAGCCGGTGCTGCTCATTCGCGGAAAATGACCGCCGCGTGTCTCGGTGAGGGACAGGTATCGGCATGCCCATGGCCGTGCTGAGCACCGTCTACGACGCCTTTGTACTGTTGTCGCTCACCGAAAAATGACTCATTCGCTCGACCGGCGCCGGCCGAAACCGCACAAAACCGGCGCCCGTTTGTCTTCGCAGGGGCTGCCCTGATCAATTGAAAACGCGCAGGCTGCTCAATCCAGCGCGAGCATCAATAATCCTGTTCCACAGACCGAGACGCAAGAATGCTCTGCAGGCTTCCCCGTACCCGTAAAGAAGGATAGTCACTATGCAAACGACCACAAAGAAATCCGGAGCAGAGCCCCCGCGCGTGATGCCAGCAACCGCCAAGGCAATGGACATTGCATCCGCGTCAGTTCCCGCCACCCTTACGGCGCTTGATGTGAACTCCGATACGGGGCTCACGCGTGCGGAGGTGGGCACCCGCCGGAAGGCGCACGGCTACAACGAGGTGGCCGAACAAAAAGCGCACCCTGTCCTCCAGTTCCTCGGGAAATTCTGGGGTGTGTCGGCGTGGATGCTTGAACTGATCATGGTCCTGTCGGCCTTCCTCGGGAAATACTCGGATCTCGCCGTGGTGAGCGCGCTGCTGGTTATCAATGCGGTGCTGGGCTTTATGCAGGAGCGCCGGGCTGCCGGCGTCGTCGAAACATTGCGGCGACGGTTGCAGGTCAGTGCGCGCGTGCTGCGCGAGGGCAGCTGGCAGGTCATTCCCGCCCGGGAGCTGGTCCCCGGCGACATCCTCCGCGTACGCCCCGGCGACATCATCCCGGCGGACGTGAAACTCCTCACCGGAGCGCTGAGCGTAGACCAGTCGACTCTCACTGGCGAGTCGAAGGACGCGGACAAGGCACCCTCCGAAGTGCTCTCGTCGGGATCAGTCGTTCGCCGGGGCGAAGGCAACGGCGTGG
>JBGPBL010000110.1:0-6084 GCA_041481225.1 Sulfurifustaceae bacterium | reverse complement strand
GATCGGCACTTACATGACGGCGGTGGCGGCGCGTTACCACGGCGTGAAGTTCATGGTGGTCGCGCCCACGAGTACCGTGGACCTGGCGACCCATGATGGCGGCGCCATCCCGATTGAAACCCGTGCCGAGGCCGAGGTGTTGAACTGCGGCGGCAGCCGCACCGCGCCGGAAGGGGCCCATGCCTGGAACCCAGCCTTCGATATTACCCCGGCGGAACTTATCGACGCCATCGTCACGGAGAAGGGCGTGGTGATGCAGCCCACGGTTTCGAAAATGGCCGCCATGATGGCGTCGTGACGCGTTGAAATCAGCCTGATTTAAGCCATATTTATACCCTGTCCCGGCCCTGATTTCTGGTGCAGGAAAAGGACTATCCATGCTAAAATCCGCGCTTTCGCCGGTCCTGTCGACAGGCAGAAAAATAATTAACTTTCAGTAGGTTACCCTATATCGGGTAGCTGAATTCAAGCATGGAACAATTCGCTAAAGAAACAATCCCGGTTAATCTCGAAGACGAGATGCGGCGCTCCTATCTCGATTATGCCATGAGCGTGATCGTGGGGCGGGCGTTGCCCGATGTGCGCGACGGGCTGAAACCGGTGCACCGGCGCGTGCTCTTCGCGATGCACGAACTCGGTAACGACTACAACAAGGCCTACAAAAAATCCGCACGCGTGGTCGGTGACGTGATCGGTAAATATCACCCGCACGGCGACACGGCGGTGTACGACACCATTGTGCGCATGGCGCAGGATTTCTCGCTGCGCTACATGCTGATCGACGGCCAGGGTAACTTCGGCTCGGTCGATGGCGACGCACCAGCGGCCATGCGTTACACCGAAATCCGCATGGCGCGCATTGCGCACGAGATGCTGGCCGATCTCGACAAGGAAACTGTCGATTTCTCGGCGAACTACGACGGCTCCGAGCACGAACCGGTGGTGATGCCGAGCCGGCTTCCCAACCTGCTGGTCAACGGCTCTTCGGGGATCGCTGTCGGCATGGCGACCAACATCCCGCCGCACAATCTCAACGAAGTCATCGGTGCTTGCCTCGCGCTCATCGACAACGAAAACACCACTATCGATGAACTGATGCAGCACGTCCCCGGCCCGGATTTCCCCACTGCGGGAATCATCAACGGCGTCCAGGGCATTCACGACGCCTATCGAACCGGACGCGGGAAAGTTTATGTGCGGGCGCGGGTGTCCATCGAGACTGACGAGAAGCGCAACCGCCAGTCGATCATCGTTACCGAGCTGCCGTATCAGGTGAACAAGGCGCTCCTGCTCGAACGCATTGCCCAACTGGTGCGGGAAGAAAAGATCGACGGCATCGCCGAATTGCGTGATGAGTCGGACAAATCCGGCATGCGCATGGTGATTGAGTTGAAGCGTGGCGAAACCCACGACGTTATTCTCAACAACCTCTACGAACACACAGCCATGCAGAGCGTGTTCGGCATCAACATGGTGGCGCTGGTTTCCGGCCAGCCACGGCTGCTGAACCTGAAAGAGTTGCTGGAGTGTTTCCTGCGCCATCGGCGCGAGGTGGTGACGCGCCGCAGCATTTATGACCTACGCAAGTCACGCGATCGCGCCCATGTGCTGGAAGGCCTGGCGGTGGCGCTTGAGAGCATCGACGAGATGATCGCCTTGATCAAGTCGGCCAAAGATCCGGACGAGGCGCGGATCAAGATGATGGCGCGCACCTGGCCGGCGAAACTCGTCGGCAAGATGCTGGCCGCCGGCGACACCAATATCACGCGCCCCGAAGGACTCGATCCGGCGTTCGGTCTGACGGCTAAGGGATATTTTCTGACGGAAACCCAGGCGCAGGCGATCCTCGATCTGCGCTTGCACCGTTTGACGGGACTCGAGCAGGAGAAACTGCGCAGCGAGTACAGCGAGATCCTCAAAACCATTGCCGACTTGCTCGACATTCTGGCCAACCCGGACCGTCTGCTACGTGTGATTCGTGAAGAGCTGATTTCCATTCGCGAGCAATACGGAGACAAGCGACGCACGGAAATCGTGCAGAGCCGCGTGAACCTGAGTGTGGAAGACCTGATCGCCGACGAAGACGTGGTCGTGACGCTGTCGCACGCCGGCTATGTCAAATCGCAGCCGCTCGCGGCCTATCGGGCCCAGCGCCGCGGCGGGCGTGGCAAGACCGCGACCAGCATGAAGGAAGAGGACTTTGTCGAGAAGCTGCTGATTGCCAACACCCACGCCACGATTTTGTGTTTCACCAGCTTCGGCAAGGTGTATTGGCTCAAGGTCTATGAAATTCCCCAGGCCGGGCGCGGCGCGCGCGGCAAGCCCATCGTCAACCTGCTGTCGTTGTCGGAAGGGGAGACGGTAAACGCCATTCTTCCAGTGAACGATTTTGCGCAGGGTGGTTATGTCTTCATGGCCACCTCGGACGGTACCGTGAAAAAAACGGAACTGACCGAGTTCTCGCGTCCCCGTTCCAACGGCATTATCGCCATCGGTCTGGAAGACGGCAATCGTCTGGTGGGTGTGGGATTGACCGGTGGCAAATGTGACATTCTGCTTTTCAGCGATTCCGGCAAGGTCGTCCGCTTCCACGAAGATGACGTGCGTCCGATGGGCCGCAGCGCCAAGGGCGTGCGCGGTATCCTGCTCAAGGACGATCAGGCGGTGATCGCGCTGATCATCGCCTGCCCGGACGCGCTCAGCGAGGCTACTACCGTGCTCACGGCCACACGGCATGGTTTCGGCAAACGCACTCTGCTGTCGGAGTACCCGTCGCACAAGCGCGGCGGGCAGGGCGTGATTTCCATCCAGGTCAGCGAACGCAACGGCAAGGTCGTGAGCGCCTGTGTCGTGAACGACGAGGATCAAGCGATGTTGATCACGAGCGGTGGCACGCTGATTCGTACCCGCGTGAAGGAGATATCCACGGTCGGGCGCAATACCCAGGGCGTACGCCTGATCGAGCCGGACGAGGGCGAGCACCTGGCCGGCATGGAGAAGGTGGCGGAGTCTGACGAAGACTAAAAGATCAGCAAGACAGGATTCACAGGATTTTTTAGAGAAAAATTCCCTGAAAAATCCTGTGAATTTTTTCAATTTATTTAGAGGCGTCAACATACATGGCAAGAATATTTAATTTCAGTGCAGGCCCGGCGGTATTACCGGAAGCAGTGTTGAGTCAGGCGCGCGATGAGATGCTCGACTGGCATGGTTCCGGCATGTCTGTGATGGAAATGAGTCATCGCGGCAAGGAATTCATGGCGATCGCCGAGAAGGCCGAGGCCGACCTGCGTGAACTGATGGGCATCCCGGCGAATTACAAGGTACTGTTCTTGCAAGGCGGCGCCTCGGCACAGTTCGCCATGGTGCCGATGAACCTGTTGCGTGGAAAGAAGTCTGCCGATTACGTGCACACCGGCGAGTGGTCGAAGAAGGCCATCGGCGAGGCCAAGAAATTCGGCGCTGTGAATGTCGCGGCCACCTCCGAAGCCACCAAATTCACCACCGTGCCGCCACAGAAGGAATGGAAGCTCGATCCGAATGCCGCCTACCTGCACTACACGCCGAATGAAACCATCGGTGGCGTTGAGTTCAGCTTCGTCCCCGAGACCGGCAGTGTGCCACTCGTGGCCGACATGTCCTCGACCATTCTGTCGCGCCCGATCGACGTGACGAAGTTTGGTCTTATCTATGCCGGGGCGCAAAAGAACATCGGACCGGCGGGACTCACGATCGTGATCGTGAGTGATAGCCTGATCGGTCAGACCCTGTCCGGCACGCCATCCATGTTCGATTACAAGATTCACGCCGACAACGGTTCGATGTACAACACGCCGCCGACCTATGCCTGGTATATCGCGGGGCTGGTGTTCGAGCTGTTGAAGAAAAAAGGCGGCCTGAAAGCGATGGCGGAGACCAACCAGCGCAAGGCCGGGAAGCTTTACGATTACATCGATTCCACCAGCGGCTTCTACAAGAATCCGGTGGAGAAACAGAGCCGGTCTTGGATGAATATTCCCTTCACGCTGAAGGACGAAAAACTCGACGAGCCGTTCCTGAAAGGTGCGAAGGGCGCCGGCCTTGTGCAACTCAAGGGCCACCGTTCCGTCGGCGGCATGCGCGCGAGCATCTACAACGCCATGCCGGAAGCCGGTATCGATGCGCTCATCGCCTACATGCGTGATTTCATGCAAAAGCAGGGTTAAAAAATGTTCACCATACTGACGCTTAATAATATCTCCTCCCTGGGCCTGGCTCGTTTGCCCAAGGATAAATTCAAGGTGGCGGGCGACCTCAAGGATCCGGATGGCATCTTGTTGCGTTCATTCAAGATGCACGACATGGAAATCCCCAAGACCCTGAAGGCAGTCGGGCGTGCTGGCGCCGGGGTGAATAACATTCCGGTCGAGAAGCTGACCAAGATGGGAATTCCCGTCTTCAATGCCCCGGGCGCCAATGCCAATGCCGTGAAGGAACTGGTGATGGCCGGCATGTTGCTCGCCTGCCGGCATATCGTCCCGGCCTGGGATTTCGCGCGTGGGTTGTCCGGCACGGACCTCGAGATCAACAAGGCGGTGGAGGCGGGCAAGAAGAATTTTGCCGGGTTTGAATTGCCCGGCCGCACGCTGGGCGTGGTCGGCCTCGGCGCGATCGGGCGCAATGTCGCTAATATGGGTGTGGCGCTCGGGATGAAAGTGATTGGTTTTGATCCGGGCCTCACGGTGGAAGGCGCGTGGCAACTTTCGGCCGACGTGAAGAAGGCCAATAGCGTGGAAGAGGTGCTGCGTGTGGCGGATTTCGTGACCTTTCACGTCCCGCTCATCGACGCCACCAAGAACCTGATTAATGCCGAGCGCCTGAAGCTCATCAAGGATGGCGTTGTCATTCTCAACTTCGCGCGTGAAGGCATCGTCGATGACGCGGCCGTGAGTGCGGCCATCAAGGCCAAGAAAGTCTATGGCTATGTGTGCGACTTCCCGTCCAACCTGCTCAAGAACCACGAGCGTGTGATCACGCTGCCTCACCTCGGCGCGTCCACGGCCGAGGCCGAGGACAACTGTGCCATCATGGTGGCGGAGCAGGTGAAGGATTTCCTTGAGAATGGCAATATCCGCAATGCGGTCAATTTTCCGGACGTGGTACCGCCGCGTGAGACGGTGTACCGGCTCATCGTCGCCAACGCCAACGTGCCCAACATGCTTGGGTTGATTTCAGAAACCCTAGGGCAGGCCGGGCTCAACATTCATGATATGGTTAACCGGTCGCGCGGCAATTACGCGTACACCGTGGTCGACCTCGACAGCCCGGCGCCGGAAGAGGTGCGCAAGAAGATTGCGGCCATCGAAGGCGTGTTGATGGCGCGCACCCTCTGACGTTTCCATGAGCAAGGCCAAGAAAGCCATCAACCCGGAGCAGCACCTCAAGAGCCTGCGCGCGCAAATCGACGCGCTGGATGTGAAGATCCAGTCGCTGATCGACGAGCGCGCACGCCTGGCGCAAGGAATTGCCGAGACCAAGCAGCTTTCCGGCTCAAACAGCTTCTACCGTCCCGAGCGCGAAGCGGAAGTATTGCGCCAGGTTCAAGCGCGTAACAAAGGTCCGTTGTCCGACGAGGTGGTCACGCGGTTGTTTCGTGAAATCATGTCCGCCTGTCTCGCGCTGGAAGCAGAAACCAAGGTGGCCTTTCTCGGACCGGAGGGCACGTTTACCCAGGAAGCGGCTCTCAAGCATTTCGGTCATTCGGTAAAGACCAGCCCACTGGGCGCGATCGATGAGGTTTTTCGTGAGGTCGAGTCCAGTAATGCCCACTTCGGCGTGGTGCCGGTTGAGAATTCGACCGAGGGCGTGATCACGCACACGCTCGACATGTTTCTGAACTCGCCGCTCAAGATTTGCGGTGAAGTGGAGCTGCGCATCCATCACCATCTGCTTGGCAAGCAGGCCGACCGCAAACAGGCCAAACGCGTGGTGTCGCACCAGCAATCGCTCGCGCAATGCCGCGAGTGGCTGGATGCCAATCTCCCTGGCATCGAGCGCATGGCCGTGAGCAGCAATGCCGAGGCCGCGCGCCTGGCCGCTTCAGGG
>JBGPBL010000109.1:0-6221 GCA_041481225.1 Sulfurifustaceae bacterium | reverse complement strand
ATCGAGCAGCCGGGGCTTGGTGGTGGAGGAAGAGTTAGCGAGAGAAGAGGAATTGGATGTGTGGTCAGGACTCCATTGGAGTCGCTTCTTAATCAGTGAAAAATCCAAGTCTCCCGCATCGAAACGACATCCAGTACCGGGTCCGTATATTCTGGGACAGATAAACGGACCCGACCACAACAAAACCATACCGAAACAGGAATTTACGCTACCCTGGCAGCCACCGGTGTTTCCGAGGATATACTGACAATCGCCAAACATAACTGTTAGCTGCCTGGGCAGACAGACTTGACGGATAAGAGACCCAAGGATGACAAAGAGACAACCAGCACAAAACGAACGCAACCCCTGGGTGTCGGAAGACACGGAAGGATCTGACCCAACCATCAGATCCTCCGACGTTGCTTTCTTCTTTGGCGCAGGTGCATCTGTTGAGGCTAAGGTTCCCGATACGGCTGGTTTACTGAGGGACTTTATCGATTCGTTGCCTAACGAAAAGGCGGAGGCTGTCACGATTTTCTTAAGCCGTCTAAAAAGCTGGGCACATACACAGGATCCGCGCAGACTTGTAGATATAGAGCTGGTGCTTGAAACGCTGCAGCACGCGGTGAATTGGAAGGAAGATCCTCTGGCGGCGTTTGTTCGTGGTGAACTAGAAGTGGACGGCGTTGAATCTGAGCAGCTGTTGCGCTCACTCCGTGATTTCGTCAAAGACAGAGTAATGGTCACGGCGGACAATATTAAATATCTCGCACCACTCAGAGGATTCATCGATGAGTACAAACCTCTAAAAATACTCAGGCTGCGCCTATTTCCTCAGCGTCTTTAGCATCTGCCAAGAACCCTTACCAGGCAAACGGCACTCCCAGAACATCCAGCCGTTGACCGGGTTTCCAGTGATGGCCACCGCCGCGGCAGAGGGGGAATCGAAGCGCTTGCCGTTAACCACGAGGGCACCGTCCTCCACTTTCCCATAGTAATTTTCGCCCTTGTGGTTGGCACGAAACTCTGTGCCCAACGGGAATCGTACGCCTTTTGGGACCCAATCTCCCTTCCCGGATAAGGCGGTACCTGCAGACCGCGCATCATCTTGCTTCGGACCTAGCCGCAGCAGTTCTCTCAGCACGTCGTTGTACGTCGTATCCTCCGTGGCCCGGCGCAGGGTCAGGGCTTTGTACACGTCGAAATCGATATCTATAGTGGCCATGGTTTTCTCCTTAGCACTGGAAAACAAACTAATATAACTATAGTACTATAATTAACTATAGTCAATATCGCAGAGAATAGACCCAGAGAAGGAACAAGACAGGAAATTCAGACTGGCAACTTTAATGTCCAAGCTGGCAACTTTAATGGCCAGCGACAACAACAGCCGCGGGGGTTGACTTAATAGGGTTTGCCCTTATCATTAGCACTCACTTGAGCCGAGTGCTAACAATCCTCTGGTACTTGGCCTCAACGTCCAGTAAATCAAGACGTTTTTGAGTATTTCAACGGAGGAAAACCATGAGTGTACAACCCCTTACCAAAGGAGAATTATCCGTGAAAATCCGTCCCCTTCACGACCGTGTGATCGTGCGCCGCCTGGAAGAAGAGCGTAAATCCCCGGGTGGTATCGTTATTCCCGACACCGCCAAAGAGAAGCCGGTTCATGGCGAAGTCATCGCCGTGGGTCATGGCAAGATCCTCGAAGACGGCAAGGTCCGTCCGCTCGACGTCAAGGTCGGCGACAAGATCCTGTTCGGCAAGTACTCCGGCACCGAAGTAAAGGTCGGCAATGAAGAACTGCTCGTGATGCGCGAAGAAGACATCATGGGCGTGGTCGAGAAGTAATCCATCTGAACGAATTTAAGAGAGGAAATTATGGCTGCTAAAGAAGTTTTATTTGGCGATTCCGCGCGCGTACGCATGTTGCGCGGTGTAAATATATTGGCCGATGCGGTGAAGGTCACCCTCGGTCCCAAGGGCCGCAACGTAGTGCTCGACAAGTCCTTCGGCGCTCCCACCATCACCAAGGACGGCGTGTCCGTGGCGAAGGAAATCGAGCTCAAGGACAAGTATGAAAACATGGGCGCGCAGATGGTGAAGGAAGTCGCCTCCAAGACTTCCGACGTCGCCGGTGACGGCACCACCACTGCGACCGTACTGGCCCAGGCGATGCTGCGCGAAGGACTAAAGTCCGTTGCGGCCGGCATGAACCCGATGGACCTGAAACGTGGTATCGACAAGGCCGTGATCACGGCGGTTGAAGCCCTGAAGAAAATATCCAGACCCTGCTCCGACAACAAGGAGATCGCCCAGGTGGGCACGATCTCGGCGAACGCGGATTCATCCATCGGCGATATCATTGCCAAGGCGATGGACAAGGTGGGCAAGGAAGGCGTCATCACCGTGGAAGAAGGTTCCGGCCTCGAAAATGACCTCCAACTGGTCGAGGGCATGCAGTTTGACCGCGGCTACCTCTCGCCGTATTTCGTCAACAAGCAGGACACGATGAACACGGAGCTCGAGAATCCGCTCATCCTGATCTACGAAAAGAAAATCTCCAACATCCGCGAGATGCTGCCTGTTCTGGAAGGCGTGGCCAAGCAGGGCCGGCCGTTGCTGATCATCTCCGAGGACGTCGAGGGCGAAGCGCTCGCGACACTCGTGGTGAACAACATCCGCGGCATCCTCAAGGTGTGTGCGGTCAAGGCCCCCGGTTTTGGTGACCGCCGCAAGGCCATGTTGCAGGACATCGCCATCCTGACCGCCGGTACGGTGATCTCCGAGGAGCTCGGCATGAGCCTCGAGAAGGCCGAGACCAGCATGCTCGGCTCCGCCAAGCGCATCGTGGTGGACAAAGAAAACACCACCATCATCGACGGCGCCGGCAAGAAGAAGGACATTGAAGTGCGCATCAAGCAGATTCGTGCGCAGATCGAGGAAGCCACTTCTGATTACGACAAAGAGAAGTTGCAGGAACGTGTGGCCAAGCTCGCCGGCGGTGTGGCGGTGATCAAGGTCGGCGCGGCTACGGAAGTCGAGATGAAGGAAAAAAAGGCGCGCGTCGAAGATGCGCTGCACGCCACCCGCGCCGCGGTTGAAGAGGGCGTGGTCCCGGGCGGCGGCACAGCGCTCGTGCGTGCCATCAACAGCATCAAGGCTGCGAAGCTCAAGGGCGACAACCACGACCAGGACATCGGCATCCAGATCGCGCTGCGCGCGATGGAAGAGCCGCTGCGCCAGATCGTGCAAAATGCCGGCGTCGAAGGCTCGGTCGTGTTCCACAAGGTGGCCGAAAGCAAGGATTCCAACTACGGTTACAACGCCGCGACCGGTGAGTACGGCGACATGCTGAAGATGGGTATCCTCGACCCGACCAAGGTCACCCGCATTGCGTTGCAGAATGCCTCGTCAATCGCGGGCCTCATGATCACCACGGAAGCCATGGTGGCTGAAGCCCCGAAGGATGAGTCGCATGCTGGTGGCGGTGGTATGGGTGGTGGCATGGGCGGTATGGGCGGTATGGGCGACATGGGTATGTAATTGCTGTTCGTCCCGCAGTAATCAGAAGGGCCCCGGAAACGGGGCCTTTCTTTTTGTGGTCCAAGCCGCGCTACACTTGCCGCATGCCGGATCCGTTTCCTCATTCGATAGAAGCCGCGCTGGCGGCTTTGCCGGAGACGTTGCGCGAACAGGCGTCCACGCCGTGGCAGGAACTCGCGCCGCACCTCACTGACCTCCCTCCCGGCGCCTGGCTCGATACCTTGCCGCGCGTATTTGCCACCAGCGATTTTGTCGCCCGCCGTTGCATTCAGTATCCGGAGTTATTGCGCGACCTGGTTGATTCCAAAGACCTATCTCGGGCCTACGCGCCGGGGGAACTCAGGCAGCGAGTCCAGCGCGCGTTGTCCGATGTCACTGAGGAGACGGCGCTCAAAAGCCGCCTGCGAATATTGCGCCACCGCGAGATGGTGCGCATTGCCTGGCGCGACCTCGCCGGCTGGGCCAATCTCGATGAAACCGTCACCACGCTTTCGGCGCTTGCCGATGGTTGCCTCGATAGCGCGCTCGCCAAACTGTGGGCGTGGGCTTGTGACCACGACGGCGTGCCGAAAGAAGAAGAGGGCGATGACGTCGCGAAGTTCGTGGTGCTAGGCATGGGCAAGCTCGGCGGCGAGGAGCTCAATTTTTCTTCCGATATCGATCTAATTTTTTCCTACAGCGAGGAGGGTGAAACGGATAAACGTGGTTTAAGTAATCACGAGTTCTTCGTACGCCTCGGTCAGCAGCTCATTAACGTCTTGAACGAAGCGACCGGCGACGGTTTCGTGTTCCGCGTGGACATGCGCCTGCGCCCCAATGGCGCAAGCGGCCCGCTCGCGCTTTCATTCGATGCTATGGAGCAGTACTACCAAGCGCACGGCCGTATGTGGGAACGCTATGCGCTCATCAAGGCGCGCGTGGTGGCCGGCGATCAGATTGCGGGTGCGGAGCTGTTGCAACGTATCCGGCCCTTTATCTACCGGCGCTACCTCGACTACACGGCGATCGAAGAGATCCGCGCCATGAAGGCCGCGATCCACCGCGAACTCCTGCGCAAGGATATTGAGACCAACATCAAGCTTGGGCCCGGCGGCATCCGTGAAGTGGAATTCATCGGGCAGGCGTTCCAGCTGATTCGCGGCGGCCGCGACCTGCGGCTGCAGTCGCGTCGCATCCTGCCGGTACTCGCGCAGCTCGCGAGCGAAGGTGATCTGACGGCGTCGGCGGCGAGCGAGTTACACGCGGCCTATGAATTTTTGCGCAACACCGAACACCGTTTGCAAATGATTGCCGACCAGCAAACCCAGGTGCTGCCCGCGAACGAAATCGACCGGCGGCGAGTGGCCGTGGGCATGGGCTTCCAGGATTGGGCCGGTTTTCAGGCGGCGCTCACGCGCCACATGAAGCGTGTGCATGAGCATTTCGAGTCGGTATTTGCCGCCCCGCAGGGCGAAGCGCCGCCGGCGGATGAACAGGGACTTTATGCGGTCTGGGCCGGCACGCTCGATGCGGCTGCGGCTGGCGCCGCACTTCAACGCGCCGGGTTCGCCGATGCCGAAACGGCATTGAACCTGTTGCACGCGCTGCGTGAAGGCGGCGCCTACAGCGCGCTGTCGGCCAACGGGCGTGAACGCCTCGACCGGCTCATGCCGCTGCTGCTCGGGGCCGCCGGGCTGACCACCGAACCACCTACGACCCTCTCGCGTCTTATCGGGCTTATCGAAGCCATCGGCCGGCGCTCGGTGTATCTCGCGTTGCTGGTCGAAAATCCGCTCGCACTCTCGCAACTGGTGAAGCTGTGTGCGGCGAGCGAATGGATTGCGCGTTACTTGAGCCAGCATCCGATCCTGCTCGATGAGCTGATGGACCCCGCGAGCCTGTATGCGCCACTGACGCGCGACGCGCTGGCGGCAGAAGTGCAGGGCTGGCTCGCGCGCCTGCCGGTGGACGATCTGGAGGCACAGATGGAGGCGTTGCGCGAGTTTCGTCACGGGCATGTGCTGCGTGTGGCGGCGGCGGATGTCGGGAAAGGTCTGGCGCCGGAGGAGATCGGCCGGCATCTGGGCGAGATTGCCGAGGTGGTAGTGGCGCAAGCGCTCATGCTGGCATTCGATGACATGACCCGGAAGCATGGTCGGCCGACACTCGTGCAAAATGGTGTGACGGCGTACCCGGGCTTTGCCGTGATCGCCTACGGCAAGCTCGGTAGCCTTGAGCTTGGCTATACCTCCGACCTCGACATGATTTTCCTGCATGGGTCAGAAAAAGAGGGTGGCATGACGGATGGGGAACGGCCGATTGCCAACGAAGTCTTTTTCGCGCGCCTGGCGCAGCGTCTGATCCATGTGCTCACGGCCCGCACCGGCGGGGGCATTCTCTACGAGGTCGACACGCGTCTGCGTCCGAGTGGCCGATCCGGCATGCTCGTGACTCATCCCGCCGCGTTCCACGACTATCAGAAATCCCATGCCTGGGTGTGGGAACACCAGTCCCTGATCCGCGCCCGTCCGATGGCCGGGGATGAGAAACTGTGCCGGGTTTTCGACGACATCCGCGCCGAGGTGCTTTGTCAGGCGCGCGATCCGGAAACCCTGCGGACCGAGGTCGCGGCCATGCGCGCCCGCATGCGCGAGGCCCAGGAACCCCATGAGGCGGCGCTGATCAACCTCAAACACGATCCCGGCGGTATGATT
>JBGPBL010000108.1:0-6266 GCA_041481225.1 Sulfurifustaceae bacterium | reverse complement strand
TATCATTTTCTTCTGGGTTGCGCGCATGATCATGATGGGCCTGAAATTCACGGGCGAGGTCCCGTTCCGCGAGGTCTACATCCATGGCCTTGTTCGGGACGCCCATGGCCAGAAGATGTCTAAATCCAAGGGCAACATCCTCGACCCCATCGATCTCATCGACGGCATCGATCTCGAATCACTGGTTGCCAAACGCACGCGCGGCCTGATGCAGCCGCAGATGGCGAAAAAAATTGAACAGGTCACGCGCAAGGAGTTCCCGAGCGGCATCCCCACCTACGGCACCGATGCCTTGCGCTTCACCTTCGCCATCCTCGCCACCCAGGGCCGTGACATCAAGTTCGACCTCGGCCGCATCGACGGCTACCGCAATTTCTGCAACAAGCTCTGGAACGCGGCGCGCTATGTGCTGATGAACACGGAAAACCAGGATACCGGTTTGAGCGGAAAGGTGGAGCTCAGCGCCGCCGACCGCTGGATCATCTCGCGTTTGCAGGAAGTGGCTACCGAGGCCGAAACCGGATTCAGGGAATACCGCTTCGATCTCGCCGCGCAGGCGATATACAGTTTCATCTGGGATGAATACTGCAGTTGGTATCTCGAACTGTCCAAAGTAGTGCTGACGGATCCCGGCAGCCGCCCGGAACAGCTGCGCGGCACGCGCCAGACGCTGGTACAGGTGCTGGAAACCCTGTTGCGCATGTTGCACCCGATCATGCCCTTCATCACCGAGGAAATCTGGCAGCGTATCGCGCCACTGGCTGGGAAACAGGGCGCGACCATCATGCGCCAGCCATACCCAAAATCGCAAAAAGAAAAAATCGACGTCGGTGCCACCGGTGAAATGCGCTGGCTCATGGCCGTGATCACCGGGATACGCAACATCCGTGGCGAGATGGATATCTCGCCCGGAAAGCCCTTGCCGCTTTTGTTTCAGGACGGCTCGGACACTGACCAGGCGCACCTTGAAACCAATCGCCCTTATCTGGTGACGCTGGCCAAGGCCGAATCCATTTCCTGGCTCGCCAAGGGCAAGGAAGCGCCCGAATCGGCCACCGCGCTGGTCGGCAACATGAAAGTACTGGTGCCGCTCGGCTCGCTGATTAACAAGCAGGCGGAACTCGAACGCCTCGGCAAAGAAATGGAGAAACTCGATAAGGAACTGACAAAAGCGAAAGCCAAGCTCGCCAACGCCGATTTTGTGGCGCGCGCGCCGAAAAATGTAGTCGACCAGGAAAACCAGCGGGTGCAGCAGTTTGAAACCGCACTCGCCAACCTCTGCGCCCAGCGGATCAAGGTCGAGGCACTGCCGGGCTGACGTTATTGGCAAAGTCCCACTTGGTGGGCATCTGACAATATGCGACCATAACCATGAATTTAACACTGACAAAAGGAGCGACAATGAAAATCGGTTTACTACTTGGCCTCGTGGCCGCTTCCGTTTCCTTGAGCGCGTTGGGAAAGGAGCCGGCGGGGTTCAAAACCGACAAACAGAAGTTCAGCTACACGGTGGGCTACCAGATGGGTCAAAATCTGAAGCGTCAGAATCTGGATATTGACCCGAAAATCGCGGCTCAGGGTATGCAGGACGTGCTGTCCGGCGCCAAACCAAAGATGACGCCGGATGACATGCACGCCGCGGTCCAGGGCTATCAGAAGAAGGAACAGGAAAAAATAGAATCGGCAGCAAAAAAGAATCTGGAAGCCAGCCAGGCTTTCCTTGAGGCCAACAAGAAAAAGGAAGGTGTCGTAACACTTCCGAGCGGATTGCAGTACAAGATCGTTACGGAAGGCAACGGCAAGCAGCCTAAATCGTCCGATACCGTGATCGCCCATTATCGCGGCACGCTGATTAACGGGGTCGAGTTCGACAGCTCCTACAAACGCAACGAACCTGCCACGTTCCCGGTGGAAGGTGTGATCAAAGGCTGGCAGGAAGCCCTGCCGTTAATGAAAGAAGGTTCCAAGTGGCAGGTATACATCCCACCCGATCTCGCCTATGGCGCACGCGGTGCCGGCAATGCCATCGGCCCGAACGAGGCACTGATCTTCGATATCGAATTACTTTCCATAAAGAGCGACGTGGAAAACAAGGACAAGAAGGAAAGTAACAAGGAAGGCAAATAAGACTGTCCTGACTTCATCACCGCCGGCGTTTGAGCTTGTAGGAGGTTATGTCCTCCACAAACGCCGTGCAGGGGATGGCTTCGAGATCGCCATACTGTTCCAGCGCGCGGCCGATGAGGTCATTGATATTCTTCACTTCGGCTGCAACGGCAACGCTGCCATCGAGCAGACGCTGCAAGCCAAGCAAGCCCCCAAACTGAATTTTGATCAGCACGCTGTGGGGCATGCTGAGGAGGTCGTCTTCCACCCCGAATGCCGGCAAGGCAACTTCCTTCATTCGCTGAAACAATCTCGCACATTGCTGATGTGCCCCTTCGGAAGTGCAGGCGACATCCGGCCCGCCACGGCGGGTAACCTGTTGGCCCTTCGCGCACGCAAACTGACCCGTTATTTGTGTGGCGCTAAAGGCGCATTTGTGACTTTTGTCATCTTCTGCGTTCATTTATTCACCTGCCCTGCCGAGGTGTGTCGGCCAGATTTCAGATAAAATTTGATATAATGCGATTGTGCCTGACGCGGTCAGGCATGTGCCATGCGTGGCCGTGGCGGGATTCATGAATCAGCGACTATAACCAATAAACACATAAGGAAGATACGGTATGTCAAATTCAAAAAAACAAACTCCCCATGCTCACAAATACCTGATGTCAGCCATGATGCTTGCCCTGGTCCAGTTCCCCTTGACCTCACAAGCAAACGGTCTTGTGCTCGGCATGGAATTGTCCGCGGGTGGAGACGATATTGCTGTCATGACAAACGGTGACCACATCAAGGCGGGTGAGCTTTTGTATTTCGGCGCTGGCTACAATTATTCGCTCAACAGCGACAACACCCTGTTTCTGCGGTCGATGCTGGGCTTCAAATTTGTGAACATCAACGCCAAGAATGGCGACATGAAATTTACCCGTTTTCCACTCGACTTTATTTTTATCAAGCGGCTCGATGCATTTTCCCTGGGCGCTGGTCCCACCTACCACCTGTCCCCAAGCTACGACGGCACCATCAACGGCGTCTCCAGCAAAATCGATTTCGATAGCTCTCTGGGATTCCTGCTGCAAGGAAGCTATTACTTTTCACAACAGACGGAGCTGGGTGTGCGTTTCACGTCCATTGATTACAAGACGAGCACACCGATCGTATTGCCAGGCGGGGCGGTCACCAAGAAGCTCAGCGGCAACAGCGCGGGCATCTTCCTGATGACTAGCTTCTAGCCGGGATGAAACCGGACCGGACCGCACGCAGCTACTTCGACGGTGGATTGCCCGATCCACTGATGTGCCAGTCATAAGCGCAGTCAAGATGGGTGCGGACAGCAATGATCGCACCCAGCCCACCCTCGATCATCGCAGACAACGGCGCGCGGTTTTCAAAACGGTGATTGGCCTTGTGCATCCAGATCGCGCCCATATGGGCATTGTGCGGGTAGGAAGTGCGTAAGGCGTCAGCAATCCCGACAAGGTGCTCAATGCGCTCCATGACGCGCTCGTCTTCCGGAAATGGAGTGTTCTGACGGAATTGCCGGATTGCGCCGGGGCGCGTGCCTTCCGGCAGCGCCAGCAGCGTTATCTGGTCGGCAGGACTGACTTCCCAACCATCGAGCAGCTCAATGATTGCACGCGTGAGCGAGACACGATCTTCAAGATTCAGCTTCTCCATATTGACTCCTGCTACCGGGAAGCTGACGGCGGACTGTCGCAACCCATCACGTCTACAAATCTGGCTATGGTAAATCGCAGAGGTTATTGCTGTAAATGCACAAGGTTCGTAATGTTATCCGTCACTGATCGGTGACACGCACTAGTGCTCACGTGTGGCCACGAGACGTACCTGTGGCCAGCGCTCCATCGCAAGATTGAGATTAACCATCGATGGTGCCAGGTAAGTCAGGTTCCCCGCGCGATCGAGGGCCAAGCGCGTTTCGTAGTTTTTCCGGAAATCGCCGAGTTTCTTTTGATCGTCACACTCCACCCAGCGCGCGGTGGTCACATCGATCGTGTCATAAGTGCATTCCACCCCATATTCGTGCTGCAGGCGGTAGGCCACGACGTCAAACTGCAAGGCACCGACCGCACCGAGGATGAGATCGTTGCTGATCAGCGGCCGGAAAATCTGGGTCGCCCCCTCCTCGCTTAGCTGATCCAGGCCTTTCTGCAGCGCCTTCATGCGCATGGGGTCACGCAACACCACACGCCGGAACAGCTCCGGGGCAAAGTATGGGATGCCGGTAAATTTCAACTCCTCGCCTTGCGTGAAGGTATCGCCAATCTGGATCGTACCGTGGTTATAGAGGCCGATAATGTCTCCGGCATACGCGGTGTCGACCTGTTCACGCTCGCGGGCCATAAAGGTAATGGCGTTAGTAATCTGCACATCACGATTGATGCGGACCTGATGAACTTTCATGCCCTTGGAATATTTTCCGGAGGTAATACGGAAGAAGGCAATGCGATCACGGTGTTTCGGGTCCATGTTCGCCTGAATCTTGAACACGAACCCGGTAAATGCCTCCTCCTCTGGCAAAACCACCCGCGTCGTGGCTACCCGCGAATGCGGCGGCGGGGCATGCTGCACGAACTTATCAAGAAGTTCGCGCACGCCAAAATTATTGATCGCCGACCCAAAAAATACCGGCGTCTGTTCGCCGCGGAGATAAGCCTGCGGATCGAACGCGTGGCTAGCGCCGCGGACAAGCTCGATTTCGACACGGAGCTCCGCGGCCTGTTCCTGCAACATCTCGTCGAGTTCGGGGCTATTGAGTCCACGAACTACCTTGCCCTCCTGAATCTTGCCGCCATGCTGGGCACTGAAGAAGTGCACACTGTCATCAACCAAATGATACACACCCTTGAAGCGCTTCCCGCTGCCAATGGGCCAGGTTACTGGCGCACAACGAATCTTGAGTACAGTTTCCACTTCATCCAGCAATTCCACCGGATCACGCGACTCGCGATCGAGTTTGTTGATAAACGTCATGATCGGAGTATGGCGCAGGCGGCAGACTTCCATGAGCTTGATGGTGCGGTCTTCTACGCCCTTGGCGCTGTCGATTACCATCAACGCCGAGTCCACCGCCGTGAGCGTGCGGTAGGTGTCCTCGGAGAAATCCTCGTGGCCGGGAGTATCGAGCAGATTGATGATGCATTCCTTGTACGGGAACTGCATCACGGAGGAAGTGACGGATATTCCGCGCTGCTTTTCAAGTTCCATCCAGTCGGATGTCGCATGCCGCGTACTCTTTCGCCCCTTCACTGTTCCGGCAAGCTGGATCGCACCGCCGAACAGCAGCAATTTTTCGGTAAGGGTGGTTTTGCCGGCGTCCGGATGCGAGATGATGGCGAAGGTGCGGCGGCGCGCGATTTCGCTGGTTAATTCGGACATGGCTTAAAACTTTCGCTCAAAATAAAACGCGCGATTATACAAAATGAACCGAGGCCCGGACTGGGGCCAGAGTGTATGGCCCCCACAAAAAAGAAACCCCGCCATGGCGGGGTTTCCGTACGAGACTTTTTACAGTCCTTAGACAGCGACGACTTTGGTCGCCTGCTGTCCCTTCGGACCCTTCTGGGATTCAAAGGTCACGTTCTGTCCTTCCGCCAGGGACTTGAAACCATTGCCCTGGATCACTGAATGATGCACGAACACGTCTTCACCGCCGTCCTCGGGTTTGATGAAGCCGAAACCTTTGGAGTCGTTAAACCACTTTACAGTACCGTTACGCATTAAAATTAACCTCGAATAAAATTGAGTTTGTGATGCAGTGCGTGTTAGGGATCACGGAAGAAACCTCAGAAGGACCACCGAAATTACATACATCGACTGCAGCAGAATAACTATACCTCAACCTCCCAAGGAATACTACAAAAATATTCGACGCGTTCCAATACGCCCGGAACCCAAAAACTACGGGAATTTGCACGTCAGGGGGCCAGTCCAGGTGGTTTTAGCCGGACCTGGGCACGCATGGGGAAGTCCAGAATCCCCTGCCGGCAAAGAAGTTCCCGCAGATAAGGTTTTGCTGTCCGGGAACCCAGGCGGAGGGACCGCTGAAAGTATTCCGCATTGGTCAAATAACCCCCTCCAGGGCATGTTCAAAGCCAGCGTTGAACCGGTTTTGCCAGAGGTCGGGGGGGGGGGGGGGG
>JBGPBL010000107.1:0-6341 GCA_041481225.1 Sulfurifustaceae bacterium | reverse complement strand
CACCGACATGCGCTGCAACGTAAAACCGCCGGCGACGAATAAAATGAGGGTGATGGCGAGCACGATGAGGCGATTGTGCAGCGACCAGGCGATCAGGCGATTGAACATGACTATTCCTCCCCCTTCATTTGGCCGCCCATCAGCCACAGGGTGTAGAGCTGACGATTGCCCTGCGTTACGACTTCATCGCCCGGTACCAGGCCCTCGGTGATCTGGCTGTATTCGTCATCACTGGCGCCAAGGGTTACCTCCACGCGCTTGTATTTGTCTCCTTCCCGCACAAAGACGAATTTCTCGCCATTAGCCTCGATAATGGCGCTTGTGGGTACCGCGAGCACGGCCTCATTACGCTGTAAAATCACGTTGGCGCGGGCAAACATATTGGGCTTGAGCAATCCTTGCGGGTTCGCCAACTGTATCCACGCCTTGACGGTGCGGCTTAAGGGATCGAGATTGGGATCGATCAGGGTGATTTTTCCGCTAAAGACCTGTTGCGGATAACTTAAGACGCGGACGCGAGCCGCTTGCCCTACCTTGACTTCGCCCAGACCATCTTCATACACCCGCGCCACCACGATCACTTGCGACCGGTCGCTGATGTGAAAGAGCGCGGTATTGGGTTCCACCGCCTGGCCCAGCACCGCATTGCGGGCATCGATCACACCGCTCATGGGCGCGGTAATCGTTACGCTGGGGGGCGGATCGCCCACCAGACGTGATTGCACCAGCGCCAGACGCTGCCCGATCCGCACGGTATCCCCCGGGTTGGCATACAGGGCCGTGACTTGGCCGCTGATGCGCAGGCTGACGTCGGCCTGGCGGTTCGGTAACAATTGCACTTCGCCATTCAGATTCAGCACGCGGGGGAGGGGACGGACACCGGCCGGCACCCACTGCAAGGCGATCGCCTTCTGTTGCGCGGCGCTTAACTGCACCGGGCCGCGTACGCCGCTTCCCGTTTCGATTTGCTCACCGTGCGCGAAGGCCGGTGGTAATGTGCCGGGCGCCGTGAGCAATAATAAAAACCATAAGCCGCGGATCAGCCCATGAAATGAGCCGCTGGTGTGAGGTGGCGGTGACAGGCGCATATTATTTTCCTTTCGGTTCGCTATAAGGGGGTTTCTGATCCGGCGGTGTCACGTTTACGGTGTAGTCGCCTACCGCCAGGCGCTGTTTAACGAGCGCTTGCAGATATTGGTCGAGAACATTCAGGTAGCTGATATTCAGCTCGCTCTGCTGGCGTTGCGCCTGAATCACTTCCAGAATAGAGACCAGGCCTTGGTCATAACCCTGCTGGGCGAGGCGCACGTTACGATCGCTGACCGGTAATATGTCTTGTTGGTATTGCTGTACCGCTGTCCGCAGGCGCTCGGCTTCGGCATAAGCCGTCGCCACTTCGTTCCCAATGCTGAGTTTGAGCGCCTCGATACGCGCCTCGGCCTGAGCGCCGGCAGTGGCCGCCTCGGCGATACGGCCTTGGTTCTTGTTCAATAATGGCAAGGGGATAGACAGGGTTAAACCCAGGGCGCGCCCACGGTTTTGTGGCGGCACGCCCTGGATCGCCAAACGGCTTTGTTCCACTCCAACGCCTGCTGTCCAGTCTTCCCAGCGCTGCGCGCGCGCCAGCGCCTGGTCGGCACGCGTGCGATCGGCGGTTAATAAGGCGAAACGCATGTCGGGACGTAACGCCAACGCTCGCTGTTGCGCTTCTACCAGACTTGGCAGTGGCTCGTTGGTTGGTAAAGTATTATCTAACGCTAAAGGCTGGGCGGCGGACTGGCCGAGAAGCTGATTGAGTTGCGCCAGTTGGGTGGCCCGCTGGCTCAGTAAGAGCGCGCGTTCCTGAGTGAGACGCTGCAGCTCGAGTTGCGCGGTATTCACGTCAAGCTCAGAGACCTCGGCCGCGCGGAAGCGGTTGCGGGTGGCCTCGGCCAGCTTTTGGTCGATGCCGATTAAGCGGTCGCGTACCTCGATTTGCCGGTCCAGCGCCAGAATGCGGTAAAAGCTCGCCGCGACATCGCCGGCCAGTTTGCGTTCTGCCTCGTTAATTTCGGCCAACGCCAGGGCCACGTCCGCCTGCGCGACATCCTTTTGACGTGCGATACGCCCGGCGATAGGGAACTGCTGGCTTAAGCCGACGTTGGCGGTGTATTCACCTTCGTTGTTAAAAATAGAATCGCTTTTCCCCGACAGGTCCAAGCGTGGATTCGGCAGTAGCCCTGCTTGCAACAAGCGCGCGCGAGCCGCTTCGACGGCGTAACGGGCGGCTTGCAGATCTTTATTGTCGCGTATGGCCATGCCAACCACTTCCTCAAGCGTTAGTCCTGCGGCATTAACGGCAAGGCTCACACTGCCCAGCAAGGCGATACCGATAAAGACAATGAGCGGGCGCCACGACGCGCGCTTGATCCAAAGTAATGGCATATTAAGGTATCCCAAAAAACTAACTCGACACGAACAGCAGGCGAGCTGGGAATACAGTCTGAGGAAAAACGAAGAAGCTTAAAGGTGCCCCAAAACAGTACTACCCCGCCCGACGAACAAGGGTGGGCGGATCAGCGGGGCGGGGCGTTGGGCCAGAGGGAGTTGGCGATTAAGACGTGATTAGGTTTGCCCGGGGGGCCGGTGGCAATGAACCGGGTTTTTAGCGGGGCAAGAAGAACGGCTTGAAGAACGATAATACTGGGCAGCAATACATAAACAAGATTATGCAGCGGTATCTGGATGTTGTTTGCCTGCGAGAAGGCCGACAGATTCTCAAGTATGGTGCAACAGACGTCCTCGTGCGACGAGCCGCTGTCCGGCATGGCGTCTTTATGCACGTGTGCCGGTGTAGCGGGCCCCGAATGATGTGTCGACGCTGCGTCGTATCTCAAGGCGCCTACAGAGCAAACCACGAACGTGAACAGCCAGCTTGCCAAGACCACCCAGGCAATGCCGCGCAAACTGAAGCCCGCAAGCCGCCGCGGGCCGGAACACCGATCCATCGTTTGATAGGGAACGGCTGAACTCATGTTTTCTTCACAATACACTCGGTTGGTGAGCTGGATAACTCCTGGCTGCTCAAGTCTCTAATAATTCCCTTACTTCGTCAAATATAGCTCACTTAATGATAGAGCGGTGGGTATTTAGCTCTGCCATTAGGGTATGCAGCGCTCTGGAAACAGAATTGAACACATGAGTTCACGACCGCTTTCCATTTAATCGGGCATCAAATGCCGATGTGCGCGCCAGCACGCTTCCATGTTCATCACAGCGGGCTTAGGCATCAACTTTCCATGCGCTTTGAAGCACGCCTCCATTCTTGCGGTTTGTGTCTGGTCCACAGCGCTCACTGCCCCGTAAGATATCAACAGGGCAATCCCGGTTGTTAAGGCAATCAGAAGTGTTTTCATGGCAAGCCTCCTGGATTGATTTCATTATCATATGATATGAATATAGAACAATTAGTTCCTGAATGGCCCAATATTATGAAAACTCTTAGTTCACCCGGTTAGCGACCTTAAACGCGAATGCAAAAAAGAGCACTATGAAAATTGTGCCTTGGCCGGTCCAAATTGCTAAAAAAACGCCACGCGGGAGAAAGGATTTCCCATATAGTTTGTACGATGGGCGAATAGTGCTTTTGACCTGCATCAAAGTTTATGGCACGGTGTGTGTTTAACTGAATTTGGACTTTGTATCGAAAGCCGACTGTTTGTCTGAATAGTGGCGGTTCATGGAGGAGCTCGTGATGTCGCCAAGCCTGATGCGCATAGGCGCTGCGAGACGGAGGACGTCCATCACCTCCCGGCTGCTGGCGGCTTGGCTATCGCTGTCGCTGGTTCTGACTCTGACCCCTTGCTGTGAAGTTCTTGCTGATGCCGTTGCGCCGCCCGCAACCAATGCGGCACTCGATCATGAGCATGACGGACCAGACGGCGCACTTCACTCACCGGGGTCGAACGACTTTCATGATCCGTGCACGAAATGGCTGGATCATGCCGACTACACGCTAAATTCATTGCATGTCGCCGTAACTTCGGGGTCCGGTTCGCACCAAGATATTCCCATTGCGCCACTGTTGTTGCGGATGCCCCACGCCGGAACCATGGTGACGGCGCTATTTTTGTCTCATCCTCCGCCGGACCCGGCGCTACCCCTGTACCTCCTCATCGAGCACCTCTTGCTCTAGATACTTCTACCCGCCTGCCGGCGTCGCGGCGCGACGCGGGGTGGTTTGATATTCCCCGTGTGATCGGCCGTCCGGCTTCGTCTCTCTTTTATTGTTCCTGTTGTTTTTGGCGAGCGGTGTGTCTACGGGCACCTCGTCAAACCTAATAAGACAGAAACACCAATGACGCAAAGGAGATCTTAATATGAAAACTTCAATATTTGCTGCTGTGATCGCATCCGCGGTGTTATCCGCCCCAGGGGCGTATGCGGACGATACCCACCATCCCGACAAAAAGGACGCACCGGCGACATCCGCGCCAGCTAAAGACGCGAAGGTGTCCACAGGCAAAGGCGCAGGAGCACCGATGGCGCCGATGCAGGAAAACATGATGAAGATGCACGACCTCATGCACAAAATTCATGACACCAAGGACCCCAAGGAGCGGGAAACGCTCATGCAGGAACACATGCAGATGATGCAAGAGCACATGAAAATGATGCAGGGCATGATGGGCGGCCAAGGCGGCGGGATGATGGGTCAGGGCATGATGGGCGCGCCGGCCGGCAAGTAACAGGCCGGCAAGCACTATGGCAAAACCCGCCCGCGCCGTGGGCATTCGCGGAACCGATTGAAGGAGGCAGATCATGAAAGGCTCTCAATGGAAAATGCATGCATTGTCACTGGCGACGACGCTGGGTGTGGCGTATGTCTTCTGTGCCATCTTCGATGCGCTCTTTCCACCCTTTGGGCTGCTCGCCTGGCTGGCGCCGGCCAGCCCCTGGCCGATCACGGGCAGCCTCACGGCTTTCATTATCGGGTTTGCGCTGTTCACCGCTGCCGGCTTCGTGCTCGGCGCGCTTTATGGAATCGCCTGGGGATTTTGGAGCAAAAGACTGAAATGAGGTGACATCATGGATCTGGATACCCTGAAGAACGTCGGTTGGTTGCTGCTCTGGGGCGGCTTGTTTCTTGTGATGATGCGCTATGGTTGCGGCGCGCACGTGACGGGCGGACACGGGCATCACGCCGGTCACGGCGGGGGCGAACCGGCGGTGGGCGGTAAGGTGCGCGATCCGGTCTGCGGCATGGAAGTGGACCCGCACACCGCCGTATCGACCATGCACCAGGGCCGGACTTTTTATTTCTGTTCCGCCTCCTGCCGCGAACGTTTTGCCAAAGCGCCGGATAATTACATGGACTCATCAATACCGGGAGGACATCATCATGGCTAGGATGGATTGGCGCGTTGTCGGACTCGCGATGGGCTCGTTCCTGTCCATCAGCTATGTCGTGTGCGTAGTTGGCGATCTCGTCTTTGAGCATCGCATGTACGAGGTCTGGCTCAAGCTGCTGCCGGGTTTTACCTGGATCAGCTGGCCCAGCTTCTTTCTGGGACTGATCGAGACATTTGCGTATGGAATCTATTTCGGCCTGGTGTTCGTGCCGCTGTACAATTTTTTCCATGATCGTTTTGTGTCCGGAAAAGGAAGTGAATTATGAACAAACCGAATCTTTTGGCGACCACTTTCGCCGTTGTTTATGTCGTCTACGCCGCCGCGGTCGCTCTCTGTTCGGACCGCACGCTTGAAGGATCGACGCCATGGTTTTATGGCCTCAATTGAACATGACAAGCAACCTGGTCAATTAAAGGAGATCGATATGAATATGAAAACCCTGCGCAAGATAGCAAAGCAACATGACCTGGCCCCCGAAAAGCTGGACAAGATCGAACTGATCCGCGGCATCCAACGCGGCGAGGGCAATTTCGACTGCTTTGCCAAGGCCTATGACGGTTACTGCGATCAATCGGCTTGCCTGTGGCGTGAGGACTGCTTGCCGATCGCGACGCAGCGTCCGAGGGACAGTTGAGAGACCTGCATGGAAAGGCCAGTGCTGCTGAGCGTACCGGCCCGATGAAGGCGATATCGCGATTATTTGGGCGGTTTCATTACACGCGCCGTGGAAACGCGTCGCAGGAGGTACAACAACAGGGGCGGAAGCAGGAGCCACTGCAGCAGGGGAGCAAGGCCCACTTCGATCACTGGCACGATCGGCATCCGTTCCGTGTATGCCCAGGCGCCGGTGAGATAAACGTTGCGGATTTCGCTGTAGATCGTGTAGCCCGCACCGGTGAGGGTAAACAAGGCGCCATGGAAGAGAACATGTTTTTTGAACCAATAGCGAT
>JBGPBL010000106.1:0-6487 GCA_041481225.1 Sulfurifustaceae bacterium | reverse complement strand
CGTTTTCCCATTCCACGGCACGGATATGGTCGTAGGTGATTTCTTTGGGTTTGATGGAAGCCATGGGAACGAAGTATATAGCCATTCCCACTTTCGCGGGAATGGCAAACGATCTGGACCCCCGCTTTCGCAGGAGCGACGGTTAGGTATACTGCCTCCGCCCAATGCCAAAAAATGGACCCATGAAAACCATCGCCACCCTAATTAACGCCCGCTGGGTCATTCCCGTTGAACCCGACCGCATGGTGCTGGAGCACCACAGCGTCGCCATTCAGGGCGGTAAGATCATGGAGATTCTGCCGACGGCCGAGGCGGCCAAGAAGTTTCGCGCCAAGGAAACCGTTGACCTGCCGCACCATGCCCTGATCCCCGGTTTCATCAATGCGCACACGCATTCGGCGATGAGCCTCTTTCGCGGGCTTGCGGACGACTTGCCGTTGATGGACTGGCTCAACAACCACATCTGGCCGGCGGAGGCCAAGTGGGTCAGCCCCGATTTTGTGCGCGACGGCACCGAGCTCGCCATCGCCGAGATGCTGAAAAGCGGCACCACCTGTTTCAACGACATGTATTTCTTTCCCGATATCACGGCGCGCGTGGCGCTGGATGCCGGCATGCGTGCCTGCGTCGGCCTTATCCTCATCGACTTTCCAAGTGCCTGGGCGCAGAACGCCGAGGAATACCTGCGCAAGGGACTCAAGCTGCACGATGAGTTGCGCAACAAGGATCTCATCACCACTGCCTTTGCGCCGCACGCGCCCTATACTGTCTCCGATGCGCCGCTCGAAAAGATCCGCATGTACGCCGACGAGCTGGACATCCCGATTCACATACATGTGCACGAAACAGCACATGAGATCGACGGCAGCATCAAGCAATGCGGCATGCGTCCGCTGGAACGGTTGGCGAGCCTGGGGTTGCTCACGCCGCGCCTGCTGGCCGTGCACATGACGCAGCTCCTGCCGAACGAGATCGAGGCCCTGTCGCAATCCGGCATCAACGTGATCCACTGTCCGGAATCCAATCTGAAACTCGCGAGTGGCTTCTGCCCGACACAAACCCTGCTGCAGGCGGGAATCAACGTGGCGCTCGGCACCGACGGCGCGGCCAGTAACAACAATCTCGACATGTTCGAAGAGATGCGCATCGCCGCCCTGCTCGCCAAGGGCGTGAGCCTCGACGCCACGGCGGTCCCGGCGCACACGGCGCTGCGCATGGCGACGATTAACGGCGCAAAGGCACTCGGGCTGGATGCGCTGACCGGCTCACTCGTGGCTGGCAAGGCGGCGGACATGACGGCCATCGACCTATCTACTATATCCAGCCAGCCGGTGTATGACCCGATTTCACAGATCGTCTATACCACTACCCGTGACCAGGTCACGGATGTCTGGGTCAACGGCAAACGCCTGCTCGCCGAGCACCATTTTACAACGCTGGACGAGGCCGCCATTCTGCGCAAAACGCAGGAATGGCGTGGTAAGATCAGCGGCACGTAGCCAGCCGCGCTGAACTTATGTCCACCACCACACAAAACGTCGACCCCGAAGAGATTGCCAAGTTCGCGCAACTCGCCTCGCGCTGGTGGGACCCGCACAGCGAGTTCAAGCCGCTGCACGACATGAACCCGCTGCGGCTGAAATTCATCAACGACCGCGCCGGGCTCAAGGGCAAGACCGTGCTCGACATCGGCTGCGGCGGCGGCATCCTCACGGAAAGCATGGCCGGGCTTGGCGCCAGCGTCACCGGCATCGACCTGGGCGATGCGCCGCTCGCGGTCGCCAAACTGCACCTCAAAGAG
Source organism: Sulfurifustaceae bacterium (assembly GCA_041481225.1). Classification (GTDB taxonomy): domain Bacteria; phylum Pseudomonadota; class Gammaproteobacteria; order Acidiferrobacterales; family Sulfurifustaceae; genus Sulfuricaulis. The sequence continues at coordinate 4,686 of JBGPBL010000106.1, read as the reverse complement.
AGCGGCCAGAAGGTGGAATACCGGCACGTCTCCGCCGAAGACCTGGCGCGCGAGCAGCCGGGGTCGTTCGATGTCGTCACCTGCATGGAAATGCTGGAACATGTCCCCGACCCCGCCTCGACCGTCGCGGCCTGCGCGCAGCTCGTGAAACCGGGAGGGCAGGTCTTTTTTTCGACCATCAACCGCAATCCCAAATCCTGGCTGATGGCCATCGTCGGCGCCGAGTATCTGCTGAAACTGCTGCCACGCGGCACGCATGAATACATGAAGTTCATCAAACCGTCGGAGCTGGTACGCTGGGCCCGGCACGCGGGCCTCACCGCACGCGAACTCACCGGCATGCATTACAACCCGCTGTCCAAACAGTTTAGCCTGGGCCAGGGTGTCGACGTGAACTACATCGCCTACTGCATGCGGGCGAATGATTAACATCCGCACTGTCCTCTTCGATCTCGACGGCACGCTCGCCGATACCGCCCCGGATCTCGCGTACGCCCTGAACACCCTGCTCACGGAGGAAGGCCGTGCGCCACTGCCGGAGGCGCACATCCGTCCCGAAGTGTCGCATGGCAGTCCGGGTCTGCTGAAGGTCGGTTTCAATATGGGCCCACAGGATGCGGACTATGCCCGTCTGCGCAGCCGCCTGCTCGCAATCTACGCCGACAACCTGTGCCGCAAGACACGCCTGTTTCCGGGTATCGATGAATTGCTCAAGGCGCTTGAGCGCCAAGGCATCAACTGGGGCATCGTCACGAACAAACCGGCGTTCCTCACCGACCCGCTGGTGCGCCAGCTCAGCCCCTCGCCGGCGCCTGCCTGCATCGTGAGCGGTGACACCACCACCAACCGCAAGCCGCATCCCGAACCCATGCTCCATGCCTGCACGCGCGCCGGCAGCCAACCGCCACAATGCCTGTACGTCGGCGATGCCGAGCGCGACGTCCAGGCCGGCAAAGAAGCCGGCATGAAAACACTGGTGGCCCTGTTTGGCTATATTAGCGCCAGTGAATCGCCCGAAAACTGGGGTGCGGATGGAATGATCCGTAGACCGCAGGAAATTCTGGAGTGGCTCAAGACACATGGCTGACGCCGGCACACTGATCGTGATCGGAATCGTGGCACTTCTCTCGGGGGCGCTCGGCTGGCTGATTGCGCATTTGCGCAGCCAGAAACGCTTGACCGAACTCTCCACCACGCTTGATCTCGAACGCAAGGCGGCGCAGGAGAAACTCACCGACCTCGAACAAACTTTTCTGGCGCTCTCCAACCAGGCCCTGAGAAGCAACAACGCCACCTTTCTGCAACTGGCGCAGGAGACTCTGAAACAGTTTCACATACAGGCCAAGGGCGATCTGGAGCAGAAAGAAAAGGCCGTGGAGAATCTGGTCAAGCCGGTGCGCGAGGCCCTGGAAAAAACCGAACAGCAGATTCGCCTCATGGAACATGAGCGCAAAGAGGCCTACGGCGCGCTCACCAAGCACCTGGAGACCATGGTGCAAACCCAACAACTGCTTCACGGCGAAACGCGCAATCTGGTGCAGGCCCTACGTCGTCCCGAAGTGCGGGGCCAATGGGGCGAACTCTCGCTGCGGCGGCTCGCTGAACTGGCTGGCATGGTGGAACACTGCGATTTCTTTGAGCAAGAACAGACCGACACTGAAACCGGCCGGATGCGCCCCGACATGATCGTGCGCATGCCCGGTGGACGTGAAATCGTGGTGGACGTGAAAACGCCGCTGGATGCCTACTTGAGCGCGGTGGAAACCACCGATATCGAGGCACGCAAAAAATTTCTTGAGCACCACGCGCGCAAGGTGCGTGAACGCATCAAGGAACTGGCGGCCAAGGGCTATTGGGATCAATTCAAGAACGCCCCGGATTTCGTGGTGCTGTTCATTCCCGGCGAACAGTTCCTGAGCGCCGCCCTGGACGTGGATCGCAGTCTGTTCGAGGATGCCCTGCGCCAGAAGATCATCCTCGCCACCCCCGCCAACTTCATTGCCCTACTGCGCACCGTCGCCTACGGCTGGCGTCAGGAAGCGCTGACCACCAACGCCGAGCGGATCCGGGACGTCGGCGAGGAGTTGTACGGCCGGCTCGCCACTTTCAGCGAACACCTGACAAAACTTGGGCGCAGTCTGGGCGGCGCCGTGACTGACTACAACAAGGCGGTCGGATCCTTTGAGGCCAAAGTCCTTCCCGGAGCGCGCAAATTCCCCGAAATGGGGGTAAATGCCTCCAGACAGATCGAGGAACCGGAGCGGATTGAGAAGGCGCTGCGGGATATCCAGCCAGACTAGGTTCAGTGGGCGTGGACCGAGTTCGTGCGTGCTATATTCATTCTAGGAATTACATATCACGGAAAACACGTTCATTATCAGCATCGTGACAAATACAACCGCGAAAAAATCGGGCCCGCTGCCGCTCATCCTGCTGGTCGAAGACTCCCACACGACCACCGCGTTGCTGTCCAAATATTTGGGCAGCCACTACCGTTTGCTGCATGCCGAAGACGGAGCGGAGGCATGGCGAATTCTTGCGGAACATCCGGAGATTGACCTCGTCCTGACGGACATCAACATGCCGAACATGACCGGTCATCAACTGCTGGTCAAGATCCGTAAAAGCGAAGAGCCTCACTTCCAGAATCTGCCCGTCATCGTCATGACCACCGCCGAGGACAACGTCGACCGCAACCTGGCCTTTCTTAACGGCGCCAATGACTTCATCACCAAACCCATAGACGAGATGGAACTGCTGGCGCGCGTGAACGTACATCACAAGCTGTCCCGCACCATCCGCGAACTGGAGGAAAGTCAGCGCGCACTCGCGGAACTGGCTACCACCGATCCGCTGACGAAACTTAAAAACAGGCGCGCCTTCTTTGATAACGGGGCCAAATGCCTGTCGCTGTCAAAGCGCTACGAGTCCGACCTCTCGGTCATCCTGCTGGACGTTGATTTCTTCAAAAAAATTAACGACACCTACGGTCATCAGGTGGGAGATGAAGCGCTTCTGATGGTGGCGCGCATCCTGATCGAGCTGACGCGCGACATAGACACGGTGGCCCGTATCGGTGGTGAAGAGTTTGCGGTGCTGCTGCCGGACACCAATCGACTGGGCTCGGCAGTGCTCGCCGAGCGCATCCGCGCGGCGATTGAAAAGGAACAACACGTCGTCGGCGACAAGATCGTATCAATGACGGTCAGCATCGGCATCGCCTCGCTTCGAACGGACGCACCGGACTCGGTTGACCAGATGCTTAACGTTGCCGATACCCGGCTCTACCTGGCCAAGAAAAGCGGTCGCAACCGGATTTGCGTCAACGACGAAGGCAAAACCAGCTTTGCCTGATGACAAGGCTTGCCGTTTATTTTTGCAACTTTTCCCGGGCGGGCTTAGTCGCCTCGTGAATCGCCCCCTTGGCCCCCTCGACCAGGTCTTCCGCCCGCTCGACCACGCGTTTGGAGAGATCAGGTTTGGCGGCAAACGGGTTGCTTAATAAAGGCACGTCCTTGCCGAAATTGATGCCCAGCGGAAATGCAACGATTATTCCGACCACCAATCCCATCATGAATTTTTTCACTAACGCCTCCTTGTCTTGAACGCTCACCCAATATAGCCAGGGGCAACGTTTTTAGCCACTGCACGATTCGGGCGCTTGCGCTAGAATCCACGTCCATCGCCCGACGCGGCAACCGCGATTACGCACTAACCCTTTTGACGGATAACATCATGGCGAACACTATCCCTCCCCCCCACCTGTTGGCCGGGCGCATTATCCTTGTCACCGGTGCGGGCGATGGCATCGGCCACGCCGCGGCGCTTTCCTTTGCGGAACACGGCGCCTCGGTCGTTCTGCATGGACGCACGACCTCCAAGCTTGAAAAGGTGTACGACGAAATTGAACGCCGGGGCTGGCCCCAGGCCGCAATTCTGCCGCTGGATCTGGCAAAAGCGACCCCCGCACATTATGAACAGGCCACCCAGGTGGTTGAAAAGGAATTCGGCCGGCTTGATGGTCTGCTGCACAACGCGGCCGAGTCGGGAACCCTCACACCGCTTGAACTTTATGAGCCCGAAACCTGGTATCGGGTACTGCAGGTCAACCTGCACGCCGCTTGGCAATTAACCCGCGCCTGTCTTCCGTTGCTTAAACAATCGGAGGATGCCTCGATTGTATTCACCACCGCCGATGTCGGACGCAAGGGTCGTGCCTACTGGGGTGCATATGGTGTGGCCTGTTTCGGTCTGGAAGGGATGATGCAAATTCTTGCGGACGAACTCGCCACGGAGGGAAAAATTCGCGTGAACAGCCTGAATCCCGGCGCGGTGCGTACCAGCCTGCGCAGCCGGCTCTATCCCGGCGAGAACGCCCAATCTTTGCCCAAGCCGGAAGACATCATGAGCGCCTATCTTTATTTGCTGGGCCCCGACAGCCGCGGCGTCACGGGTCGGGCGATCGATGCGCAGGGTTTCGGCCGCTAACCACCACAACCGATGTGGCTTGCCTGGTGATTTTTATTGAAAGTTTCTGAGCAGCTTGTCTTCGAGTTCGATGCGGGTAGCCAACTCCTCGCCCAGGCGGGAAAGGTCGTCATCGAAAGAAGCGGCGATCTGACAATGGTCGCCGCAGTCGTATTTGTCGTTGAAATCCAGCGCCGCTTCAGTCGTGTCGGCGATACG
>JBGPBL010000105.1:0-6558 GCA_041481225.1 Sulfurifustaceae bacterium | reverse complement strand
GCGTCGTGCGCGGCTGCGGCCGCGCCCTGATGGAGGCCGAAACCCTGGGCGATGTGTTTGTGTACGACTAACCGCGACCGCGCGCGCCGCCTCTTGTCATCCCCCACCGGCGCGCGCTTCCCGTTGAGCGTCACATGATCAATATTTTCGGCCAGTCGATCCGGGCGCCCTCGATCCTGACACGGCTGGTATTGTTGACCATCCTGTCCGTGGCGCTGATGTTTTTTGATCACCGCGGACATCATCTGGAAAAAATCCGTGCCGGCCTCATGGTGGTGGCCTACCCCATCCAGTTCATCGCCGCCCTGCCGTCACGCGTGGAGGGCGGCATTGCCGATTTCTTCACCACTCGCGACACGCTGCGTGAGGACAATGAAAAACTCCTGACGGAACGGCAGGTGCTGCTCACCAAGTTGCAGCAATTCGATGCCCTGGACGCGGAAAACAACCGTCTGCGCAATCTGCTCGGAAGCGCCGCGCGCGTTACCGACAAAGCCCTGGCCGCGGATCTCGTGGAAGTCAGCGCTGAACCTTTTACGCGCAAGGTGGTGGTCACCAAGGGCAGTCAGGACGGCGTCTATCCCGGGCAGCCGGTTATCGACGCGCATGGCATCATGGGGCAGGTTACGCAGGTCGCTGCCCGCGTCTGCCGCGTAACGCTCATTACCGACTCCGGCCACGCTATTCCGGTACTCGACAACCGGAGCGGCCTGCGCGCACTGGTCTTCGGAACAGGCGATCCCGACGCCCTGAAAGTTCCCTATCTTACTGCCTCGACAGACATCAAGGTGGGTGACCTCCTGGTGAGTTCCGGCATGGGAGGAACCTTCCCAGCCGGTTATCCGGTAGCGCAGGTGGTCAAAATCGTCAATGACCCCAACGAATCCTTCCTCGACATCACCGTCAAACCCGCAGCCCAACTGAACCACGGCAAACAGGTTTTGCTGATCTGGCCGGCTGGTGCACCGAAAACAGGCGCCGCAAAACCAGAGGGCGCCAAGTGAGAATGAACAACAACACCCGGGCGCTCCTGACCTTTGTCGGCACCTTCGCGGCAGCACTCATCCTTGCCTCCATGCCGTTTCCGAAATGGGCCGAACCGTTCCGTCCGGACTGGGTGGGCCTGGTGCTGGTTTACTGGTGTCTGGCCGCTCCCGAACGCGTCTCAGTGGGCACGGGCTGGTTGCTGGGATTCATCCAGGACGTGCTCTACGGTTCGCTGCTCGGCAGCAACGCGCTGGCCAAATCACTGGTCGCCTTCATCACCGTCCGGATGCATTTGCAGATCCGCATGTTTCCGCGCTGGCAACAGGCGGTTTCCGTTTTTGGACTGATGGTGGCCAACCAGTTGCTGGTGTTGTGGATACGCGGCGCCATCGGTCAGGCACCGGAGACCTTCAGTTACTGGACGCCCAGCATCGTCGGCGGATTGCTGTGGCCATGGTTATTTGTGATCCTGCGCGATCTGCGGCGTCGGGGCGGCATCGCCTGATATCCATCACAAAATGAGAAAGTGCTCCGCCTCTGTGGTCTCGTGGGCTGAAGTTTCTGATTTTCATTTTGATACCGGCTTCTAACACCTCATGCTTAATATTCCGTTAAAAGATCACTTTCGCGAAACCCGGTTGTTCAACGCGCGGATTTCGGTCATCGGCATCATGGTGGTCGCGCTCATCTTCGCACTGCTGTTGCGTCTCGCCTATTTGCAGATCTTCGCCCATCGTCATTACGAAACACTGTCGCAGGCCAACCGCATCAAACCGATTCCGATTCCGGCACCACGCGGTCTGATCCTCGACCGCAATGGGATAATCCTCGCGCAGAATTATCCGGTCTACACACTCGAAGTGATCCCCGAGCAGGTAGACGACATGAACTCGCTCTTGGATGAGATGAAAGATATCGTCCATCTTGATGAGGCGGACCTCAAAAACTTCCAGAAGCAGTTGCGTGATCGTCCCCGCTTTGAAAATCTAGTGCTGCGTTCGAACCTCACCGAAGAGGAGGCGGCGCGCGTCGCCGTCAAACGGCCATACCTGAACGGCGTCGAGTTGCAGGCACGGCTGCAACGGCATTACCCGCTGACCGGTCTCGGCGTCCATGCGATTGGTTATGTTGGCCGAATCAACGAGCAGGAACAGGAGCATATAGACAAGTCGCTGTACCGCGGGATGCAGCACATCGGCAAGCTGGGTGTCGAAGCCACCTATGAAAAAATTCTCCTTGGCCAGGTCGGTTTTGAAAAGGTGGAAACCAACGCCCGTGGACGCTCGCTGCGCATCATCGAGCGCGAGGCACCAGTGGCGGGGAAAAACATCTACCTCAACATGGACGCGAAACTTCAGTCCCTCGTGGAACAAATGCTCGGTAAACGGCGCGGCGCGGTTATCGCTATCGAACCCGCTACCGGCGCCATACTCGCCTTCGTCAGCACACCCACCTATGACCCTAACCCCTTCGTCAACGGCATCGACACGGATTCTTACAATGCCCTGCTCAACGATGCAGATAAGCCGCTCATCAACCGCGTGCTCAACGGCCAGTATTCTCCCGGCTCGACCATCAAGGCATTCCTCGGGCTCGCCGCCCTAGAAATGGAAGGATTCGACCCCAACAAACCGGTGTCCTGCCCCGGCTGGTTCACCCTACCACCGAATGCCCATGTATTCCGCGATTGGAAAAAAGGCGGCCACGGCGCCGTCAACCTGCACGATGCCGTGGTGCAATCCTGCGACGTTTATTTTTACCGGCTGGCGGTGGCGATGAAAATCGAGGGCATCAAGGAATTTCTCGCGCCATTCGGCTTTGGCAAAAAAACCGGTGTAGACCTGTTTAACGAGTCCGAAGGCATTTTGCCCTCGCCGGAATGGAAAAAGGCACGCGGCCTGCCATGGTATCCCGGCGAAACCGTCGTCACCGGTATCGGCCAGGGTCCTATTCTGATGACTCCCCTGCAACTGGCTTCGGCCATGGCGGCGCTCGCCAACCACGGGGTACGCATGAAACCGCAACTAGTGCGCGCCATCGTCGATGCCAAAACTAAGGTAACGCGCGAGACCGTGCCTGAAGCCTATGCGGAAATTCCCCTCAAGGACAAGCGGCACCTGGATATTCAGATCCAGAACCTGACGGATGTGGTGCACTCCAACAGAGGCACGGCCTACGGGATCGGCTACAACTCGCCCTATAAAATCGCCGGGAAAACCGGTACTGCACAGGTGAGGGGGGTGGCTCAGGGGCAAAGCTACAGCGAAAAAGCCACGCCCGAGCGCTTCCGCGACCATGCGCTGTTTATCTCCTTTGCACCGGTCGGTGACCCCAAGGTGGCCGTGGCCGTGATCGTGGAAAACGGGGGACATGGCGGCACCACGGCGGCCCCCATCGCGCGCAAGATCATGGACCACGTGATCCTGGGCAAAGACACCGCCGCTCCTGCTCCCCAGAAAGCGGAATCGGATGAAGACGAATGAAACCAGGACGTTTCCAACCCAATGCGCTTAAATAAACACTGACATGAACCTGCAAACCCTACATCTCGACAAGACACTGTTCTACGCACTGCTCAGCTTGGCGGCCGTCAGCCTGTTCGTGGTGTACAGCGCCAGCGCCAAGGACACTGGTGTCACCTTCAGCCATTTACTGCACATGGTGCTCGGCTTTGGCGTGTTGCTCGCAGTCGCGCAAATCCGCCCGGAAATCCTGGAGCGCTGGTCGCCAGTCGTATTTGCCATCGGCATGATCCTGCTGATCGCCGTATTTGCCGTTGGCGTCATCGGCAAGGGCGCACAACGCTGGCTACAGTTCGGAATCATCAAATTCCAGCCTGCCGAGGTCATGAAACTTGGTGTGCCCATGATGCTGTCGTGGTATCTGGCGCGAGGCAACCTGCCTCCTGGACTCCTGCGCCTCGGCCTCGCCTTCCTCATGGCCCTGGTGCCGGCGCTGATCATCATCAAGCAGCCGGACCTTGGCACCGCACTACTGGTCTTAAGCGCCGGGATCTTTGTATTGTTTTTGGGAGGCATGCGCTGGCGCGTGATCGTCATTCTCTTCACTATCATTGCGGTAGCAGCGCCCTTTGCCTGGAATCACCTGCACGACTACCAACGTAACCGCGTACTAACGCTGTTCAATCCCGACGCGGACCCGCTCGGTACCGGCTATCACACCATCCAGTCCATGATCGCTGTGGGTTCGGGTGGCGTTTACGGCAAAGGCTGGCTCAACAGCAGCCAGGCGCACCTCGAATACCTGCCAGAATCTTCCACCGACTTTATTTTCGCCGTGTTTGCCGAGGAGTTTGGGTTAATCGGCAGTCTGCTGCTGGTAGCGCTCTACGCCTTTATCGTCGGCCGTGGGATGTTGATCGCCTATCTCGCGCAGGACACCTATGCCCGCCTGCTCGCGGGCAGCCTGAGCCTCACATTCTTTATTTCATTCTTCATAAACATGGGTATGGTCACAGGCATTCTGCCTATCGTCGGCATCCCGCTGCCGGTAATGAGCTATGGCGGGAGTTCGATCATCACGATCATGGCCGCCTTCGGCGTCCTGATGAGCATCCAGACACACCGCAAGATTGTCGAACAATAATATGCAACGCCTTTCCCTGGCGCGGCTGCCGATTTTCCTGATGACGCTGATGTTCATGTCTCCCAGCCATGCCATGACATTCTCCGAATATCCGGAACTCGGGGTCTTCGCGGCTGACATGGTGGAAAATCATGGATTCACTACCCTGGAAATCCAGCGTGCATTCCGGTGTGCCCAGCTTCGCCCCGAAATCATCGAAGCCATGGAGCGACCCGCCGAAGCGTTGCCCTGGTACGAATACCAGAAAATATTTCTGACCGAGGAAAATGTACAACGTGGAATCCAGTTCTGGAAAAAAAATGCGGCCGCCTTTGAGCGCGCGCGCGAACAATACGGTGTGGCCCCGGAAATTATTGCTGCCATCCTCGGCGTGGAAACCCAATATGGCAAAAACAAGGGCAATTATCGGGTGCTCGACGCGCTCGCTACCCTGATGCTGAACTATCCGTCCCGCGCCGCCTTTTTTCGTGGTCAAACGGAGGAATTTCTACTGCTGGCGCGCGAACTCCAGGTCAACCCGTGCCACCTCAAGGGATCGTACGCCGGAGCCATGGGAATGCCGCAGTTCATCCCCAGCAGCTACCGGCGCTATGCCGTGGACTTCGATGGTGATGGCAAACGCGATATCCTGGGCAGTCCCGAGGACGCCATCGGCAGTGTCGCCAATTACCTGAAGAACAGCGGCTGGGAAACCAATGCCCCGGTGGTGGACGACGTGCGAGTCGAAGGGACGCTATACTTCTGGATCGAACGTCTGGGCATCAAACCGTTGCTCAGCATCCACCATCTTGTGCAATACGGAATTTATCCCCCTCCCCGGAAGGAATACGACCGGCGCGCCGCCCTGATCGAACTGGAAGGCGAGACCGGCCCCTTCTTTCGCCTTGGGTACAATAATTTTTACGCCATCACGCGTTATAATCACAGCACACATTATGCGATGGCTGTCTACGAACTGGGTGAACGGATGCGCAAACGCCGTGAGGTCGAAACACGATGAAACCACGTTTCCTGCTCGCGCCAGTGCTGGTTTTGCTTTCCGCCTGTGGCACCCTCTCTCGTAGCGGCGGTTATTACCAGGACGACGGCCCCGAGGCGCGTCCACCGGCGGATGTCATGGCCATTCCCGACGCAGTTCCAAAATCCGAACCCAAAGCGGCCAAAGGCAACAACCCCTATACGGTCGAGGGCAAAACCTTTTATCCGCTGACCGGCACATCCGGCTATCGCGAACGGGGCGTGGCATCGTGGTATGGCAAGAAATTCCATGGCAAGCAGACATCGAGTGGCGAGCCCTATGACATGTACGCCATGACCGCCGCGCACAAAACCCTGCCGCTGCCGTGCTACGTGCGTGTGCGCAATCTCGAAAACGGCCGCGTCATCGTTGTGCGTGTCAACGACCGTGGACCATTCCTGCACAATCGCCTGATCGACCTCTCTTATGCCGGCGCTGTCCGGCTCGGCATCCTCGGCACCGGCACCGGTGTGGTCGAGGTGGAGGTCATCAACCCGGATGAAAGCGACACCCAGGTTGCCAAAACCAAGGAGTCCACCGTTGAGATTTTCCCCTATGCCGCCGGCAAGGAACCGACCAAGCCGCCAGCGACCGCGCCAAAACTGTATCTTCAGGCAGGCGCTTTTGGCCAGATGGATAATGCCGTCAACCTGCGCAACCGTCTGGAGCACGAGGCGACGCAACCGGTTTTCATCCAGTCCGCGCTGGTTTCAAATTCCACTGCGCAGGAACCGGCACGCCTATACCGTGTCCGCATCGGTCCGCTCGCGAGCGTCGAGGAAGGCGACCGTCTGACGCAACGGCTGACACAGGCCGGCGTACCGGATGCCTTGATCGTGGTGGAATAGTGAATCGATTCACAGTGGGGAAATCCGTCTCTTTTTTTCTTTCCGCCTGCCTCTTCCTGTTTCGGATTTCGTCCGCATTCGCCGCAGAAATACCGCCTG
>JBGPBL010000104.1:0-6596 GCA_041481225.1 Sulfurifustaceae bacterium | reverse complement strand
GGTCATAGGCCGTGAATGAGTTGTCACGGGTGCGCGCCCCTTCTAGCCGATCGACCAAGAGCGAACTGAAGTTGTGCTCGTCCCCCATCCGCGGCCGCGGAATCGGTCCGAAGTCGTAGCCGTCCAAATAGGCATGCGGGTCACGGGCGTCGGGCGGGGCCGAGCCGCCCTGCATGGACATGGAACCAGAGTCCATACCGCCACCTTGATTCATGTTGCTCATGTCATGCCCCACGTCTTGCGCCGTGCCGGACATGCTGCCCTGATCCATACTCGGCATGGAACCGTGATTCATCTGACTATGGTCCATGCCCGGCATCGGCCCTGCCTCTTCGGGCGTCTTCGCCGGGACTGACGGGTCTTGCGCCCAGGTGCAAGACATACCGAGCGCCATCATGACGATAGCGATCAGATTCATTTGTTTGCTCATCATCGTTGCTTTCCCCGTTATTCGATTGCGCCACATTCAGGCCACGACTACTTCGCGGAACATGCCCGCGTCCATGTGGTACATCAGGTGGCAATGCCAGGCCCAGCGGCCCAAGGCATCGGCGGTCACCAGAAAACTGATGCGCTGCGCCGGTTGCACGCTGAGGGTGTGCTTGCGTACCTGGAAGCGCCCATCCGGAGTTTCCAGTTCGCTCCACAGGCCGTGCATATGCATGGGATGCGTCATCATCGTGTCGTTGACGAAGACCACGCGTAGGCGCTCGCCGTGACGGAAATGCACGGGCGTGGATCTGCCAAACTCCAGGCCATCGAGCGACCAGGTGTAGCGCTCCATGTTGCCGGTGAGATGCAGCTCGATCTCCCGCTCGGATCCCCGTTTGTCGAGCGGACCGCCGATCGTGCGCAGATCGGCATAGGTGAGCACACGGCGGCCGTTGTTGCGCAGACCGACGCCCGGATCGTCGAGGTTGGTACGCGGCGTGTCCACGCGCATGTCCGTACTCGGGCCGTACTCGGTCCGGGCGTGACGCACGCGCACGGTGCCACCCATATCGCCCATCATGTCCCCCATCGAAAGCGGTTCGGGTTTGTCCAGCATAGGAACCGCCGCCGTCATGCCGGCGCGCGCCGCCAGCGTGCCGCGGGCGTAGCCGCTGCGATCCATCGACTGGGCGAAGATCGTGTAGGCTTCGTCCTTGGGGCTGACGATCACGTCATACGTCTCGGCCACGCCGATGCGGATCTCGTCCACCGTGACCGGATCGACATTCTGGCCGTCGGCCTGAACCACCGTCATTTTGAGCCCCGGAATGCGCACATCGAAAAATGTCATCGCGCCGGAGTTAATGAAACGCAGCCGCACCTTCTCGCCTGGACGGAACAGCCCGGTCCAGTTGCCGGCCGGGGTGGTGCCATTCATGAGGTAGGTATAGGTGTAACCGGAAACGTCGGCCAGATCAGTCGGACTCATGCGCATCTGGTTCCACATGCGCCGTTTGGCCATGGCGGCCGAAAGGCTCTCGTTGGACACATCGCGAAAGAAATCGACCGCCGTGGGCTGGTTGAAGTTGTAGTAGTCGCTTTGCATCTTGAGCTTGACGAAAACCCGCATCGGGTCTTCGTCGGTCCAGTCGGCCAACTGCACCACGTATTCGCGGTCGGCCCGGATCGACTCAGTGCGGGCCGGGTCGATAACGATCGCGCCGTACATGCCGGTCTGTTCCTGCATGCCCGAATGCGAGTGATACCAATAGGTGCCGGTCTGCGCCACCTTGAAGCGATAGACGAACGTTTCTCCTGGCGCGATGCCATTGAAGCTGATGCCCGGCACGCCGTCCATCTGGTACGGCAGAAAAATGCCGTGCCAGTGAATGGAGGTCTCCTCGGCAAGCCGGTTGGTGACACGAATGGTCACGGTATCGCCTTACCGGAACCGCAGCGTCGGCGCTGGGATCGAACCGTTGATGGTGGTGGCCATGCGCGGTGTGCCGGTGAAATTGACCGTGGTTTCCGCGATAGTGAGATCGAATTCGGTGCCGGTGAGCACCTTGGCCGTTCCGGTCGCGGTAGCCTCCCGCGCCCAAGCCGGCTTGAGCCATGGAGATAACCCCAGCAGGATGCCGCCCGCAGCCAAGCCCTGAAGAAATCTCCGGCGCGGCAAATTGGACGCGGCCGGAAAATTACGACATGTGGACATAACATTCTCCCGAAATGCATGAGATGAAAAACTCAGAATACGCCGCTCGATGCGGCGCGACGCCTTACGACGTCATCAACAGCTGAAAATCAGAGGAAGAGAAAACGCGGAGGACGATCGGGCGACGTAATCAAAACGAGCGAATGAAGCTGGGATAGTACCGGCGTTTGCACAGGATGCGAGACGACATAATCCGGCAGGACGAAAAATACCGCCGTGAAGCACTGCGCACAGAAGGCGCAGCACTGGCTGTGACAGTCATGATGCTGAGTGCAGTCGGGAAGAGTATCGGCATCGGTCGCATGCTGCGACTTGTCATGCGCCGGCCCATCGTGGGCCGCGGATACAGCATCGGACTTGGCCAGCGCCATGCCGAACGCGGGAAGCACCGGGGCAATCATGATTGCCAGCACGAGCAGCAGGCACAAACCCCAAGTCGAGTATTTCAGGCGGGACATGGCGGCACTTTAGCAGTTGTCATTTGTGGATGGAAGCGGACAGGCGATTAGACTGCCGCGACTGGATGTGGTTCCGGTGACTGACCCGGCATCCGCGGCAGTTATGTCATAATAAATGCTTCTGTTGAAATCTTTGTGAGAGGCGCTTACTTTATTTACCCGCCGCGCGGAGACCGGTGTTTACGTTTTTTGGCACACGGTTTTTCGGCGGCGCGGCGCGCGGCAACGCGACGGGCTTTTTGCAGCAGCTTGGTTATGGCCTCGGCCGTAACGGGTTTGCTGAAATGATAGCCCTGCACACCATCGCACTTGTGCGACCGCATGAAGGCGAGTTGTTTCGCGGTTTCCACCCCCTCGGCGATGACTTTCATTCCCAGGCTGTGTGCGATGGCGATGATCGCCTGGGCGATGGCGGCGTCGTCCGGATCGCGCGGGATGTCACGCACGAATGACTGATCGATCTTGATGATGTCGATCGGGAAGCGCTTGAGGTAGCTGAGCGAGGAATAGCCGGTGCCGAAGTCGTCCATGGAGAACGTCACCCCGAGCGTGTGCAGCTCGTCCATGGCGGCCAAGGTTTCTCCGGTGTTGTGCATGAGCAGGCTTTCCGTCAGCTCCAGGTCCAGTTGACGCGGATCGAGCCCGGCTTCCTTCAAGGCGTTTTTTACCACCTTCGCCAGCCCCAGGTGCTGGAGCTGACGTCCCGAAAGATTCACCGCTATTTGAAGGTTGCGGAAACCGGCATCGTGCCAGGCGCGCGCCTGCGCACAGGCGGTACGGAGCACCCACTCGCCGATGGGAATAATGAGCCCGGTTTCCTCGGCGAGCGGAATGAAATCGAGCGGCGGAATCAGGCCCATCTCGGGATGTTGCCAGCGCAACAAGGCCTCCAGGCCGGTGATTCGGCCCGTTTTCAGATTGACCTGTGGCTGGTAGTGCAGCAGCAGCTCATGGCGCTCGAGCGCGTGGCGCAGCGCAGTCTCCAGCGCCAGGCGCTTGGCGGTGCGCCGGTTGAGCTCGGCGGTGTAAAACCGGAATGTGTTACGACCCATTTCCTTGGCGTGATACATGGCGGCATCAGCATTGCGCAGCAGACTCTCGAGGTTGTTGTCATCGAACGGATACAGCGTGATGCCGATCGAGGGGCTCATGAACAGCTCGCGCCCGTCGATATGAAACGGTGGTACGAAGCTGTCGATGATTTTCTGGGCGACGCGAGCCACGTCATCGCCGTGCTCAACATCGGCGAGCACCACGGTGAACTCATCGCCGCCGAGACGGGAGATAGTGTCGCCCGCGCGCACACAGGTCATCAGGCGTTCGGCTACGCTTTTAAGCAACACATCGCCGACGTCATGCCCCAGTGTGTCGTTGACAATCTTGAAGCGGTCGAGGTCGAGGAACATGACCGCCACTAGGCGGTCGTTCCGGTCGGCCTCGGTCATGACCTGATTCAGGCGGTCATAGAGCAGGACGCGGTTGGGCAGTCCGGTGAGCGTATCGTAGTGCGCGAGGTAGTTCAGGCGCGCCTCTGCATCTTTGCGCTCAGTTATATCCTGCACGGTGCCAACCATGCGGATCGGTTTGTCATTGCCATCGAAAGTAACTTCCGCCTGTTCGTGCACGATGCGTTCCATGCCGTCAGACCGGGTGATGCGAAAGTTCAGGTCGAAGGGTCGTTTTTCCACCATGGCGCTTCTCGCCGTTTCCGTGACGAATACCCTGTCGTCCGGATGCACGGAATTGAGGAATGTCTCGGCGGTGATGCGGGACTGTTGCGGCGTCATACCGAAGATACGATAAACCTCGTCCGACCAGTGCAGTTCGTTGGTGAGGAGGTTCCAGTCCCAGTTGCCGAGACGGGCGATGCGCTGGGCTTCGAGGAGGCCCGCCCGGCTGGCGCGCAGCTCTTCCTCTATCTGCCGCGTGCGACTGAGGTCGTGGATCCCCAGGAGCATGCTGGCGGGGTTGCCGTCGCGGTCGCGCACGACGCGAATCGTCACCTCGATTGGCCGGCCGGTACGATTGTCGTCGGCCTCCTTGATGATCCTGACGTCACGGCGCGCCTGGCGCGCCTGGCACAGCGGACAGGGTGTGACCTCGCCTTGGGGGTGCATGAGCCCGGCGAGTTCGCGGCCCCTGGCCTGCTCCGGGGTGTAGCCGGTGAACTGATAGAACGCGCGGTTGGCGCGGATTAGTCTGTCGTCCAGACCCACGAGACACAGGGCATCCTCGATGAAGTCCATCGAGTAGGTCCATTCGGCCGCCGACTGTGCCAGCGCCTCTTCGGCCCGCATCCGATCAGTGATGTCCTTGCCGGTGGAGACAAAATGCGTGACGTGCCCATGTTCGTCCTTGAGCGGCGTGATGGTTTTCTGCTCGTAGTACAGATCGCCGTTTTTCCTGCGGTTGATGAATACGTCGCGGAATACCTCGCCCCGCAGGATGGTCTTCCACAATCGTTCATAAAATTCCGGTTTGTGTTTTCCGGACTTAACGATGTTCGGCTTTTTGCCCAGCGACTCATTCCGGCTGAAGCCAGCGGTTTCTTCGCAGGCGGAGTTGACGTACTGGATGACGCCGTCGCGGTCGGTGATGATCACGGAGTCAGCCGTCTGCTCGATAGCACTTGAGAGCTTCTGCATCTCGGCTTCGGCCTGTTTGCGTGCACTGATGTCTTGCACGACCGAGATGAAATACTTCGGGCTATTCTGGGAATCCCGCACGATGGAGACGGTCAGGTTAACCCAGACAATGGCCCCATTCTTGCGAAGGTAGCGCTTTTCCATTGAGTAAGTCGGGATTTCACCCGCCAGCACCCGCCGCACGTACGCCAGATCGGCATCAAGATCGTCGGGATGGGTAATGTCCTGGAAAGTGCGGACGAGGATTTCTTCCTGTATGTAACCCACAATGTCACAGAATTTCTGGTTTGCCCGCAGGAACCGGCCATCGGGAGCCACGTGGGCGATGCCGACAGCAGCCTGGCTGAACGTGGCGTGGAACCGTTCCTCGCTTTCACGCAAAATTTCGTCCGCTTGCAGACGCTCGATCTCCGCCGCCGCGCGCGCGGAAAAAATCTTAAGCACGGATTGTACCGGCTCCTCATTGGGCATGGGTTGGCCGTGCATCACCGCGAGCAGCCCGAGCGGCTGCCCCGCCGAACCGAAGAGGGGATGACCGATGTAGCTCTCTATTCCCATTTCCACGAGCATGTGGTCCCCGGGGAACAGGCTTTGAATATCGCGGGGATAGTGGCAGGGCTCCCGGCCCACCACGTTTTCGCATGGGGTACCGTGGAGGTGGTAGCTAAAATTCTCCGCGATTTTGCCGCGGACGCACACAGCCATGACGTGGATTCGGTTAGGGTCGTCAGGGTCCAGTTGGCCGATGAAAGCGAAATCCGCCTCTAATGCCCGGCACAGGGCCGTCGCCAAGCCACAGAAAAATTCCTCTCCGCTGGCCGTCGAAATCGACTGCGCTATCTGGCGTAATATATCGTCGCTCGAGTACGGACTCATGAGCCCCTTCCTGTTTTACCAACCATCATTGCGCCGCACGGTTTGCCGTATAGTGCTGGATTATGGCGTCTCTCCGTTTCTGTAAAATCGGTCAAGGCACAGGCGCTTGCATTTTGTTTTTGTTGTTCCCGCGCTTGTGATGGATCCCCCTGATTTGGGTATGGGTATATAAACTTTAGTCCAGTTTTATCTGATCGGGAACGATACTTGGGCAAACCGAACCGTGAAATCGCGGAGGAGAGAAAAACACGTTTTCTACACCGATTTCAGGCTTATAGTGGTCCGATATTGGACATGCTCAGGTGAGAAATAGCGTAACACGGCGGGGAAAAGCGGCCCTTTCTCCGGTTGGCAGAGAAAGGGCCGTTTACTGCTGACTGACTGGCGGAGAGGGAGGGATTCGAACCCTCGGTACGTTTTTGACGTACACACACTTTCCAGGCGTGCTCCTTAAACCGCTCGGACACCTCT
>JBGPBL010000103.1:0-6834 GCA_041481225.1 Sulfurifustaceae bacterium | reverse complement strand
GGCGTGGACGACATGCTCACGCCGGCGGAAAAGGCCGACATCATCGGCAGCGCCGAAGCGGAAGTGAAGAGCATCCAGAACCAGTATAACTCTGGTCTCTTGACCGACGGCGAGCGCTACAACAAGGTGGTCGACATCTGGACACACACCAGTGAAAAGGTGGCGAAATCCATGATGGACCAACTGGGCAGCGAAGAGGTCATTGACGCCCAAGGCAAGAAGGTCAAACAGGATTCGTTCAACTCCATTTACATGATGGCGGATTCGGGCGCGCGCGGTTCGGCGGCTCAGATTCGTCAGCTCTCCGGCATGCGCGGCCTGATGGCCAAACCGGACGGCTCCATTATCGAAACGCCGATCACGGCGAATTTCCGCGAAGGCTTGAACGTGCTGCAGTACTTCATCTCGACGCACGGCGCGCGCAAAGGCCTCGCCGATACCGCACTCAAGACCGCAAACTCGGGTTATCTCACGCGCCGCCTGGTAGACGTGTGTCAGGATCTCGTGGTGATCTTGGACGATTGCGGCACTACCGAGGGCGTGACCAAGTCGGCGCTGGTGGAAGGCGGCGAAATCGTTATCGCGCTGCGTGACCGTATTCTCGGGCGCGTGGTGATTGGCGACATCCGTGATCCGGGTAATGAGAAGAAGGTTCTTATTCCGGACGGTTCCGTGCTCGACGAACACATGGTGGCCATACTGGAAGATCGTCATATCGATCAGGTGCTGGTGCGCTCAGCGGTGACCTGTCAGGCGCGCTTTGGCTTATGCCGCAAGTGTTACGGCCGCGACCTGGGCCGTGGACATCTGGTGAACCTCGGCGAGGCGGTGGGTGTTATTGCCGCGCAGTCGATCGGTGAACCGGGTACCCAGCTCACCATGCGTACGTTCCATATCGGTGGCGCCGCCTCGCGTGCGGCCGCGATATCGCGCATCGAGGTTAAGACCGCGGGTGTTATTAAACTCAAGAACATCAAGGTGGTCAAACACGCGAGCGGTAACTACGTGGCGTTGTCCCGTTCGGGCGAGCTGATCGTGCAGGACGACCAGGGCCGCGGGCGCGAGCGTTACAAGCTTCCGTTCGGCGCGGTGCTGTCGGTGCACGAGGGTTCCAAGGTCAAGGCCGGCGCGGTGGTGGCCAACTGGGATCCGCACACGCACCCGATCATCACCGAAGTGGCCGGTAAGGCCACCTTCAGTGATCTTATCGAAGGCGTCACGGTCAACAAACAGACTGACGAGCTGACGGGTCTGTCCACGTATGTGGTGCTCGACGCCAAGCATCGTACCGGCGCGAAGGACATCCGTCCGGTCATCACGCTGGTGGACGGCAAGGGCAAACCCTTGTCCATCCCCGGCACCGAGATCACGGCGAAGTACATGCTGCCGCCGGGGGCGATCATTACGGTGGAAGATGGCGCCAAGCTTGGTGTGGGCGACGTGCTCGCGCGTATCCCGCAGGAAACCTTGAAAACCCGAGACATCACCGGTGGTCTGCCGCGCGTGGCGGAACTCTTTGAGGCGCGCAAGCCCAAGGATTGTGCGCTCCTCGCTGAGACGAGCGGTGTGGTGTCCTTCGGTAAAGATACGAAAGGCAAGCAGCGCCTCATCATCACGGACAAGGATGGTGCGGAACACGAAAATCTCATTCCTAAGGGCCGGCATATCACGGTGTTCGAGGGTGAGACGGTGGTGCAAGGTGATGTGATCGTGGATGGCGCATCGGTAGCGCCGGATATTCTCCGGTTGTTGGGTGTGGAAGCACTCACGAACTACATCGTGGACGAGGTTCAGGACGTGTACCGCCTGCAGGGCGTGAAGATCAATGACAAACACATTGAAGTCATTGTTCGCCAGATGTTGCGTCGGGTACGTGTGGTTGATCCTTGCGACACGCGCCTGTTGCCGGGTGAGCAGGTGGAACGCTCACGGGTGCTGGAAGACAATGAGGCAATCGTTGCTGCCGGCAAGAAGCCGGCAGTCTGGGAGCCATTGCTTCTTGGCATTACCAAGGCGTCGCTGTCCACCGAGTCGTTTATCTCGGCAGCCTCGTTCCAGGAGACCACGCGGGTGCTCACCGAAGCGGCGATCACCGGCAAGCGCGATTCCCTGCGCGGCCTCAAGGAAAACGTGATTGTGGGCCGGCTGATCCCGGCCGGAACCGGTCTGGCCTACCATCTGGAGCGCCGGCGTACCCGGGGCGAAGCCAAGGCGGAGGCCAAGGAACTGCAACAGTCCCTGACCGCCTTTACCGCCGCAAAATCCTCGCGTAGCGACGAAGAGGCGGTCGGAACCTAGATAAAAAGTCGCCTAAATGACGGAAAAAAGGAAGATAATGGCTTGACACTTCCGGGGCGTATCCATAGAATCGCGCCCCTCAAGAACAGGCCGGTGTGACCCGCCGGCCTGTGTCTTTCAGAGCCCTGGAAAACCGCTGCTGGAGTATTTCAGGTTCACCCGGCCACCGAAGTGCCATAAATTCCGGCCGGATTCCCAAAGCCAAATGCCTGCGAGCGTTTGGCTTTTTGCGCGGTAAACACCGCCCAGCAGGAAGATTGCAGAAGAGATATTTTTTGTTGATTAGGAAGGGATGGTAAGTTGAATGCCGACGATTAATCAGCTGGTGCGTAAGCCCCGTACCCGGTTCATCAAGAAGAGCAAGGTGCCGGCGTTGGAGGCCTGTCCGCAACGACGCGGCGTGTGTACCCGCGTTTACACCACGACACCCAAGAAGCCGAACTCGGCCTTGCGTAAAGTGGCGAAGGTGCGGCTGACCAACGGGTTTGAAGTGATTACCTATATCGGCGGCGAAGGCCATAACCTGCAGGAACACTCCGTGGTGCTGATCCGTGGTGGCCGCGTCAAGGATCTTCCCGGTGTGCGTTACCACACGGTGCGCGGCACGCTGGATACCGCCGGTGTGGCGGATCGTAAACAGGGTCGGTCGAAGTACGGCTCCAAGCGTCCGAAGCCGTAAGCAACTTTATTTCATTCCGCCGCGCTAAGTTGGCGCGGCGTTTTATTCTTTAACAGTCAGGGCAACAAGCGTATGCCAAGAAGAAGAGAGGTTCCGAAGCGCGAGATCACGCCGGATCCGAAATATCATAGTGAGATCATCGCCAAGTTCATCAGTGTCGCCATGCGCCACGGCAAGAAAGCCACGGCCGAGAAGATCGTTTACGGCGCGCTGGATGTCATGGCCGAACGCGGCAAGAAAGATCCCCTGGAGATGTTCAACCAGGCGCTCTCCAATGTGCGGCCGATGGTCGAAGTGAAAAGCCGGCGTGTCGGCGGCGCAACGTACCAGGTGCCGGTCGAAGTGCGCTCGAATCGTCAGAATGCCCTCGCCATGCGCTGGGTCGTGGAAGCTGCGCGCGATCGCAGCGGCAAGTCCATGAGTGGCCGGTTGGCGGACGAATTGATGGACGCAGTGGAAAAGCGTGGTAATGCCGTGAAGAAGCGCGAAGACGTGCATCGTATGGCCGAGGCCAACAAGGCCTTCTCCCATTACCGTTGGTAAACCCGCGCTACCTACATATATATATAGAGGAATCGAGTCGTGGCCCGTGTAACTCCTATTGAACGCTACCGTAACATCGGCATCATGGCGCACATCGATGCCGGTAAGACCACGACCACGGAGCGCGTCCTGTTCTATACCGGTGTGTCGCACAAGATCGGTGAAGTGCATGAAGGCACGGCCGTCATGGACTGGATGGAGCAGGAACAGGAGCGTGGCATCACCATCACCTCCGCCGCCACGACCTGCTTCTGGAAGGGCATGGATGGCAAGCTTCCGGAACACCGCTTCAACATCATCGATACGCCGGGTCACGTCGACTTCACCATCGAAGTGGAGCGTTCGCTGCGCGTGCTGGACGGTGCCATGTTCGTGTTGTGCGCCGTCGGCGGTGTCCAGCCGCAGTCCGAGACGGTGTGGCGCCAAGCCAATAAATACGGTGTGCCGCGCATTGCGTTCGTAAACAAGATGGACCGCGCCGGCGCCAATTTTCTCAATGTGGTAACACAGCTCAAAGATCGTCTGGGCGCAAATGCGGTGCCCTTGCAGCTCCCGATCGGTGCCGAGGAGAAATTTCTGGGCGTGGTCGACCTCATCAAGATGAAGGCCATCTACTGGGATGACTCCACCCAGGGCATGAAGTTCGAGGAGAAAGAAATCCCCGCCGAAATGCTGGCCCAGTGCAAGGAATACCACGACAAGATGGTCGAGGCGGCAGCCGAGGCCAACGAGACCCTCATGGAGAAATACCTGGGTGGCAATCCGTTGACCGTCGCCGAGATCAAGCAGGGTCTGCGTGAACGCAACATGAAGCTCGAGATCGTGCCGGTTCTGTGCGGCAGCGCCTTCAAGAACAAGGGCGTGCAGGCGGCGCTCGATGCCGTGGTGGATCTCTTGCCCTCACCGATCGATCGCCCGGCGATCAAGGGCCACTTGGACGACAAAGACGGTACCGAAGCCGAGCGTCATGCCAATGACGATGAACCGTTTTCCGCGTTGGCATTCAAGATTGCCACCGACCCGTTTGTAGGCCAGTTGGTGTATTTCCGTGTTTATTCCGGTGTGCTGACTTCGGGTGACACGGTGTACAACCCGATCAAGAGCAAGAAGGAACGCATTGGCCGGTTGTTGCAGATGCACGCCAATTCCCGCGAGGAAATCAAAGAGGTTCGTGCCGGTGATATCGCCGCTGCCGTGGGCGTCAAGGAAGTGACGACCGGTGAGACCCTGTGTGATCCGAGCCATGTGATTATGCTCGAGCGCATGGAGTTCCCGGAGCCGGTGATCTCGCAAGCGGTTGAGCCCAAGTCCAAAGCCGATCAGGAAAAGATGGGCATGGCGCTGTCGCGTCTCGCCCAGGAAGATCCTTCTTTCCACGTGCACACCGATGAAGAGTCCAGCCAGACCATCATCTCCGGCATGGGCGAGCTGCATCTGGAAATTATTGTCGATCGCATGAAACGCGAGTTCGGCGTTGAGGCGAATGTCGGCAAGCCGCAGGTCGCGTACCGCGAGACGATTCGCAAGTCCGTGGATCAGGAATACCGCTTTGTGAAGCAATCCGGTGGCCGTGGCCAGTACGGCCATGTGCAGATCAAGTTCGAGCCGCAAGAAGCGGGCAAGGGCTTCGAGTTCGTGGATGCCATCAAGGGTGGCGTCATCCCGCGCGAGTTCATTCCCGCCGTCAGAAAGGGCGTGGATGAAGCGATGCAGCGCGGTATCAAATTTGGTTACCCGGTTGTCGACGTCAAGGCCACGCTGCACTACGGTTCGTACCACGAAGTCGACTCGAATGAAAATGCCTTCAAGATGGCCGCCATTCTGTGCTGGCGCGATGCCGGTCTCAAGGGCGATCCGGTGTTGCTTGAGCCGATCATGGATGTCGAAGTGACTTCGCCGCCGGATTATCTGGGCAACGTGATGGGCGACCTCAACTCACGTCGCGGCATCATCATGAGCCAGGAAGATGGCCACGGTGGCGTGAAGATGGTTCGCGCCGAAGTGCCGCTCGCGAACATGTTCGGGTATTCGACGAGCCTGCGTTCCGCCACCCAGGGTCGTGCGACCTATACAATGGAATTCAAGAAGTACTCTCCGGTGCCGGTCAGCGTCGCGGAGTCGGTGCTGAAGAAGGCCGGCTGATTTTTGAATTGTGTTAACGATATTTTGAGATAGAGATAAACGAGGCATCCGATGTCCAAGGAAAAATTCGCACGTACCAAACCGCACCTGAACGTCGGCACGATCGGTCACGTCGATCACGGCAAGACCACGTTAACGGCGGCCCTGACCAAGGTGCTGGCCGCCAAGTTTGGTGGTGAGGTCAGGAACTATGACCAGATCGACAACGCCCCCGAAGAGCGCGAGCGCGGCATCACGATCTCCACGACCCACGTCGAATACCAGTCCGCCAAGCGCCACTACGCCCACGTCGATTGCCCGGGCCATGCCGACTACGTCAAGAACATGATCACCGGTGCCGCCCAGATGGACGGCGCGATTCTCGTGGTGTCCGCTGCCGACGGCCCCATGCCCCAGACCCGTGAGCACATCCTGCTCGCCCGTCAGGTCGGCGTACCGTATATCGTCGTGTACATGAACAAGGCCGACATGGTCGATGACAAGGACCTGCTGGAACTGGTGCAGGAAGAGGTCAGGGACCTGCTCGACAAATACGGCTTCCCCGGCAAGACCACCCCCATCGTGGTGGGCAGCGCCCTGAAAGCCCTCGAAGGCGACCAGAGCGAGCTCGGCGAACCCTCCATCCTTAAACTGGCCGAGGCCATCGACTCCTACATCCCGCAGCCCAAGCGCGCCATCGACGGCCCGTTCCTGATGCCGATCGAAGACGTGTTCTCCATCTCCGGCCGTGGCACCGTCGTCACCGGCCGTATCGAGCGTGGCATCGTCAAGGTCGGCGACGAAATCGAAATCGTCGGCATCAAGCCCACCATCAAGACCATCGTTACCGGCGTCGAGATGTTCCGCAAGCTGCTCGACCAGGGCGAGGCCGGCGACAACGTCGGCGTGCTGCTGCGTGGCACCAAGCGCGAGGAAGTCGAGCGCGGCCAGGTGCTGGCCAAGCCCGGCTCCATCACCCCGCACACCAAGTTCGAGGCCGAAGTCTACGTATTGACCAAGGAAGAAGGCGGGCGTCATACCCCGTTCTTCCAGGGCTACCGTCCCCAGTTCTACTTCCGGACCACCGACGTGACCGGTTCCTGTGAGCTGCCGAGCGGCACCGAGATGGTGATGCCCGGCGACAACGTTAAAATGGTTGTCACCCTCATCAACCCCATCGCCATGGAACAGGG
>JBGPBL010000102.1:0-6908 GCA_041481225.1 Sulfurifustaceae bacterium | reverse complement strand
GTCTGGACGAGATCGTCGTCGAGAAGCTGCACCTGAATGCGCGCAAGGCTAATCTTTCCGAGTGGGACAAGGCGGTTTATGCCATGGAGCATCCGACCGGCGAGATTACGGTCGCCATGGTTGGCAAGTACGTCCATCTTACGGAATCCTACAAGTCCCTGTCCGAAGCTCTGAAGCACGCGGGCATTCAGACACGCACGCACATCAACATCCGTTATGTTGATTCGGAACAGATCGAGACGCAAGGAACGGCCCAGCTCGACAATGTTGATGCGATCCTGGTGCCGGGTGGTTTCGGTGAGCGCGGCATCGAAGGCAAGATCAAGGCCGCGACCTATGCCCGCACCAAGGGAATTCCCTATCTCGGTATCTGTCTCGGCATGCAGGTGGCGGTGATTGAATTCGCGCGTAATGTCGCCGGACTGAAGGCCGCCCACAGCACCGAATTCAACCAGAAGACCGCGCACCCGGTGATCGCCATGATCACCGAATGGACCACGGCAGAGGGGTCCAAGGAAGTCCGCGCCGTGGGTAGTGACCTTGGTGGCACCATGCGGCTGGGTGGCCAGGAGTGCCGATTGATAGCGGGTACACATGTCCATGAACATTATGGCAAGGACGCCATCATCGAACGCCATCGCCACCGCTACGAATTCAACAACCAATACCGTGAAATTCTTCAGGAAAAAGGTATGGTCATTGCCGGCACCTCGGTGGACGGAACGCTGGTTGAGATAATTGAACTGACCGGGCATCCCTGGTTTGTCGGTGTACAGTTTCACCCGGAATTTACCTCCAATCCGCGTGACGGACACCCGTTGTTTACCGGTTACGTACAGGCAGCGCTGGCGCGGCATACCCAGGTGGCACCCAAGTCGCAGGCTGTTCTCACATGAAACTTTGCGGTTTCGAGGTGGGAATAGACCGACCGTTTTTCCTTATCGCCGGTCCCTGCGTGATTGAATCGGAATCCATGGCGCTCGATACGGCCGGGAAGCTGAAAGAGATTACTGCAAGTCTCAAGATTCCTTTTATCTACAAGTCATCCTTCGACAAGGCCAACCGCAGCTCCTCGGCGTCGTTTCGTGGGCTCGGCATGGACAGGGGGCTCGAAATCCTGGCCAAGGTCCGGCGCGAGATCGGGGTTCCGGTCCTGACGGACGTACACGACATTCCTGAAATCAGCGCGGTGGCGGCGGTGGTTGATGTGCTGCAAACGCCGGCATTTTTGTGCCGCCAGACGGATTTCATTCAGGCCGTGGTGGCGGCGGGCAAGCCGGTCAATATCAAGAAAGGCCAGTTCCTCGCCCCCGGCGACATGAAAAACGTGGTCGAGAAGGCCATGGCCGCCGGCGGCAAGGGGCGCATCATGGTCTGCGAGCGCGGCGTAAGCTTCGGTTACAATAATCTGGTGTCGGACATGCGTTCGCTCGCGATCATGCGTGACACCGCTTGCCCGGTGGTGTTTGATGCCACGCATTCCGTGCAGTTGCCGGGTGGACAGGGGACACGCTCCGGCGGACAGCGTGAGTTCGTGCCGGTGCTGGCGCGGGCGGCGATTGCGGCGGGCGTCGCGGGACTGTTTATGGAAACCCATCCCGACCCGGACAAGGCGCTATCGGATGGGCCGAATGCCTGGCCGCTTGGACGCCTGAAAGATTTGCTGCACACGTTGAAGGAACTGGATGCGCTGGTGAAGCAAGAAGGCTTTGCTGAAATGTCGCTCTAAGTATCGTGTTTTAATTGATTACCCTGTCTCCACCTCACCTGACCAAAAAGAACCATGTCTATCATTAGCAATGTACACGCGCGCGAAATTCTCGACTCGCGTGGTAATCCGACTGTTGAAGCCGATGTCATTCTGAAATCCGGCGCCATGGGGCGGGCGGCGGTGCCGTCCGGTGCCTCCACCGGCAGCCGCGAAGCCATCGAATTGCGCGACGGCGATGCCAAGCGCTATGGCGGCAAGGGCGTGCTCAAGGCCTGCGCCCACGTGAATGACGAAATCCGCAAGGCACTGCTGGGGCTCGATGCCCGCGCGCAGGCCAAGGTGGATGAAACCATGATCACGCTCGATGGGACAGAGAACAAATCCCGACTGGGGGCCAATGCCATTCTGGCCGTGTCGCTCGCCTGCGCCCGTGCCGCCGCGGCACAGGCGGGGGAACCTTTGTACCGTTATCTGCACTCGGGTGATTCGTTTACCTTGCCGGTGCCGATGATGAACATCATCAACGGCGGCGTGCACGCGGACAACAACATCGATTTTCAGGAATTCATGATTCTGCCGGTGGGCGCACCAAGCTTCAGCGAGGCGCTGCGCTACGGCGCGGAAGTGTTCCATGCCTTGAAGAAGGTACTGCAAGGCCGCAAGCTCAATACCACCGTGGGGGATGAGGGCGGATTTGCCCCGAACCTGGCGTCGAACGAAGAAGGTATTCAGGTCATTCTCGAGGGCATCGAGAAGGCTGGGTATAAGCCGGGCCTGGATATCTGCCTCGGTATCGACGCGGCCAGTTCGGAATTTTACCGCTCCGGAAAATATTCCCTGGAATCGGGCAGCCGGAATCTTTCCTCCGATGAACTGACCGAGGTCATGGCCGGCTGGGTGAAAAAATACCCCATCATTACCATTGAAGACGGCTGCGCCGAAAACGATTGGGATGGCTGGAAGAAGCAGACCCAGCGTCTGGGCAAGCAGATCCAACTGGTGGGTGATGATATCTTTGTCACCAACACCAAGATTCTCAAGCGGGGCATCGATCAGGGTATTGCCAATTCCATTCTCATCAAGGTAAACCAGATTGGCACGCTGACCGAAACGCTCGCCGCCATCGCGATGGCTAAGCAGGCTGGTTACACCGCCGTCATTTCCCACCGCTCGGGGGAGACCGAAGACACCACGATTGCCGATATCGCGGTGGCCACCGGTGTCGGCCAGATCAAGACCGGATCGTTGTCACGCTCCGACCGTGTGGCAAAATACAACCAGTTGCTGCGCATTGAGGAAACCCTGGGTGACAAGGCGCGGTATCCCGGCCGCCAGGCTTTCCCCATGCTTGCCAGTTGAATTCCAGGGCCACTGGTTCGGCCAGAATGAATGTGGTGAAGATCATCACGTACGTACTACTCGGGTTGCTGATTCTGTTGCAGTACCCGCTGTGGTTTGGCCATGGTAGCGTGTACACGCTGTGGCGCCTCAAGAGCGAGATTGCCGCCCAGAAAGAAGAGAATGCGCGCCTCAAGGACAGGAATCAGGCGCTGGAGGCGGAAGTCGTGGACCTCAAGCAGGGTTACGAGGCGATCGAGGAGCGCGCCCGGTCCGAGCTTGGGATGGTGAAGAAGGGGGAGACTTTCTTTCAGGTGATTGAGGACCCGATCAAGTCCACGGATTCGATGAAAAACAAATCTGAAAAGAAGTAACCTGTTGGCGGCGCTCTCCGGCAGACCGCCCCAAAAACCTCAAGGAAACAGCACTAACGGTCGCGTCGCTTTCTTGGCAAGCCTTTCACCCAGTGTTTTAAGACTTGGCCGGCCACTGACCTGAAACACCCGGCGACTCAATACCAATAAACCGGTGGAATCATTTTTGGCGAGATCAATCAACACCCCGGCCGGGTCTCCTGCCTCGAGGGAGAAGGTTGCCTCGGGGATATCTTGTGTGGCAGTTTCAAACTGCTGGCGGGCAGTTTCTGCCTGGCGCTCCTGTTCCTCCCGGATATAGTCGAGAAAGCCTTGCCTTGCGCCCTTGGAGGATTGCCAGTCATTGCCGATGTAATCCGGCCATTCGCCGTCCATAACGAAAACGCCCGTCAGGGCAGAATGCCGCTGACGGGCGATATCCTTGGCGTGGTTCAGGGCCTCTTGCGAGGCCGCGGAACCGTCTACGGCGACAACAATACGACCAGACTCCATGGCGACAGCGACACTATTTCGCTGCGGGGGCTGCCGGAGCCGGAGCCTCCGGTACCGCCGGTGTTGCTGCGGGTGCAGCCACGACCGCCGGAGCGGCCGCCGGCGCAGGCGGCGTCGTGCTGATTGTTGCCACCATGATGTAGGCAATAACCAGCGTCGCCACAATAATGGCGCCAATATCCTCAGCGCGATCGTCTTTGAAGAGCGTCATTTTGCTCTTGTCGCCCGCGGCACCGACTGTTTCACTTCCTGTTTTAGCCATATTTGTTTCTCCTCAGGTATTAAATGGATACCAGATAGTCTTTGATGATCAGGACCACAATAAGCGCCAGAACGTATTTGGTCACGCCCACGATGAGTCCGATCTTGAGCGGCGCGCCACCGGCTTGGCTGATTTCCCGGAAGCTGATGTAGCCACCAAGACCCACGAGACCAAAGCCGAAGATCCACTGCATCCAGACACGCAGCATCTTGATCGTCGCAGACGCCGCTGGCCCACCCTTGAGACCGACGTCACCGAAGGCGCCGAGGCTGGTGAGCATCACCACGACCAGGAAGCCGATGACAAACACCGGGAACTTCTCCACTAGCAGCGTGCCCAGGCCCTTCTTTTTCTGCGCGGATGCCGTTGCTTCCTTGCCGGTCCAGTACCACACCGTCACGATGAAGACCGCGAAGGGAATGGAGATCACGCGCATGATGTTCCATATCTCTCCGACAGAAACAGCCGTGCCAGGGGCAATCGTGGGGTTGAACGCGAGTGCCGCCGCCAGTACCTGGCCGGAATTGAGAATGCCGGTGCCAATCCAGGCGCCGTACTGCAGGTCGGTGAGACCCAGGGCATGTCCGATGAAGGGGCTGATGAACATGGTCAAGATGCCGAAGCCCAGAATGGTAGCGATGGCATAGGCGACCTGTGATGCCTTGCCTTCCACCGCCGGAGCCGTGGCCACCGCCGCGGTCACGCCGCAGATGCTAAGCGCATTGGCGAGCACGCCGGTCAGCGAGCGATCTATTCCGAATACCTTGCCAAGCCACAACACCATCACGATAGTCAGGAGCACAAAGCCGCCGATCAGGAATATGGCGAAGGCGCCGAGTTGCACGATGGCCTGTACGGTGTAGAGCGAACCCAGCAGAATGATGCCGGTCTTGATCATGAGACGGGAAAGCTTGAAGCCGTCGCTGAATATCGCCGGAATGGTTCCGCCAAACAGAACGTTGCGATAGAAGAGGCCGGCCAGGATGCCAAGCAGGATGTAATTGAGATGGAATGCGTCGGTTAGCGGCTTCTGCATCCCGAACACCTTGGTGACGGCCATCCACGGTTCGATGCCTTTGAAGCCGCCGATATCCATGCCTGGGTATCCGCGGATGATCACCAAGGTGATGACGATCAGTGCAAGGCCGGGAAGGGCGCTTGGCAATCTTCGAAAAAAACCTGTATCGCTCATATTTGTTTCTCCTTGTAAAACAAGATAGACGGATACGTCTGTTTACTTCTTGCTGCCGGCAGACTTGGGATTTTCAGGAAGGTGATCTACGTGTCATTCGTGTCGTCTCCTTATCGGTTGTCGAATGAATGTACGTCACGGCTCTATTAGTATTTTCTTATATAGAAAAGTAGCACGAAAACATTCAAACACAAGGACTGTGGCTGTACAAGGAGTGTCTGGAATCCAATGACAGGAGAATTGCGGCGATCCACCTGTCGTTTTTATTCCGATCAGGTGGAGACGGGGAGAGGGTAGGGAAGAGTTTGGGTGTGCAGGTGCGGACCGGCTTCGCTGCCCAGATGGAGTTCACCCGTCTGTGCGCTGCTGATCTGGATCACGGCAAGTAGATCGTAGCCAGCATCGGGAGACGGCTGGGCATCAACCACGGTGCCGGCGGATTGACCCGGAAAGTTGGGTGCATAAATGGCATCGCCCGGCTGTGGCACGTGATCGGCAATCACGTGGGCGCGGTACATGCGCTGCTTGAGCTTGCCCAGGTATTGCATGCGCGCAACGATCTCCTGACCGGGATAACAGCCCTTCTTGAAGTTCACGCCGCCGACCAGTTCAAGGTTGGTCATCTGTGGCACGAAGGCCTCGCTGGTTGGCGGAAGGACAGTGGGGATACCCGCCATGATATCGAGCCAGGCCCAGATCCCGGGACCCGTCATGGTTGCCTCCGTTTTGAGGTACTCCCACAGCTTCCTGGCAGCCGGCACCGGCGCAATTATCTCAAAGCGCGGGTAGATGCCTGGCAGCCGCAAGATAGTAAGGTCGCCTTGGGTTGTACAACTGTTCTCGCCCTCGGGTAAAAGGCCGGCGTAGGTGGTGAGAATTTTTTCCGCCGCAGGACCGGAAAGACCGATGGCGCGCAGTTCCTCATCCATGCTGTCGAGCGTGACTTTGGCGCGTAGCACATACATGCGCAGGCGCTTCAGCATCTCGGTCTGTAACGCCACGGGAAGCTGCAGCAGATAATCGTCGCCACGCCGCGCGATCCGGAAGATCGCGAGCATCCTACCCTTGGGGCTGCACCAGGCGGCGAGCTGGCTATGGGCCGTATCGAGCTGTTTCAGGTCGTTGCTGAATTGGCCATTGAGAAAGGTTTGCACATCCGCGCCGCGGGCGCGGATAAGCGCGACATCGGAAAGGTCGGCGAGGACGGTTCCCTGGGCGGCCGCACGTCGTTCCTCGGACGCATGGCCAAAGTCCTGTACCCGGTTGTTCGCAAACACTGCGCCCTGACTTTCTAAAAATGATTTCCACTCGCTGGTCACGTCGTTATCCTTTGCAAGCCTTCCTCTGGTAGCGCATCATAGCGGAACCGCTCGCCAAGAAAAAACGGGTAGACGCAGGAAGCAGCCGGTTTACACTATCGATATATGAGAAAGAAGAACAAGCGCCCGGTTTATCTCAACCTCCTCAAGATACGCCTTCCGGTCACGGGCGTGGTGTCTATCGTTCACCGTGCCACTGGCGCACTGCTCGTGCTGCTGT
>JBGPBL010000101.1:0-6977 GCA_041481225.1 Sulfurifustaceae bacterium | reverse complement strand
GTGCATTCGCATCAACTCCGACTTCCGCAGCGAAGGCAAGGCCAAAGATGCCCCCTACCCGGGCGTGGACCATGCCCCGGCCATGCCGATGGAAGTACTGGTCATCAATGACGGCAAGCAGGTGCAGGTGGTGCAGTACGGCGAGATGTGGCGTATGCAGCTGTACTTCTGGGACTCGGGTTACATGGCGTTTGCCAAGAACACCCTGATCCCGAGCATTATTTTCTCGTCGATCGACCAGACGCTGACAGCGACTGCGTCCGCAGCGAAGTAATCCGTTACATCAACAGGTAGAAAAGAAGGCCGGAGAGGGAAACCTCTCCGGCCTTTTCTACGTCTAACGCGTCTTTTCTGGTTTCTGGATCAAGAACAACGGAAGGGTGCACGATCAGAAGTGGAGTGGCAGTGGCTGGTTTACCTTACGCAGCATGTTGCGTATGACATGCTGCTGATTTTCGAGATCCTGCCGCGAGGATTCAAGATCGGCAATCCGGTCACCCAGGTTATCCAGATTTTCGTGGATTTTTTTCAAGTTTTCGAGACGTCGCTCCATCATGATCTTGTGTTCGCGCGTCTGGGCGAGAATCGGCGACATGATTGCCTTGCTCCATGTGCGGGCGGCGGCGTGACACTCGCCAAAAAGTTCGCGGGTGCGGCCGACCAGGGTGACAAAGAATTTCTCCACGACAAAGTGCTGTTCCGTAATCACCATCAGTGGACTGTTGCGGAACGCGTCGGCTTCTTCGTATAGTTTTTGCAACTGGCTGCGGTAGGGAAGGAGCGAAAAATTGGCCGGCTTGATTTTGGCAAGTCCGTGTTCCGAATGAAATTTGCTGTAAATGGCCTGAACCAAACTGCGGATCATCTGGGTTTGCTTGTTGGTTTTTTCCATTATCTCCAGCGTGCCATCAAACAGCATCTTCATGCTGGCGCGCAGTCCCTGTGTGGTCCAGGATTTGTTCATCTCTTCACGCATTCGCAAGCTGAGGTCATCCAGGGCCTCCATGCTCATGTGTTGCAGCAGAAGTTTGATCTGGTCGGATAGCAGCGCACGGGTATTTTGGAAACTTGCCAGTGTCTGGTCGTAGGCCAGTTTCTCGTCACGCATGCTGGAAATCAGGTCCTGAACCGCGTCCTGATTTTTCCCGGACAGGGCGCGCAATTCTCCAATCTGATCGTCAACGGCAGCAAGTCTTGCCTCGATCATGGCATTGGTGGTTTCGATAAGGGAGCCGATATCATGGGTAATGCGTTCGCGCAGCAGTTCTTGGCGTGCAGGAAGAATTTCCTGCGCGAGCCTGACTTCGAGTTCCGGGAGGTTGCTGCGTTCAATCAGGGCATAATCTGCCTTGATTTTGCCCAGTAATCCTTTCTGGGCGGATACCGCTACTACCTGGTTTTTGCCTACCCCAAGCGTGCGCGCGGTTTCCTGCACCTGGCGCGAGATGGCAGCAGACACGGCCGTATCGCTGCTCAGATCATCCCACAGCGCATCGATCTTGTTGAGCACCACGAAGCGACCATCACCCTTGCCGCTTTTGGCAATGCAAACATGGTTATTCCACACCGCTAAATCGGATTTTGTTACACCCGTGTCAGCCGCGAGTACAAACAGCACCGCCTGTGCACTGGGCAGAAGACTCAGGGTCAATTCCGGTTCCGCACCAAGTGAATTGAGGCCAGGCGTGTCGAGGATGACCAGCCCCTGTTTTAGCAGGGGATGTGGATAATTGATGATGGCATGCCGCCAGACGGGAATTTCCACGGTGCCATCGTTGCTCGGCAGCGTATGCTCGTTGTGTAGGCCGAGTTCTTTTGCTTGCAGGATAGAGACAAACTTTGTTTTTGTGATTTCCTGAAATGTCTCGGCAATTCTTTTTGGTTCGCTGAGATTGAGTGAAATCACGGTCCATGGGGTTGCCGTGCGTTTATATTCGGAGATGGTGATACTGTTCTTGCGCGTTTCAATGGGAAGCAGTTTGAGGCACGGCGTTTCGTTTTCGTCGTACCGAATTTCGGTGGGACACATAGTGGTGCGGCCGGCTTCGGAAGGCAGCAAACGCTGTTTGTGATCGGAAAAAAAGATGGCATTGATGAGCTCGGTTTTGCCGCGCGAGAATTCTGCCACCAAGGCGATGATAAGTTTATCGGACCGTAGCGTATCGATGAGATCGTAGATTTGAAGATCATGCTCATCGCTGGAGAGATTATGGTTCTCCACCCATGCCTGGTACTCGTTGATAATGTCGATCAGATCGTCGCGCCAATGTTTGTAATTCCCCAGCTTTTTGCTGAATTCATTGATTGTCGGACGGGGACGGTCTTTTTGCCGTTGCGCACTAATCATGAAGTCGAATATACCATTAATACAGGTGGTTACAATATAAACTTAATTAAGAATTATATCTAGCGCTATCTGCCGTTGGCTGGATGGTGTCCCCAGGCTCCCAAGTCGGTTAAATCCGGGGTTGGTAGTCAGGGGTGTTTCAGGCCAAGTTCAGCAGGGATTTTTCTCGGTGCCTTGATACGGACGACTTTTCGTTTGGCTGTTTTCCCCTGTTCCAGGACCACTTGGTTTTTGGGGACGCCAAACAGTTTGGCGAGGTAGGCGATCAGGTGGTCGTTGGCCATGCCATCGACCGGTGGTGCGGTGATGCGGATTTTTAGGCGCTCCCCCATGGGGCCGACCAGGGCATCAGCGCTTGCCCGTGGTTGCAGGTGCACCTGTAGGATCAGGTCGGCGCCGTCCCAGCGGTACCAGACCACGTTAACGCAACAGGTGGGCGAGGGCGAGTTGCAGGAGTTGCAGTGCCAGCAGGACGGCGATGGGGGAAAGGTCGAGCCCGCCCACGGCCGGGATCAGGCGCCGCGCCGGCCGCATCAGGGGTTCGGTCAGGCTCACGAGCAGGTCCCCGGCCGGATTCTGGTGGATGCCGTAGGGCATGAACCAGCTCAGAATCACACGCAGCAGGATCGAGAAGAAATAGACATTAAGGACAAGCCGCACTAGTTCGATGACGGCGGCCATAAAGACCGCGGCGACACCGGGAACGAAACTGCCTAGCCACAAAAGTAGATAGGTCTCAATCGACTGGAGCACAAGCAGCAATACGACCGAAGCGAGATCGATGCCGAAGAGCCCTGGGATGACCCGCCTGAATGGGCGCAGCAGCGGGTTCGTGAGCTTTACCAGAAATTGGGAGATGGGGTTGTAGAAGTCGGCCCGTGAAATCTGAAACAGCAGACGCAATAACACGGCCAGAATATACAGGCCGAACACCATCTGCAGGATCAGGCTGGCGGCATCCGCCAGAAATGAATTCATGTGTTCTTCCCGAACATATCGGCAATCTCCTGCGCCCGTCGGGTGGCGGCCAGCATCGCCTCTTTGAATAGGTCGCGCAGCCCCCCTTCTTCAAGAACCTTTACGGCACGTTCCGTCGTGCCGCCAGGAGAGGTTACGCGGCGGCGTAACTGTGCCGGTTCTTCATGGCCCTCCAGCGCCATCTTGGCGGCGCCATAAGCGGTTTCCAGGGTGAGTAGTCGTGCCTGCGCCGGTTCCAGACCGGATTCAATCGCCGCCTGTTCCATGGCTTCCATGACGAGGAAGAAATACGCCGGCCCGCTGCCGGACAGGGCCGTCACCACATCGAGCAGGTACTCCTCGGAGACCCAGGTGACTACCCCCACCGCGCGCAGAATCGATTCGGCCTGATCGCGCATGGCCTCATTGACCCGTTCGTTGGCGTACAGACCTGAAGCGCCGGAGCCAATCAGGGCCGCCGTATTTGGCATCACCCGCACGATCGGCAGATCGTTGCCAAGCCAACGCGCCAAGTCTTCAATACGGACGCCGGCGGCAATGGAAATGACGAGGGGTTTTTTCTTCTGCACCGTCTGGGCCAGTGTTATTGCAACCGGCCCCAGAATCTGCGGTTTCACTGCCAACACCAGAATCTCGGCCAAGACGGCGACATCCGGGTTGTCGGCAAAGGTTTTGAGACCGAGGCTGGACTCCATGGTTCGGCGCTGTTCCGGATCGGGATCGGAAACAACAATGTCGTCCTTGCCCCAGCCGTTGTTCAGCAGGCCGCTTGCCAGACTTCGGGCCATGTTGCCGGCGCCGATAAATCCAACCCGCGTCCGCCCTGAACTTGCTGTCTTGTTAGTCATCGCGGGGCCAAGTGTAAGACGGTGACCTTCCTAACGGAAGTAGGGTTGGCATGATTTTCCATGGCCGGTGAGGCGGATTTCATGCGCTTTCGCCGGGGAAACCAGCCACGTGTTTGCAGGGTGGGCCGGAATAGACTAAAAGTTAAGCAGAGGCCGATTTAGTTAAGCAGTTATTCCTGATTTCGACCTTACTACCGGAGACCCTGATGGATATCGCCGAACTTCTGGCGTTTGCCTTTAAACAAAACGCCTCGGACCTGCATTTGTCCGCGGGCTTGCCGCCGCTGATCCGTGTGGACGGCGACATCAAGCGCATCAACGTCGATCCGCTGGATGACCGCACTGTCCATAACATGATCTATGACATCATGTCAGACAAGCAGCAGAAGGACTTCGAGGAATTCCTCGAAACCGACTTTTCCTTTGAGCTGCCCAATATCGCGCGCTTCCGCGTCAATGCCTACAACCAGAATCGCGGCCCCGCCGCGGTATTCCGGACCATTCCCTCCAAGGTGTTGACCCTGGAGCAGTTGAACGCCCCGGCGGTGTTCAAGCAGATTGCCGATCAGCCGCGCGGGATCGTGCTCGTGACCGGTCCCACCGGTTCCGGAAAGTCCACCACCCTGGCGGCCATTATTAACCTTATCAATGAGACGGAGCATGGCCATATCCTGACCATCGAAGATCCGATCGAGTTTGTGCACACGAGCAAGAACTGTCTCATCAACCAGCGCGAGGTTGGCAAAGATACGTTGGGATTCGATAAGGCCCTGCGGAGCGCCTTGCGTGAGGACCCCGATGTGATTCTGGTGGGCGAAATGCGCGATCTGGAAACGATCCGGCTGGCGCTGACCGGTGCCGAGACCGGGCACTTGGTGTTTGGCACATTGCACACGAGTTCGGCGGCCAAGACCATCGACCGTATCATCGACGTGTTTCCCGCGGCCGAGAAGGACATGGTGCGCGCCATGCTTTCCGAGTCGCTGCGGGCCGTGATCTCACAGACACTGCTCAAGAAAGTGGGCGGCGGACGTGTGGCGGCGCACGAAATCATGATCGGCACGCCGGCCATCCGTAACCTGATTCGTGAAAACAAGGTGGCGCAGATGTATTCGTCGATTCAGACTGGCCAGGCCCTGGGCATGCAAACGCTGGACCAGTGTTTGCAGGAATTGGTACGCAATCGCCAAGTGCACGTGGACGATGCACGCACGGTGGCGGTTAACAAGGATATGTTTGCAAGCGCAAGCATGGCGGCGGGAGTCAGGGCCAAATGAACTTTATCGATCTTCTCAAGCTCATGAAGCATAAAAAGGCTTCTGACCTGTTTGTTACCGCCGGTGTACCCCCTTCCATGAAGGTGGACGGCAAGCTCATGCCCGTGACCAAACAGGCGCTGACCCCGGAGCAATCGCGCGCGTTTGCCTACGGCATCATGAA
The DNA here is from genome assembly GCA_041481225.1 of Sulfurifustaceae bacterium. Taxonomy (GTDB): domain Bacteria; phylum Pseudomonadota; class Gammaproteobacteria; order Acidiferrobacterales; family Sulfurifustaceae; genus Sulfuricaulis. Next base: position 1,364 of record JBGPBL010000101.1, on the reverse strand, counting down.
CGAGGACCAGCGCCGCCAGTTCGAGGCGAACAACGAGTGCAACTTCGCTATTTCTCCGCAGGAAATCGGACGTTTTCGCGTCAACATCTTCATGCAGCAGCAACGCGTGGGGATGGTGCTGCGCACCATCCAGACCGAGATCCCGCGATTTGACGATCTGCACCTGCCGAAGGTGCTGGCGGATGTCGCACTCACCAAGCGCGGGCTCGTGCTCTTCGTGGGCGGAACCGGTTCCGGAAAATCCACCTCGCTTGCCGCCATGCTCGGTTACCGCAACGAGTACAGTTACGGCCATATTCTTACCATTGAAGATCCGGTGGAGTTTGTGCACGAACACAAAAACTGCATCGTCAACCAGCGCGAAGTCGGCGTGGATACTGCGTCTTACGAGGTCGCGCTCAAGAACGCCATGCGTCAAGCGCCGGATGTGATCCTGATCGGCGAAATTCGCTCACGCGAAACCATGGATCTCGCCATCCAGTTTTCGGAAACCGGTCATCTGTGTTTGTCCACGCTGCATGCCAACAACGCCAATCAGGCGCTCGACCGCATCATCAACTTTTTCCCGGAAGAGAAACGCAATCAGCTGTTGATGGATCTGGCGCTGAACCTCAAGGCCATCATTTCGCAACGTCTGATTCCGATGAAGTCAGGCAAGGGACGTGTGCCGGCGGTTGAGGTGATGATCAATTCCCCCCTGTTGGCCGATCTGATCATGGAAGGCAATGTCCCGGGCATCAAGGAGATCATGGCCAAGTCGGGCGAGGCCGGCATGCAGACCTTCGATCAATCGCTGTTCAGTCTCTACAACGCCGATTTGATTTCTTACGACGATGCCCTGCGTAATGCCGATTCTGTCAACGACGTCCGCCTGCGTATCAAGTTGGAAGGCAAAGACGCGAAGAACCGCGAGCTGGGCGAATCGTTGCGCAACGTGACGGTGAAGTAGGCTCCCGTATTTTCCGTTTTTAACGGCGTAAAGCAAAAAAGCCCCTCGAAGTTAACCCGGACGTTAACGCCCCCGCCGGCATGAGTCACGGCGCAGGGGTATCACATCACTGCACCCGGAACCGGACGTCCGGCGGCCTCCTGAATACCATCCACCGTGGCCCAGTTTGCATTGTTGCATCTTCTGCCTCTTATGTTAATTTGTTGTCCGTGACCACCATCACCCGTTCCTACCGGGTACGCGCCTATCCCAACAGCGCCCAGATTCGTATGCTGAATCACTGGTTCGGTGCCGCCCGCTGGTTGTGGAACCACGCCCTGGACATGCGCACCAAAGCCTACCAGCGGCGCCAGGAGTCTATCACCGGCGTTGATATCAGCCGCCATATCACCAAACTCAAGAAACTCCCGCGCTT
>JBGPBL010000100.1:0-7027 GCA_041481225.1 Sulfurifustaceae bacterium | reverse complement strand
TCCACCGATAAGGCAGTCAATCCTGCCAACATTATGGGGGCCAGCAAACGTGTCGCTGAGATTTATTGCCAGAATTTAAACGTACGCTCGAAGACGCGGTTTATCACCGTCAGGTTCGGCAATGTCCTGGGCTCCTCTGGGAGTGTTATCCCACTGTTCCAGCAGCAAATAGCCCGTGGCGGACCGGTGACTGTGACACACCCGGAGATTACGCGCTACTTCATGACTATTCCTGAGGCCTGCCAGCTTATCCTGCAGGCAAGTGTTATCGGTCAAGGCGGTGAAATATTTGTGCTGGATATGGGCGAGCCAGTAAAGATAGCCTATCTGGCAGAGCAGTTAATCCGTCTGTCGGGAAAGAAGCCTGGCGAGGATGTAGAAATCGTGTATACCGGATTACGCCCAGGTGAAAAACTGTATGAAGAGCTGTTTCACGACGCGGAAAAACTCGCTGAGACCAGTCATCCCAAAATTATGCTGGCGCATTGCCGGCAGGTTGACAGGGATGTGTTGGAACAGGCTCTCGATGGCATGCAGGCCGCTTGCGGCGAAAATGACGATGCAACATTGAGAAATCTTCTCGTAAAGCTTGTTCCCGAACAGGCCGTTGCCGGGAATGTGGTCAAAATGGATAAAGCCGCTGTGATTTACCCGTGGAAACATATAAAATCGCCCTAAAATAATGCCGCGGAAGTTTTGGTGGGATATTAACCCCTTGTAAGGTCATCAATAATGAAATTGACAATTATCGGAACGGGCTATGTCGGCCTGGTGACAGGAGCGTGTTTTGCTGAAATGGGCAACACGGTGACGTGTGTTGATATTGATAAAAACAAGATCGACGGGCTCAAGAAAGGGGTGCTGCCGATCTACGAGCCCGGCCTTGAGCCGGTCGTGGCTAATAATTACAAGAACGGGCGTTTGCAATTTTGTACGTCAATTAGCGATCCCATTGCCGAGTCCGACGTATATTTCATTGCGGTTGGCACGCCGCCTGGTGAGGACGGATCTGCCGACCTGCAATATGTTCAGGCAGTGGCCAGAGACATTGGACAGCACATCAATCACTACACGGTCGTCGTCGACAAGTCCACGGTGCCCGTTGGCACCGCCGACAAGGTCAGGGCCGTGATTCAGGCGGAATTGGAGAAACGTGCGAAAAACGTGCCCTTCGATGTTGTCAGCAACCCGGAATTCCTGAAGGAAGGTGCGGCGGTCGAGGACTTTATGCGTCCGGATCGCGTTGTCATCGGCACCGAGAGTGAAAAGGCCAAGCAGGCAATGCGCGATCTGTATGGACCGTTCATGCGTACCCACGAGCGCATCCTATTCATGGGTGTGAGAGATGCAGAGATGACCAAGTACGCTGGCAATGCCATGCTGGCAACAAAGATCTCATTCATGAATGAGATTGCCAATCTCTGTGAACGCATGGGTGTCGATGTAGAGAACGTGCGCCAAGGTATTGGCTCGGATTCACGCATTGGCTATTCGTTTATTTATCCCGGCGCCGGCTATGGTGGTTCCTGCTTCCCGAAGGATGTGAAGGCGCTCGTTCGGATGGCCAAGGATCATCAGTTTGAACCAAAAGTGCTTAATGCGGTGGAGTCCAGGAATGATGCCCAGAAGCACGTGCTGATCGAGAAAATACGTAAACGGTTTGGTGCCAATCTTAAAAATAAAAAGTTTGGACTGTGGGGGCTTGCGTTCAAGCCAGGCACGGATGATATGCGCGAGGCCTCATCCGTTGTTTTGCTGCATGGCCTCATTGCTGCGGGTGCAGCGGTCGTCGCCTATGATCCGGTGGCGATGGATGCCGCCAAGCGCGAGCTCCCGCGTGAATGGTTCGATAAGGGGCATCTGACACTAGCGACAGAACAATATTCCGCTCTGCAGGACGTAGACGCCATGATCCTGATAACGGAATGGAAGCCTTTCCGGCACCCCGACTTTGAGCGGATACGGAAAATGATGAAAAGCCCGGTTATCTTCGATGGCCGGAATCAATATGATCCCAAGACCCTGCGTGAAGCTGGCTTTGAATATTCAGGTATAGGCCGCTGAATCTGGAAAATTAGATGAAACGAGTCACGAAAGCGGTTTTTCCCGTTGCCGGTCTCGGCACACGCTTCCTTCCCGCCACCAAGGCGAGTCCGAAGGAAATGCTTCCTGTGGTGGATAAGCCGCTCATTCAGTATGCCGCGGAAGAGGCGATTGCGGCCGGAATCGACGAGCTTATCTTTGTCACGGGGCGGAACAAGCGCTCCATCGAAGATCATTTCGATAAAGCCTATGAACTTGAATCGGAGCTCAAGGCCGATGGAAAGAAAGACCTTCTCGCTATTGTTCAGAACATTTTGCCCAATAAGGCATCCTGCGTGTATATCCGCCAGCCCGAAGCCCTGGGCCTGGGCCATGCTGTTTTGTGTGCCAAGCAAATTGTCGGGGATGACCCGTTCGCCGTGATTCTCGCGGACGACTTGATTAGTGGTGCGCCGGGCGCGCTCAAGCAGATGGTCGATCTCTACAACCGCCACCAGTGTTCGGTGATAGGCGTGCAAAACGTAGCACCCGATGAGACCCGCAGCTATGGTATTGTGAAGGGCAAGGCATCTGGCGACAGGATTTATACCATGGACGGAATTGTGGAGAAGCCGAGCCCGGATAAGGCGCCATCGACGCTGGCCGTGGTCGGCCGGTATATCCTGACCCCCAGGATTTTTTCTCTCCTCGAAGAAATTCAGCCCGGCGCGGGCGGCGAGATTCAGTTAACGGATGGCATTGCCGCATTGTTGGCCCATGAAAAAGTGTTGGCCTATGAATTTACCGGAAAGCGCTATGACTGCGGCAGTAAATTTGGTTATTTGCAGGCGACAGTCGAATACGCACTCGCGCACCCCGAGTTGAGCAATAAATTTCGTGCCTACCTCAAAAATCTGAAAATCTGATCTCCCCCTGTCATGGCTCGCACGAGCATTTGCCTCCGCATCGGGTGCCCGTAGGTAGCTTTACCCGCCATAAGCTGGATATAATCGTTCCCAAGCATGGTTCCGATGTCTATATTTTCCCTGGAGGCCCCACATGGCTGACAAATTGATGATTGTCATGGTTAATACCGATCCCACCGTACCGGCAGAGTTGGGTGCGCCATTCTTTCAGGCCACCGTCGCGGCCGCGATGGAGTACGAAGTGGAGGTAATCCTGACGGCACGTGCTGGTGAACTCGCCATCAAGGGCGTGGCGGAAAAGCTCAAGGTTCAGGAGGGCAGCACCAAAACCGTTTATGACTTTATCAAGGACGCCCATGAGGCGGGGGTAAAGTTCAAGGTGTGCACGCCGACGCTCGAATTGTGGGGAAATGAGCTGATCCCGGAAATTGAAGAAACCGTGGGCGGCGCCTATGTCATCAGCCAGGCGATGGATGACGATGTGGTTACGTTCACTTATTAAGTAAGAATAGCTCGAAAGCGATAAGACGTTGAACCCGATCACCGCGCAGCAAGCATGGAATGTCCTGAGCCGGGCCGATCTCCTTTATTCGGTAGATCAGGTGGAAAAAGCGCTGGACGCCATGGGGTCCAGCATTAGTCGGAAGTTGTCCGGCACCGACCCCTTGGTGGTCTGCGTGATGACGGGCGGTGTCGTCCCCTTCGGTCTTCTCCTTCCCAAGCTGCAGTTTCCCCTGCAAATTGATTATGTGCATGCCACGCGCTATGGAAAAAAGCTCCAGGGGGGACAATTGCAGTGGGTGTCCGGCCCACATCAGGAAGCCAACGGCAGAACAGTTCTGTTGATTGACGACATTCTGGATGAGGGCGCTACACTCGCCGGCATTGAGGCGCGTTATCGTGCCGAAGGGGCGCGTGAGGTTTACAAGGCGGTCCTAGTGATGAAGGATCGTGCACGCACCCATGATGTCGTAGTCGACTTTGTCGGCCTTCAGGTTCCGGATCGCTATGTATTTGGCTACGGGATGGACTATAAAGGTTACCTCCGGAACGCTCCGGGTATTTACGCAGAGGCCGAATCAAAATGACCACGGTAGCAATTATTGGGGGCAGCGGCCTCACGAATCTCAAGAATCTCAATATCACGCGGCGCGAAGTAATACGCACACCGCATGGCGAGCCGTCCGCGCCAATGGTATACGGGCAGCTGAGTGGCCATGAGGTGGTGTTCCTGCCACGCCATGGCGCGGGACACACTATTCCGCCGCATGAGGTCAACTACCGCGCCAATATCTGGGCCCTTAAACAGACGGGTGCTACCAGGGTGATTGCCGTGAATGCCGTGGGTGGCATATCCGACGGTTATCTGGCGCCGGGAACGCTTGTGATTCCCGATCAGATCATCGATTACACCTATGGTCGCGCACATACGTTTTTTGGCAGCGAACTCAGGAGAGTGACGCACATCGACTTTTCCTATCCCTACTGCGACGAGTTGCGCCAGGTTCTGATTGCGGCAGCCAAGCCAACCAAGCTCGCTGTCGTCGGGCAAGGTACCTACGGCGCCACGCAAGGCCCGCGTTTCGAGACCGCAGCGGAAATCCGGCGCCTAGAAAAAGACGGCGCGCACATCGTGGGCATGACCGGGATGCCCGAGGCGGGACTCGCCAGAGAGCTCGAGCTTTGCTATGCCTCGGTCTCGTTAGTGGTTAACCCGGCGGCGGGCAAGACGAAGACGGCGATTAACCTCAAGGAAATTGAGAATAACCTGGAAACGGGCATGGCCAAGGTGCGCACCCTGCTTGAGAATGTCATGCCGCTAATTGTTCGATCCTGACGGCGCTGTGCTTCCCGGCGCCACGCGCACCAGGGCGCCGAATCGCGGGTGGTCGAAGTAGTTGATATCCATGGTCTTAATACGGCGGTGCTCGCTTAGGCGAAACACCGTTTCTTCCTTTTCTGCGCTGTTAAACAACCCTCCGTCTTCCTGCTTGAGCGTCAGGTTGACGTCCATATGCAAAAAGCGGCTCAAGTAGAACCTCACCGCCCCATTCAGTTCCGCATTGTCGCTTTTTATCCTCACGGGCTTCGAAACAGACCTCGCCTCCGCGGTTTGTGTCCAGCGCAGGTGCGCGAGGACACGGTACTGGCCTGATTTATCCAGTTTCGCGAAGGCCGCGGCCAGGACGGAATCCACCGGCGGTTTCTCCCCGGCGGTGACGGCCTCGGCAATTTCGGCATTCAGGGCCTTGTCCGCATCGCGTCTCCACAGTTCCCCGCCCTCCAGGCCGGAAAGCTTGTTTTCAAACACCAATACCTCGATTTCATACACGTTGGGCGCGGAAGCGGCCGTCAATGGCGCCATGGGCATGAAGACCATGAATAATGTGGCAAATAGTGTTTTCACTCGGGTTTTCCTTGCACGCAATTTTTAATTAGGATGTACCTATTCTACGCGAAGTCGAGGGCAGGAGAGAATGGCAGTAAAACGTGTTCTGAAGATGGGCGACCCCTTGTTGTACCACAAAGCCGAGCCGGTCAAGGAATTCAACAGCCCCGGACTCGCCGCCCTGATTACCGACATGTTTGACACCATGGCGGCCCTGAGTGGCGCCGGTCTTGCCGCGCCGCAGATCGGCGTGCCGCAACGCGTGGTCATATTCAACGTGGAGGCCAATCCGCGTTACCCGGATGTTGAACCTGTCCCGTCGACCGTGTTGATCAACCCGACGCTCACCCCGATTGGCAACGAAATGGATGACGGGTGGGAAGGATGTCTGAGTGTGCCGGGACTGCGCGGTCTGGTCAGCCGTCACCAGAACCTGCGGTATACGGGATTCGATCAATACGGGAAACCCATCGATCGCACTGTTTCCGGTTTTCATGCGCGCGTGGTGCAGCATGAATGTGACCACCTCGACGGCATCCTCTATCCCATGCGCCTGCGTGATATCCGCCTGTTGGGATTTGAGGACGCCTTGTTTCCTGAGCTTTGAATCGGTTAGAGAAACGCTACAAATGCCTCTTAACCATAACGTCCCTTTCCCTTTCATGGGGAAAGGACACGACTGCATGGATGCAGGAGGTAGGGCAACGCAAAGAGCAGTTGCCGAGCGGACGACGGCAGGATTTGTGGCGCCTGGTCGCGCGATTGACGTATCTGCTGTTCCTCAAGATGGCTGACGTGCACACCAAGACACCATACAATCATCAGAGAAGCCCGGTACCAAAGGCTTCGGTTGGCCGAGCCTCATCAATGTAAGGACGGCGACGAGCCGTTTGATCACTACAGTCGCCCCTTGGGGCGCCTGGCAACCAGAAGGGCCTTAGATGAACCGGTACAAAATATCGACAGGCCTTGTTTCAGCTTGCCCCAACCATATGACAGAAAGGAATGGCCAATGAAAGAAAGTGGCCGATACGACGTTTCGGATTTGCCTGAGGCTCAATTTGAGCCCGACTCGAATGAACACGTGCTTAGGAACCGGCTAGGCATCAAATCACCGAAGGAAATGGACGATACGGAGGCCCGCGCGTTGGAAAAGGCGATGGCTGAGCTGGTAGGTAAGTACGATGAGAAACACCGCTTCACCGCAACCGATATCCGCGAGGTACACAAGCGCTGGCTCGGCGAGATTTACGAGTGGGCCGGTGAATACCGGCAAGTGAACGTGAGTAAGGGTGATTCCCGTTTGCTGCGGCTGCCCGTGTTACAGGCCTGATGGGGGAATTTGAAAGGAATGTATTAGCCCGATATACGCCGTGCAATTTCAAAGACCGCGCAGCCATTGCTCGTGCGCTGGCGGAAACGCATGTGGAACTGGTGCTGATTCACCCATTCCGCGAGGGCAATTGACGAGCGGCGCGCGTTCTTTCGATACTGATGGCATTGCAAGCAGGGTTGCCATTGCTGAATTTCAGCTCCATCGCCGAGGAGAAAAAGCAGGAATATTTCGCTGCGGTGCAGGCGGGGCTGGATAGGGACTACGGTCTGATGGAGCGGCTATTCGCCGAGATTATCGAGCGGAGTCTTGCGTCGTCGTGAGCGGTTCGGTCTTTGTGTCTTCTTCCAGCATGCG